>DLEF01000073.1 GCA_002481545.1 Cyanobacteria bacterium UBA7753 | reverse complement strand
ATAAATTCATTAATTTTATATTATTTATTATTACATTATTAGCTATATATCTAAATCTGTTAACAATGTTATTTGCGATATATGAAGTTTTAACAATATCGATTCAAATGATGACAATAATTAATACTCACATAGCAACTATTTTATCTCCGATAAATATTGTACCATCGCCTTTAAATAAGATTATAAAGTTTCCGATAATATTTTTATGTAAATTAATAACATTTATATTTAATTTTATTCGATTTATATTTTGTGCTATTTTTGCTGTTTGTATTTATATTGGTTGGTTTTTATATGCAATAATTATGACAATAATTATGATTTGTTCTGAATTTAGAATATAACCTAAAAGGGAATAAAAATATTTTTATTCCCTTTTTTAAATTGAAGTAAACTGAATTATTTTAGCCTGTTGTGTTTTGCCCCACATGTCCTCATATATCCTGATACTTCCGTTCCATCGCTACGTGTATATCCGTTAACCGGGTATGTTCCTGCACATTGTGTATATGATGAACTTTTATGATTTATACGGAGGGATTGGCTTTCTGCATGGTTGGTATATTCTTTAAAAAGTTTTTCTATTGTTTTTATACGGTTGTGTTTGTCATATAAATTTTTTTGACAAAAATCAATAAATTTATCAATAAAATTCTCTATCATGGATTTTAATTCTTTGGATGAATCTATTGATATATTAATATTGTTTTTTACAGATTCTGTTAGGGGGTCAATTAAATTATGTAAGTCTTTCTTCCATTCCTGAGGTTGTATATCTTCTTCTAATTTTCTTGTAGATAAATCAGGAAAAGATTCCAGCAGATGAGGATTTTTGTCATTTGCTCTATCAAGAGTATATATAACTCCTACTTCATCCTCTATATTTGCGCCTGATATTATTACATCTTGATTTATGTTGTAATTTATAATTCTATTTAAAGGGGTTTTGATACCCTCTGTTGCTATAAAATTTTCGACCTTGTCTTGATGTTTTACTCCAAAAGGATTAAATGCAACGGCTTCATCACATTCTCGCATTATTGCAGTTATCTCTGTAAGACTTCCGCCTAATGAAAGTCCTGTTGATACGAATTTGTAATCTTCATACTTATCTCTTAATACGTCGAAGAAATCAAGAGCTTGTTGATATTCTGTCGGGATTTTATTGATTAACATTTGACCGTCATTTATAAAATCAATAGGATCTGCATTTATTGGATTTAGTTCTAATTCAGTACCTTTATTTACAATGATAATATAATCGTTAACTCTTATTGCATAAGCATCATATCCCCATTCATGTTTTTCGTCTATAATTTCAAATTCATCATCTAATCTGAAGTCATAATAGACAAGCCAACTTAGATATTTGTATAGTTCGTGCCTTGTTAGTTCATCATCCATATTAATGTTTGATACGTTTGCTGATAAAAAATCCATAATTAAACTCACTTTTCTTTCTGTGTAGGGTATCTGTAATGAGCAAAACTACCACAGAATTAATAATTCCGCTCTCTCTTCGTAAATGTATTTGTCGGGGCAAATTCATTAAATGTTTAATTTATTTTATCGTATCAGATTTTTCTATATTTGCTATAATATATTAAGAAATTGTTACAATGAGTTTTATTTGTAGAAATTATAAGTTTGTAATTGTAGGGCGCAAATTTTTGCACCGATTATAATTGTCCTAATTTATATCAACGACACAAACTCCGTCTCCGCCTTCGGCAGCTTCGCCGACTCTGTATTTCGCAACATATGGCGAATGTGCCACAAAATCACGCACTGCTGATTTTAAAGCCCCGGTTCCATGCCCGTGGATAATGTATACAGGGGTGAGGTTTACAAGGCTTGCCTTGTCCAAAAATGCCTCAAGTTCGTCTAATGCTTCCTCTACTCTGTACCCTCTCAAATCCAAGGTTTGAGACATTGAATATCTCTTTAATTCAAAATTTGTTGTCGCGGGTTTAACAGGCTTAAATACCGTCTTTTTAATCAAATCTTTATTGTAAACGGCTAATTTGTCTTTCTTCATCTTTGTTTTGATGTTTCCCATCATAACAAAGACATTGTCGTTTTTGTCAGGCAGGCTCAATAGTTCAACCTCCTGATTTAACCCCTTGACGATACAACGATCGTGAATTTTTGCATTTTTCCAATTTATTTCGCTGTATTTTTCGCTCTCTTCAAATTGGTTCAAATCCCCGCGGAATTTCTTCTCAAGGTTTGCTATTCTCAGATATGACCGTCTTGCAATCTTTTCGGATTGGTTATGACGAAGTTCATTCAAAATCTTTTTGATTTCGGCTTTTGCATCGTCTATTTCACCGTCAAACCTGTTTTTGAGATGTTTAATCGTTTTATTCTTGTTTTTCTTCAAGTCCGTCATTTCTTTTTCGTATTTTTTCTTTATCTCGACAGCCTCGGAGTTTGCCTCTTCCGCACTCTTGAGGTTTTGTGTCAGTTGGTGGTGCGTATCCTGCAATTTTTCCACAACCTCAAGCGAATTATCTTTTTTGTTGTGTAAGAGGTCTTGTGCTTGTTTAATTAAACTTTTATCAAGTCCCAAGTTTGCACTGACCGCTATTGCGTTACTGAGCCCCGGAATGCCGATAACAAGTTTGTATGTCGGGGACAGCGTTTCCGTATCAAATTCAACACTTGCGTTTTTAAAGTAGCTGTCTGTATATTCAAGCGATTTTAATTCCCCGTAGTGGGTAGTTATGACTGATTGAACGGATAATGTTTTTAATCTCTTTAGGATTACTTCCGCTAACACTGCCCCTTCTACGGGATCGGTTCCCGCGCAGAGTTCGTCCAACAGAACAAAGGTATCGGAGTTTGCAAGGTTCAGAATGTTTATAATATTTGTCATATGTGATGAGAACGTTGACAAATTCTGCAATATATTCTGGTCGTCACCGATATCTGCGAAAACGTTTTTGTAAGGGTATATTTTCGCCTCGGCGCAAGGTACAAACATGCCTGATTTAGTCATCAGGATACATAAACCTATAGTCTTTAGTGCAACCGTTTTACCGCCCGTGTTGGAGCCCGTAATCAATACGGATTGATAAACCTTTCCTATGGAAAAATCGTTCTCAACGAGTTTTTCTACCCTTCCTATAAGGAGCGGATGTCGCATTGCGTCGAGTTTTATATATTTCTTTTCCGATAATATCGGCTCGACCGATTTGGTCTTTATTGCATAACGTGCTTTTGCAAAATGAAAATCTATTTCGCCCAACAGTTTTATACTTGTTTTTATATCCTCAAGGTTAGATTTTATCTCTCTGGTTAAGGATATAAGGATATTTATTATTTCTCCGTGGATTTTGGAGTTTACTTCTCTTACTTTGTTATTCAGAGGTACAATCTGGACGGGTTCTATGTAGAAGGTCTTGTTTGTTGCGGACACATCGTGGACGATACCTTGAACCTTATTTTTAGAAGGAGCTTTTACCTGAAAAACGACTCTGTCGTCTCTTATTGTATAAATCTGTTCTTGCAAATGTTTGTTAAAATCGGGGTTATTTAACAGCCCTGTTACGGTTTCTTTTATCGCGCTTTCGGTCTCACGCAGAGAAGAATAAAGCCCGCTCAAAGTCGGAGTCGCATCGTGTCTGACGTTATAATTTTCGTCAAATGTTTCTTCAATTCTGTCCTCAAGGTCTTTGTTTGTGTAGAGTTTAAGACCGATATTATACATAAGAGAATCTGTTTCGGTGTTATCTCTCATAAAACCTTTGACAAGCCTTGAGCTTCTTAGGGTTTTGCTTATGTCTATGAGTTCCGTTTCGGAAAAATATTCCTGTTTCAAATCGACATCTTTCAGGTTCACGACGAAATCGAGCGGAATATCCATAGCGAGGTTTAAGAGGTTATATGCTTCTTTTGTGTAGTTGAGCATAGTCTGTATCTGCGAAAACTCTTTCATCGGCTCTAAATCAAAGCACAACTGCTTAGAGTAGTCACATTTTGCGTAATGTGACAGCTCCTCTAAGATTTTATCGTACTCTAACGATTTTAAAGTTTTTTGCCATGCGCCTTCCATAGTATTGACTATACTTTAAGCATGCGCCGTTTTCAAGTATTGATAATAAAGAACGGAGCCCCGTTTGTGAGGTTCCGTTCTCATATCATAATCAACAGCTATGGCAAAATGCCCGTAAGCATTCCGCTATATAACAAATATTAATTTGTTAACGTTTTTTGTGACAGTTATCTAATTTCCGTTAACATTATTATGCACTATTTTTTACGTTTTGTAAAGGGTACGAAAAAATAAATATCGGTTACGTTTGCAACATATTTTACCTGAGATATAACTTGTAGTATAATTGCACTATGAAGAGTTTGATTAAAAAGGTTATATTGTCTTGTGTGCTTTTGTCGGCTGTTACTCTTTGCGGTTTCGCGGATGAGTTTACGGACGATTACTTTGATATTGCCCGCAATTATTATAACGAAGGCAATACGGCAAAGGCACTTGAGTATGTTGATCAAATCTTAAAAGTTGATGCGGATAACTTGGACGCACTCGGTTTGAAGGTTAAATTAACGCCTCCTAATGCAACAAGAAAAATCCCTAATATAAATAAACCTTTGATATTTGATGTTCCGTATGTGACGATGGGCAATGCGGATTCTGACGCGTCTTACAGAAAAGGTTTGGCGTGTTACAGAATGAAAGATTACTCTTCCGCAGAGAGCAATTTGAAAGCCTCCGTAAAATCAAACCCGAGTAATTTCAGGGCCTATAATACATTAGGGCTTGTATATTGGGCAGAATATAAATTGGATGAGGCAATATCCGCTTTCCAAAAATCAAACGACTTAAATAAGACTTTTACAATCCCTTTGGATAACCTTTCACAGGTTTATAAGCAAATGGGTAACAACAAAAAATGTTATGATACTCTGATGGTTGCAAAAACGGCTAATCCGAAAGATTTTTGCGCCCAGATATTATTAGGCGATTATTATAATGATGCAACAGATTATACAAACGCTTTGATATATTACAGAGAAGCCGTACAGCTAAAGCCTGACTACAGCCTTGCATATTTCAAAATAGCGCAGGCAAGAGCTTCCGCAATGGATTTGGCGGGTGCTAACGCTACGTTAAACTATTATTGGAAATCAAACCAAAAAGACGACTACCCGTTGTATATGATGGCGAATAATTATTATTTGATGAATGATTATCCGAAAGCTAAAGAATATATCTATAAAGCCATTTTGATGAACAATTGCAGAGAGTACAGAGAACTCCTCGGCAAGATTGATTACCAAAGTGAAGATATACAAGATGCCTTGGATGCATTTTTGAGTTCATTATCTTCCGCGAGTACGTCAGAGATATATAACTACATAGGTATGTGCTATTACCACTTGCATGATTTTAACAAAGCTATTATAAACATTAACAAAGCTATTACAATGCCTGAAAACAGGGTTATATATTATTATAATCTGGCACAGGTTTATAACACTTTGAAAGATAATTCAAGCTACACAAGATATATGTCATTGGTTAAGAATTATCAGCCTGCAACGAGTCAGGATTATATCGATTTAAGCGGGATTATGTTTGATACCGAGAGCAAAAACTCCGCAATTCTTGTTTTAAACAAAGGTATTGAAAAATTCCCGAAGGTAAAAGAATTGTATCTTGAAAAATTAAAAATATACGATTTGACCAATGATGTGCAGGGTGTCGGACAAACCAAGTTAGAAATAGAAAGCGTATTTAAGTAATGAATATTATAAAAAATCATGCCGTCAAATTATTGGCGCTGGCTCTAATAGTAATCGGTTGTATTATGGGAGTTCAAGGCTGTGATGCCAATTCCGCCAATCTAAGATTTGCGCAGATTAGTGATGTTCATTTATCAACATTTGAACAAGACACTTCTTATAAGGTTTTAACCTCTACTCAGGAGCTTTTGGACGACGCTATATCGCAGGTTAATAAAACCCCTGATGTTGATTTTGTAATGTTCACGGGCGATATGATAAATAAACCGCTCAAAAATGAACTTATGTGCTTTATAAAACACGCAAATATGCTGACATCGCCTTGGTATGCCATATACGGAAACCATGATGTCGCTTATGGCGGGGAGCTCTCAAAACAAATGTTTTTTGATATTATAAACGGACACAACAAAAACTTCTGCTACAGAACCCCTTATTATTCTTTCACTCCGAAGAAGGGGTATAAGGTAATCGCGCTTGATACGATTATTGATTCAAAGAGAACATCTCAGGGAGAAGTATCGGAGGAGGAGTTAAGCTGGCTAAAAGATGAGCTTGATAACTCAAAAGGCGATGTTGTTATAATATTTACTCATGTCCCTGTTGTTGAGCCGTTCCCGAGCGAAAGCCACAGGCTGTTAAACAGTTATGAAGTAAAACTTTTACTGAAAAAATATGACAATCCTATTATTGTATGTTCCGGGCATTACCATGCAACAAGAATTTTTCAGGAAAGCAATGTTTTGTACATCTGTACACCGTCAATGGTCACTTACCCGAACGCGTTTAGGATAATAAATGTTTCCCCGAGAATGAACAAAGTATTGGTTGATGTGTATTTGAAAGAAACTAATTTGAAAGCTATTCAGACGAAAGCAAAAAATAAACTTGTTCACGGGGCATTATTATACGGTAGCGAACAGGACAGAACAGCCACTTATGAACTGCCTAAAAAACGCGACAGAAACCAATATTACAGCGATTAGTTGAGAAAACAATTTTATAAATAAAAAATATTTACTCCTTGTAATATTTCTTAAATATTTTCTCAAAAACAGCAAAATATTTTTTTAGGGTAATTAATACACTATAAAGAAAATCTAGCTAAGGAGAAATATATAATGGATGTAAGCGTAAGAGGAAATCAACCAAACTTCGGAATGGCAGTTTTAATAGACAATTCCGCAAAGTCAGTTATAAAGAAACAAACAATGGGGTTATCACCTAAGAGATTTGATAAATTTTGGAATAAATTAAACGAAAAGATTGAACAGGAAAAAGACAATCCGGTTAATACAATCGTAAGAAAAGCAAACCACAGAGATGCGCTCGTTGCAGAAGTTGTAGATTCAAACGCCGATACTGCAATCAAGAACTATGTAACGGCACAAGGTTTGATTCATAAAAAAGGCAGCTTGAAATTCTTAGACAGAGGAACTGCAAGAGCACAAAGAATAAATGAAGCTAACCAAAACTTAGAAAAAATGGCAGCTGCAGAAGAAAAAGACTTCTATGCAGGCGGTGTTATGGATGAAATCGCCGAAACTGCCGACTAATCAAAATAAAGAATAATATTACATTTTATATATAAAAAGAGCTTGCGACGCGATAAAGCAAGCTCTTTTCCGTTATTTAGTTCGTCTGTGTAAAGGCATCAGCGGAGCTGTTACCCTCTCTTCACAGGAGAGGGAGCTGTTCTTTCAATGTCATCCTGAGTGGTAAATTCCCAAATTATAAATATTTCGTGAAATATTAGCGAAGGATCTTTTATTAGAACAGCGGGTGAGGTGCAACTTTTACCAAAACAGATATACTTCTGTTCTAGTACCTTAGTGCCTTTACATTAGTTATCTCTCAACTTAGCCAACAGGTTCAGAATTTCGATGTACATCCAAACCAACGTTACCATTAGTCCGAAAGCACCGTACCATTCGTAATCTTTAGGCAGCATCAATTGAGAGCCTCTTTCGATGAAATCGAAATCAACAATCAGGTTGAGTGCAGCGATACCGACAACGATAAGGCTGAATACAATACCGACTGTTCCCGATGCAAATATCCCCGGAATTGCGTAATGGAAGAATGAACCTATCCATTGAATAAGATAAATAACCGCTATAGAAAGTGTTGTGATAAAGATAACACTTCTGAATTTATCAGTGCATCTTATTGCGCCTATTCTGTACAAACCGAGCATTGTGAGCATGGTTGCCAGAGAGCAGATAACCGCTTGGAAAACTATTCCCGGATAAGCTGCGTTGAACACAGCGGAAACACCACCTAAGAATAAGCCTTCGCATACCGCATAGAGCGGAGTTAAGTATTTGTTTCTCGTAAAGCTGACTACAAGTGCCAGAATGAAACCAACGATTGTACCGACCATCATAAGCATGTAAGCTTTATCTGTAAAACCTGCGCAGAACTGTTGCCAAGTGTAGATTGCAGGCAATGCTGCACACAAGAACAACAGGAATGTTTTATCCAATGTACCGTTAACGGTCATCGGTTGACTGCTGATTACTCTTTCGCCTGCAGGCTCTTGAGTAAACCCGTCGTTTAAAATAGGATTTGCCATAATTCTCTCCTTATATTTCTACATATCCTTGTATTTATGCATTTTACTAATCATATTATACAACACTTAACCCTTTTTCAATACAGCTTAATTATTTTTTAATAATACAAAATAGCATAATATGGCTAATTTTATATATTATGCGTAGATATTTTATTCAATCTACGCAAAATTTGCGTAAATACATCTTGATTTTGCGTAGATAATTCTGTATAATATACGCAGAAAGTGCGTTGATTTATGACAAAATATATATGGCAAAATCCTGAATATCCGAATTTTACCTACGATAAAGGTATTATTTTACCTTTGTTATCATCCGTCAGATTAAAACAAGGAAAATTGCTCGGAAAAATGCAATCCTTGGGTTTTGATAATATACAAAAAGCTAAATTGAATGTTATGACAGAAAACGTCATAAAATCAAGCGAAATAGAAGGAATTAAATTAAACAAAGAACAAGTCCGATCTTCCGTTGCTAAAAGGCTGGGAATAAATATAGGTTCTGATATATATGTGGAACGTGATATCCAAGGTATTGTCGATACAATGTCCGATGCTACAATAAATTATGATAAACCGCTCACAAATGACAGGTTATTCGCTTGGCAGTCCGCTATGTTCCCTGACGGAAGAAGCGGTTTATATAAAATAAAAGTCGGAGCATACAGAGATGATAGGGACGGAAAAATGCAAGTCGTATCCGGTCCTCTGGGACATGAAAAAATACATTATGAAGCCCCTGATTCTGATATTGTTCCCGAAGAAATGAATAAACTGATTGAATATGTAAATGACAACTCCGACACGGATATGGTAATAAAAGCAGGAATAGTTCATCTGTGGTTTGTTATTATACATCCGTTTGAAGACGGCAACGGAAGAATAGCAAGAGCTTTGACCGACATGTTGCTTGCAAGGAGCGAAAATACTCCGGACAGATTTTATTCTATGTCTTCACAAATAAAAAAAGCAAGAAAATCTTACTATGAAATTTTACAAATTACTCAACACTATTCCCTTGATATTACACAATGGCTAAAATGGTTTTTAGAAAATTTAATCCTTGCAATTGATAGCTCCGAAAACCTTTTAAATGATATTATAAAGCGTGCCGAATTTTGGGAAAAGAATAAATCTCAAGTATTTAATGACCGACAAATTAAGGTTTTAACAAAATTATTGGATAATTTTGGAGGTAATCTTACCGCTAAAAAATGGGCGAAAATTTGTAATTGTTCCCACGATACAGCAAACCGTGACTTAACAGACTTAGTTAATAAAAATATTCTTAAAAAACTTGGAGTAGCAAGAGCAACACATTATAAATTGATATAATCTTTTTCTAACCACACAAGGATGCTCATTTGTTACAAAAAAAGATGACATCTCTGTCATCTTTTTTTAATGGTGGGCCGCAGTGGACTCGAACCACCGACCTCTCGATTATCAGTCGAACGCTCTAGCCAGCTGAGNNGTGCGCTCTAACCACCTGAGCTAGCAGCCCATACACCATGATTATTCAATTTTCAAATCTTTTTTATTTTGGGCTTACCCTTATCAGGCCTCTCATAAAACAATACTTAATTGTTTTATTCGGCAGAGTGCTCTAACCACCTGAGCTAGCAGCCCATTTATCAATGCACAAACTAATGTTTATACCTCGACTGGTTTAAATTTATCATGAACATATTTTTAAATCAAGTTTTTTAAATATATAACAAAAAAGACGGCTTTTATCCCGTCTTTTTTGTAGTTTATATTTTATATTTACCCTTATGCTTACGCTTTTTCAAACATATCTTTTCCGACATGGCAAATCGGACATTCAAAATCATCAGGCAAATCTTCAAATTTTGTTCCCGGTGCTATGCCTTCTTCAGGGTAGCCTTTTTCTTCATCATATTCCCAATTACATACCGTACATACGTATACTGCCATAGTTAGCTCCTTTCTCATTATAAAAATTGACTTGTTTATTATATCAATAATCTTCAAAAATATATATACCCTGTTGAATATAAATTTACAAAGTGTAAAATATCCTTGATAAAACGCCCCCGTTTTTATACAATATTAGAAATACATAATTTTGGGGTGGATAGATAATATGAACGGATACAGTTTTGAATTGATTACGGGTCCTATGGGTTGCGGAAAAACAGAAGAGTTATTACGCAGAATACGCAGATGTGTGATAGCTAAGAAAAAAATCAAAGTTTTTTCACCTGTCGTCGATACCAGAACTCATGGCGATTATATAGAATCCCGCAACGGGCTTTGGGCTGATGCCATCAAGGTTGAGCACTCTATCCAAATCCTTCAAAAGGTAAAACCCGATGATGAAGTTGTCGCTATAGACGAGCTTCAGTTCTTTGATAATAATATAGTAAAAGTTATCTCAACCCTTATGAATGAGGGCAAAAAAGTAATCGGTACAGGCTTGGAGCTTGATTTTAAATCAGAACCGTTCGGTTCTATGCCTGAGCTTATGTGTATCGCTACAACAGTTGATAAATTGCATGCCGTATGTATGAAATGCGGATGTGAGCATGCAACAAGAACACAACGTTTAATCGACGGAAAACCCGCAGACAAAAGTTCCCCGCTCATTATGATTGGCGGTGACGAAACATATGAAGCACGCTGTGTTAAATGTTATGAACTCCCCGATAAGAATGCCGGCAAAAACAAACCGCATTGCAACCTAAAAATATTAAATTTTGCACGCAGATAATTATGCGTGAGTTTCTGATTTCTTGTCAGGCTCTAATACGCTTGGAACCAAGATTACAGAAAGATAAAAGACGAAAGAAAAGATAAGCAAATTTTCCATAGGTACACTCCTTAGATCCTATATCACTTACTATGTTCCACCATTATACATGTTTGTAACATTTTAATCCCGATTGATACAAAAGTTATTAGAGCCTTTTGTACACTTAATTTTAGCCTGTCAAACCGTGCCTATTTAAGGGCAAAATTTGACCGGATTTTTGATGATTTTTGTGATTACGTTCTGATAATTTTGATTATCTGAAATTAATCCCCCTCACTCGCATCTGTAACTGCTTTATTGCAACAGCTGCGGTCTCTCCCACAGATAGGGGCGAGACTTAAGATTTTGCTTTTGCAAAATCTTAACCGTTGCTGTAGCAACGGTTTTAACCCTCTCTCCTCTGTGGGAGAGGGTGCCGAAGGCGGGTGAGGGGTGTATCCGCGGAGCGGATTCTTAGTGCCCTAGTGCCTTAGCATCTTAGTGCCTTTCTTTACATAATCAAAATTATGCGAATTATTCACAAAACTTTTATTACCCGTTTGAACAAAAACCAAAATTACCCGTTATATTATTGGAAATAAAAATATCCTTATAGTATAATGTTACTACAATAAAATTAAGTGAAATCTCAACAATTAGGGGGTAGGATTTTGAAACTGTTTAATAAGAAATTTTTAATAACTTTAGGTATAATGTTTTCAATGATGATGTCTGGCGTACAGGCTGTGTATGCGGTTACACCGGCACAGTTGTATGATGAAGTTTGGAGATTGATTAACCTCAAATACGTTGACCAAACCGACAATTCACAAGATTGGAATATTTGGCGTCACAGATATGACAAGAAAATGAAAACAAAAGAGGATGCCTATGTTGCAATATCCACCATGTTGGCAAGTCTTAACGATCCGTATACAAGATTTTTGGATCCTAAAGAATTTTCTGAAGAAACATCTTCAATCAAAGGTTCACTTCAAGGTATCGGTATCCAAATCGGTATGAAAGACGGACAACTTGTCGTCATAGCTCCGATTGAAGGTTCTCCTGCCGACAAAGCGGGAATTAAAACGGACGATTTAATCCTTGAGATTGACGGCACCAGTACAAAGGGTATAACTATCGATAAGGCTGCCGAAAAAATCAGAGGTAACGCGGGTACTCCAGTTACTATCCTTGTAAAAAGAAAAGATGAGGCTCCGAAGGCTTATACAATCACGAGAGCCGAAATCGAAATTAAATCAGTTTCTACAAAAACACCTATTGAGACAAAAATCCCTGACAGTGTTCAATATATAAGATTGAGTTCTTTTATCAGCAAAAACGCTGCATCAGAGGTTTTGAATATATTAAAGAGCACCGCTAATACCAAGAAAGGTTATATCTTGGATTTGCGTTCAAATCCGGGTGGATTGTTGAGCAATGCAATTTTGATGTCCGATATGTTCTTGCAGGGCGGAAGTATCGTTAGTACCGTTGACAGATACGGTTACAAAGATACAACAAGAGCCGCTAAGGTAAGAATAACCAATAAACCGCTTGTAGTATTAGTTAATAAAGGTTCAGCATCAGCAAGTGAGATTTTCTCAGGTGCGATGAAAGATAACTGCAGAGCTATCTTAGTCGGTGAGCAAACCTTTGGTAAAGGACTTGTTCAAGAGATAAACAAATTATCGGATGACGCGGGTGTAAATATCACTATCCAAAGATACTTAACTCCGAGCGGTACTGATATTCATAAAAAAGGTATTACGCCTGACTATGAGGTTAAGTTAACGGCGGAAGACGTTAAGAACAAAAATGATGTTCAACTCAAAGAAGGGTTGAGAATATTGTTGAAGGAATGCGGTGAACCTATTCCTGCATACTTGGCAGCTCCTGTTGCAAAGACGACACCTGATACAAAAAAGAAAGCTGATATACAAGGCGTTGATACACCGTTCCAGAATATCAAGCCTGCAGAGCCCGTTGCTACTCCAGCAACAGCAGTAACAGCTCCTGCAACGGTTGACACGAAGACTCAATCATCAGTTCCGGAGGCTGTTAAGAATGTAAGCAACGAGGCTGAAACAGCCGTTGAAAATGCAACAACACAAGAACCTGTCGTTAAACCTGCAGAAAATGTTGTACCTGCAACAGTTAACCAAGAGAGTGTTAATAAAGAAGTTAATGAAGTAAAAAATGAAGTTCCTCAACAAACAACGGAAGATGAAGTTCCGATGATTAAGAGAGAATCTCAGATTATAAACACTAAGACCGAAACTATTGACGGGGTGAAAACGACTGTTCCCGAGTTTAAGAGTCTTCCTATCAGACAGGATTTGCTGGACAACTTAAAAAGACAAAACGAACTAAAACAAGAACAGTTGCAAAGAGAGCAATTAGAAAAACTGAATCAATAAACAATGATAAAAAAAGAATGGAAAATAAATAATACTGACAAAACAAAGCCTCTTATTGAGAGGCTTTTGTCTGTCCGTGGTGTGAATAAGAAGGATGCTAAGGATTTCCTTAATCCTTTAGAGATGAAGTTAATCCCGACATCTGCGTTTTGTGATATGCAAAAGGCGGTAGAGAGGATAGAGACCGCAATAAACAATAAAGAAAAAATCCTTATATACGGTGATTTTGATGCGGACGGTATAACCTCAACATCTCTGCTTGTCCGTTTGTTCAGACACTTAGGTGCGGAATTTGATTATTATATCCCTTCACGTGAAGCGGACGGGCATGGGCTGAATACAAAAGCGCTTGTAAAGTTGATGGTGAGTAAAAAACCGAAACTTATAATTACCGTCGATTGCGGGATTTCCAATGTTGAGGAAGTCAAATTTATAGAAAGTTTCAAAAAAGATATTATAATAACCGACCACCACGAGGCGGGAGATGTTTTGCCGGACGCGTATGCAATTATAAATCCGAAAGCTCCGAATGCGTTGGATGAAAACTTGAGTGCAAAAGAGATAAAGTCTTTGACTTCGCTTGCGGGGGTAGGGGTTGCTTTTAAACTGGCACTTGGCATATTGGAAAAATATAATAAACTTGATTTTGTATCGTCGCTTTTGCCTTACGTAGCGGTCGGAACAATTGCCGATATTGTTCCGCTCGTAGGAGAAAACAGATACTATGTCATAAAAGGACTGCAATTGATATCACAGGGCAAGCATTACGGACTAAAAAGACTGCTTGAGTCTGCGGGATATAATAATATAGAAGACGGAATAACGGCGGATAAAATATCCTTTGGCGTAGCTCCGAGAATAAACGCCTGCGGAAGATTGGGTTCCGTAGATGCTGCCGTAAATCTTCTGATTAGTGACAGCAAATCGGAAATAGAAGTTGCCGTAATGGCAATGAATGATGCCAATAATATAAGAAAAGGGCTTGAAAAAACAACGGTTGAAGAGGCCGAAAAAATGGCGTCAAAGATAAAAGACAATATTATTGTTTTATTCAAGAAAGATTGGCATATCGGAATAATCGGGATAGTTGCGGCGGATTTAGTCGAAAAATACGGAAAACCGACATTTTTGATGACTTATTCCGAGGATACAAAGCAGATAAGATGTTCAGCCCGCGGGGTTGAAGGCTGTGAAGATTTGAACCTTCACGATATCATAGAAAATATCTCGGACAAACTTGACGGCTTTGGCGGGCATGCTCTCGCTGCGGGGGTGTATTTTACGCCCGAGAAACACTCTTTTGAAGAGGTCAAATCGGCACTAATTGAGTCTTATAACAACCAAATGCAGGGCAGAAAACTCGTCCCTGTATTGAACATAGACGCAGAGATTGAACCCGAAAATATAACGGAAGATCTTGTAAAAGATATAGCAAGGTTAGAGCCTTACGGTGCGTCTAATCCTCCGCCTCTGTTTGCAGTATTAGGCTTTACTTTGTCGGATAAAAAACTCATTGGCTCAACCCAAGACCATTTGAGACTGACCGTTCAAAAGAACGGCATGCAGTTTAGTGCTCTTTGGTGGTCGCACGGAGATATCGGACTCAAAAAAGGCGACACTTTAGACATTGCTTTTTCGCCTAATTTGAACACCTTTAACGGTAAAACTTCCGTTCAATTGATAATTAAAGATGTTCATTCCGATTGTTTGGTAGAGCAGGAAGAGTCAAAAACAATACTTTACGACAACAGAAAGAAAACGGATATCTTGGATAAGGTTAACGGATATCTTAAAACGACTAAGTATGATTTCAGTGTTTTTGCGGAAAATACTTCCGTTGTTCAGTCACTTAAAAAATATGATGAAATATCAAAGAGGATTGTAAACAGAAACAGTTTGAGACCTTCCGACGGGATAATGTTCTTTGATTATCCGCCTACCGTTGATATTATGCAGAAAGTTATAAACACGGTTTCGCCTGACAGAATACATTATATGGCATATGATGTCGATAAAATAGAACATTTTGATTATTTGAAGACAATGGCAGGCATGATTAAGTATGCGTCTAATGCAAAAAACGGCAAGTTTGATTTGAACAGCAGTTCCGCATTCTTGGGGCTGACGTCACAAATTGTTGAAGTTATGCTTGATATGTTTGAAGATATCGGCGCCGTAAAAATAACCGACAGGGAAGAAAACTATTATATTATTAAATATATAAAGGCTCCGACGGAAGAAGAGTTCAAACAAAGCAAAAATTATGAAATGTTCAAAGATATGATGAGTGAAATATCTGAGACCAGAAAAGAATTTTTGGATGCGGATATAAACGATTTATTGACTGTATAAAGCAAAAAAGAGACCTATTAAGAAATAAGCCTCTTTTTTTATATATAAAATTTCGATTGTTATTTGGTCATAAAGAAATTAACATTCGGATTGTTCATTGCACTTTGAGTTCCGACTCCTGTTTCAAAGAAGTTATCCGTTGTGATTGTCGGAACAGGCTCAGGTTTTGTTGCCTTTTTGAGTTTGTTAGGTGCTGTTATATATCTGCGTCTTTTGGAATTAACCATATCTTTAGCAGCCTGAGTATTCAGAAATTTAAGTGTATCCTGAACTGAGCTTTTCAATGCAAGGTGCTGTGTGATATTAGAACAAGCCACTTGCTCTGTGTTCAATAACAATGAATTATTGATGTAGTCGTTTAGGACATTCGGGCTTGCATAATATTCGCTGTTCATCTTATATAAATCATCCAGCGGATTATGAGAACCCTCGGCAGAAGAAAACTCTTTTTCGCCATTTTTCATATCTTCTGCCTCACGTTCTTCAAACATTTTAAGGAAGGCGCCGCCGCCTCCGTTTCCGCCGCCGTCTGCGTTGGTGGCAAAATTACTTACTTGTTGCCTTGAGAGGGCATCTGTGTATCCGTAATTATTTGTGTAAGAAACTACCATTTTTCCCGACCTATACTTTCACACTATCTTTATAATGATATTTACGGCAAAGTCAATAAATTAGTAAAATATATATTTCTAAAATCATCTTTTCGGATGAGGACACATTATTTTAGTACATTTGAGGCAGATATTTTTAAGTGTTCCTATATTTTTGATATATAATATTTCTATGAAATTATGCGTAATACCGATAGATAACAGACCTGTTTGTTATAACCTTATACAGGGAATATGCCGTATCGATAATGATATAGAGCTCATAATGCCTCCGAGACACATGCTCGGGAGCCTTAAAAAAGATGCTGATGTCGTAGGTTTGTTCGGATGGCTGAATAAATTGCCCGAGGTTGATGCGATTGTTTTATCGCTTGATACTATTGCATACGGAGGTTTGATACCTTCAAGAAGAAGTCCCGAATCTTTTGAAGATATAAGAGACAGAATGTATGATTTTAAAGAGGTTTTGCAAACAAAAAAATCTAAAATATATGCTGTTTCAAGCATAATGCGTATTGCAAATAACAATTGTAACGAAGAGGAAAAAGAATATTGGTCAAAGTACGGAAAACTGATATTTGAGTATTCTTATACAAAACATAAATTTGCAAACAAATTAGGACTGGAAAGTCCTATCAGGAATATTATCCCGCCTGATATATTGAGAGATTATAAACAGACCAGATTGCGTAATTTCAAGATGAATCAGATTTATCTTAATTGGCAAAAAGAAGGCTTTTTTGATACCCTTATTTTTTCAAAGGATGATTGCGCAAAATACGGTTATAATGTAATGGAAGCTGATTTCTTAAGCCAAATGGGCGGAAAAGTTATCACGGGTGCGGATGAAATCCCGTTGAGTCTTATTTCAAGAGCAATTAAATGTGATATGTCCGTCAATATCAAGTATACAGAGCCCGAAAGTACAAATTTAATCTCTAATTATGAGGATGTATCGGTTGAGAAATCTTTACAAAACCAATTAAATTTTGCGAGAGTCGAGATAAAAGAGGAAAATCCTGACATCACAATAATTGTAAATAATTTCAAAGACCATCAGGGCGAAATCGTTATGAAGCAGGATACGGAACAATTCTCGGGAGAATTAACACTGCCTGAAACTCCGTATATGGTGGCGGATGTGCGCAATGCAAACGGTGCGGATAATAATTTTATGGAAGAGTTTTTCAAAAAATTCAGATATGACGGTTTCTACGGTTACAGCGGATGGAACACGAGCGCAAACACTTTCGGAACTCTTATTTGTTGCGCAAAAGTGAAATTTAATGCTGAGAAAAAGGGTACATATAATGATAAAGCCTTTAAAAAAGTTGAAATGGTCAGATTTTTGGATGATTGGGCTTATCAGGCTAATGTAAGACAACAAATAACGGAGCCTTGCAATATTCAGCCTATGATGAAACCTTATGAAGAAAAGGTATCTCAAATTCTTAATTTGCCAATAAGGAATGAGTATTTCTACCCGTGGAACAGATTGTTTGAAATAGAGGTGTCTGATGAATTACACTGATATATTTCTGTTGGCGGTGGCATTGTCCGTTGACGCTTGCATAGTGTCTTTTTCTTATGGGTTGTGTATAACGACAAAGAAAAGACTCTCTTCATTTTTGCTTGCAATTACGACAGGTATTTTTCAGGCTGTTATGCCAATACTCGGTTACTTGTTCGCGGACGTAATAAAAACTTTTATTGAACCTTATTCAAAATGGATAGTATTTCTGATATTTATGTATTTAGGAGTTACTTTCATTATAGAGTCGATGAAGAACGAACCCGCAAAAAAACTCTGTGTAACCGTTCCCGCACTGTTTCTTGTAGGTGTTGCAACGAGCATAGATGCTTTCTCGGCAGGGATAACTCTTCTTTTGACAGGCAGTCCGCTTTTGTCTTCGGTACTTTTGATAGGTTTAATAACATTTATTGATTCTTTAATCGGGTTTTGGTCGGCATACGGATTAAAGCTGTTTAATAAGAGATTATTTGAGATTGCAGGCGGTGTAATCCTTATCTTTCTTGCGGTTAAGTCTTTATTATAAAAGTTATTGCACAAAATATAACTTCATCGTACAATAAGAACATAGAACAATAAGAAGAGGTAATTATATGGTTACAGCAGAATGTGAATTAGGGATACATGAAGGTCAAATTACACAGGTAATCGGGCCTGTCATCGATGTAGTTTTCCCGAGCGGAAACTTACCTGAAATATATAACGCACTAAATATTACTATGGACGACGGCTCTAACTTGGTAGCGGAAGTCCAACAACAAATCGGTGCAAACAAAGTCAGAACGGTTGCTATGGCATCTACTGACGGTTTAAAAAGAGGTATGAAAGTTGTTGATACGGGCGAACCGATTAAGATACCTGTAGGAAAACCTATCTTAGGTCGTATCTTGAACGTTATCGGTCAACCTGTTGATGAACAAGGCGATATCCAAACAGACACATATCTGCCTATCCACAGGGAATCTCCAAAATTGACCGATCAAAATACTGATATCGAAATTTTGGAAACAGGTATTAAGGCAATCGACCTTTTACAACCTTATCAAAAAGGTGGTAAAATCGGGTTGTTTGGCGGTGCCGGTGTCGGTAAAACGGTTCTTATTATGGAACTTATCCACAACATCGCGCAAGAGCACTCAGGTGTTTCTGTATTCGGTGGTGTCGGTGAAAGAACACGTGAAGGTAACGACCTTTGGAACGAAATGAGAGCATCAGGAGTATTAGACAAAGTTGCACTTATTTACGGTCAGATGAACGAGCCGCCGGGAGCAAGAATGAGAGTAGGTTTGTCAGCACTTACAGCTGCAGAATACTTTAGAGACTATTCTCATCAGGATGTATTGTTATTCATTGATAACATATTCAGATTTACTCAGGCAGGTTCAGAGGTTTCAGCTTTACTTGGTCGTATGCCGTCAGCCGTAGGTTATCAGCCTACATTGGCAACAGAGATGGGTGAATTGCAGGAAAGAATTACATCAACAAAAGACGGTTCAATCACTTCCGTACAGGCAATATATGTCCCTGCGGATGACTTGACTGACCCTGCTCCTGCGACAACATTCTCTCACCTTGATGCATCAACGGTATTATCAAGACAGATTTCTCAGTTAGGTATTTATCCTGCTGTTGATCCGTTAGCATCAAGCTCTAGAGTATTAGATCCGAATATCGTAGGTGAAGAACATTACAACACTACACGTAAGGTTCTTGAAATCCTGCAAAAATACAAAGAATTGCAAGATATTATCGCAATCTTAGGTATGGATGAATTATCAGAGGAAGATAAAGAAACCGTAACAAGAGCAAGAAAGATACAGAGATTCTTGTCTCAACCGTTCTCGGTAGCTGAACAATTCTCAGGTATTCCGGGCAAATACGTAAAACTTGAAGATACAATCAGAGGCTTCAAAGAAATCATCGAAGGTAAACACGATGACCTTCCTGAACAGGCGTTCTATATGGTAGGTACAATCGAAGAAGCCGTTGAGAAAGCTAAAACACTAAAATAGAAGGTAATGACGGGGTAAATGTTATTGTTACTCATAGTTCCTAATATTGAGTTTATTTTCAAGTAAACGTTGAAAAGGATAAAAATGAAATTAAAAATAATAACACATGACAGAATAGTTTTTGATGAAGATGCTGATGAAATCTATACAATGGGTGTAGACGGGTCATTCGGTATCTTAAAAGGTCACATTCCTGTTATGACGGCATTAGATGTCGGAGTTACCAAGGTTGTCAAAGATGGTAAAGAACAAATGTTCACAACAATGGGCGGAGTGTTCCAGTTCAAAGATGACAATGCTATTATTCTGACAGATTTGGCAGAAACGGGTTCAGATATTGATGTCGCCAGAGCAAAGGCTGCTGAACAGAGAGCCGAAGCACGACTTGCCGACCATAAAGCAGAAATTGACGTAAAACGTGCCGAATCTGCACTTGCAAGAGCTAAAGCAAGATTGAAAGTTGCTCTTAATTCACAAACAAGACCGAAAGCGTAGGATTAAAAGGCACTAAGATACTCGGGCACTAAGGCACTAAGTAAGTGCAAAGTGCAAAGTTAAAAGTGCAGAGTTATAAACTTTGAACTTTTAACTTACAACTTTTAACTTGAGAAGTAGGGTGCAATTTTTTGCACCAATAATTAATAATGTGTATTGTGGCAATATCTAATTTGCAAATATTATAAGTTCCTGTCCGTGTTTTTGTTATAATTAATCTATATCCGTGTTAAGAGGGTAAATTAGAGGGGTAAATAAGAATTATGTTCAGTAAAGAAGTTATATATGAAGTTATGTCTTACAGTGTCGGTGATACCAAGGCAGGCACAAAGATGGGTAAGTTACAGCTCAAGAATACAGAAGATAATACAACTTTAAACTGTATTTTATGGGAAGAAACTTTAAACAGACTGGATGTAAAACTTTTTAGAGTCGGGAATAAGGTAAGGATTGTTTCAGCAACCTTTAATGAAAGATATAACAACTGTCTTATCTCTTCACTGGAACTCATTGAAGAGGCTAAAATGGGGTTGGAGCCAGCCGAACGCGATGAGTATTTTAATAAAATAATTTCTTACTTGGAACAAATTAAAGATACCGAGCTTAGAGATTTTGTAATCGGATATTTTGAGGAACACGCCGATAAAATCAAGGTTTCCCCTGCCGCAAAATCTATGCACCATAACTATATCGGCGGACTTTTGGTTCACACGCTTGAATGTTTAGACCTTGCAAAAGTTGTGATTGAACAATCCTTCCAAAATATCAATAAAGATAATGCGATTGCCGCTTGTGCTCTGCACGATATCGGCAAGATTTACGAATATGTTATAAATACAGAAAACGGATTGATTGACTATGATGAGAACTTCCAGAGAGAATGGATTTCTCATTCGCAATACGGATTTTCTCTCTGTATGACTCACGGCTTTAAACAGGTAGCTAAGATGATAGCGGCGCACCACGGAAGAATTGACTGGGGTGCAATTATCGATTTAAACCAAAAAGATTTGGAAAACTACGTTTATTTTGTTCACCATGTTGACGATTTGTCTGCAAAATTCGGCAAGACAAGTGCAAGCATGCTTTAATTCAATGCATAATTCATAATTATAATATTTTATTAATAAACAAAGACCTGTCTTTCGACAGGTCTTTTAAAATTGCCCTTGGCCAGACTTGAACTGGCACCGAGGTATAGCCCCGATTGGATTTTAAGTCCAACGCGTCTACCGATTCCGCCACAAGGGCATGCGACGTTAT
>DLEF01000038.1 GCA_002481545.1 Cyanobacteria bacterium UBA7753 | reverse complement strand
ATTTATACTAAATTAAAAAATTTAGTGATAATATAGTTAAGCATGATTTTGACATGAAAAATTATGTAAATTTTTGTAAACCAAAGTATATAAAAAGCGCAAATTTTAGCATTAGCAAACGTTATTATATATGTGTAGTGAATTTTTAGGAGTGTGGAAATGTTAAATATTCAAGCTCAACCACAGGTCAGCCCTCAACAACAGGTTAATTTCAAAGGTCGTGAAGACGAGGGATATGAACGCAGATACGTAAGTACTGATGACGATTATGATAATTATGACAGTTTTGATAGGGACTCTATTGAATCCGAAAGAGATGAAAAACTCAATAACATAAACCAATCAAAGAGTGATTTGGAAGATTTAGCAGATGAGCTTGATAAAAACGGCGGAAAGGTCGGGCAAGGGGCAAGTAAACTTGTTCGTTACGGAGCAACAGCATTAGGTATCGTCGGTTCTTTCGTTGCCGCTAAGTTCTCATCAAGACTTGCAATTAACACATTGAAATCTTTTGGAAAATCACAAGGTGCTAAAACTGTTATGGAAGGGTTGAAGTCAGCAAAAGAACCTTTAACTAAAGCATTTGAATCAACTTCAAAATTAGTTAAATCAGCTTTAAAGAATCCAAAAATTCAAGAAAACATTGATAAAGTTGTTAATTCTAACGTAGGTAAAAAGGTATCTGAGTTTCTTGCAAACGAAAAAGTTGCAAAAGTTTTGGAACCGTTAAAGAATACCTTAAAATCAGTTAAGGATTTCAAATTCGACGGAAACAAAGCTCAAAGCTGGGCTGAAAACATTATGGCGGGAACAACAACAGGTTCTGTCATAGTCGATGATATCGCAGGTCGTAACAAACATAAATCCAATATGGATTTAGCATCAGGTGTGTAAAGGAGTTGAAACAGATGAACACAATTACTTATTCAGCATCTCCAATATCTTATAAAGGTAATTATAACCACTCTATATCAGATAAGACAAAAGACAAATCTACAGCAATGACAATAGGTGGTGGTGCCGGTGTTGCGACATTCGGGACAATCAGCCAATCATCTAAAATCGGGACAAATATGGTTAAGGTGATTAACAACTCAAAACATATCAAAGCCGACCAACAAGCAAAGATTTTGAGTATTCTTGAACATTGCAAACCGCTCGCAGGTTTGGCTAAAAACCCTATCGTTAAGAAAGTGGCAGGCGGTCTTGCAGGATTATCAGCAGCTACAACATTGGTAGGTTCTACAGCTAAGATTGCCGATACATACGGATACTTGTCTAACCAAGCATAATAATCCGTTTTAACAAGTTTAAAAGCACCTCATAAGAGGTGCTTTTTTTGTATATAAATTATTTTTGTTTAAAATATTCTCGGGTAAACATTCTATCCCCCGACAGCAAATCTATCAAGGAAGACTTTTTCCCGAAATTAAAACCAAATGCATGTGCGACTCTGTCACTCGTCAAGAAGGAATAATGAATGTTGTATTCCTTTGGCTCGACTGTTATCCCCTTATTTTTCATCATATCAGCATCAAGCATATTAGTCTCTTTATTCAATATCATTGAATAGTTCAGACCTTCATACGCACAAAAAGGAATTTGTGCCTTTGCGCCTTCTTTCAGATATATTAACCCGAAAGTTCTGCATATTATTCCTCTAAACTCATAAACAGAGCACATATTATTTATCAAAAACGGGCATTTATAAGTAAATGGCGTTTTATCACTTGATTCTTTGTCCTGTTTTATTTGTTCTATATTAGTCAAAATAATATCTTTTGTTTTATCGTCCAGCTCGCTAAACCCGACTTTCAAAAGAGACAACTCCATCTCGGAGAACGGATAATCACCGTTTGAACAGCATTTCGCACAACCTGCCTTGCAAGCAATATACGGAGCTTGATCTTTAAAATATTTGTCCAAGTTCCCCATTAGTACTCTTAAAAAAACTAAATAATTTTTAAACATAGTAACAATATATCAGATATTAGGATATTTCTCAACGACTTGAGCGACAGCAACCGATTTTGTTTTGTCATGCGATAACGATACCTCAACACAAATATGACTGTATCTGTCGTCTAATATTCTCACATGGGGTTCACTCAATTCGCCTAAATATATTTCAATATCATTATATTTTGATATTTTTATCCCTTTTTGACTTAATGCTTTTATAACAGATTCTTTAGCACAAAATCTTGCACAAAAATGAGGAGCAGGATGAGATTTGGACATACAATATTTAATCTCGTCCTTTGTAAAAATACGGGAATAAAAACTGTCATCTTTATTTTCAAATCTTGAATTATCTTCTATATCAATTCCGAGCATATTTCCTCACATCCTTATTTTGTCTTTTGATTATATTCTTTACAATAGTCTCTTATCGGACATTTATCGCACAAAGGTTTTGTCGGTTTGCAAATATTTTGCCCAAAAGTTACAAGTATGGTATTTATATCAAGCCAATATTTTTTTTGCAATGTTTTTCTGAGTGCAAATTCTGTTTCTTCAGGATTTTTTGTATGAACAAGTCCCAATCTGTTACAAATACGGTGGACATGTACATCAACACAAATTGCAGGGATACCGAAGCCTTTAGCCAATACGAGATTAGCTGTTTTTCTGCCGACACCGTTAAACTTTATTAAATCATCAATCGTATCGGGGACTTTTCCGTCTAAATTATTCACAATTGTTTTTGATAACTCTATAATCTGGTTTGCCTTGTTTTTGTAAAAACCGACAGGATATATAGCCTTAGCTAATGTATCGACATCAACTTTTGCCATGTCCTCCGGAGTTTTTGCAAGCTCAAGCATTCTCATAGTAGCAGGATAAGTTGTTTTATCATTTGTGCGAAGACTCAAAATGCAAGCAATAAGAACAATATACGGATTTTTAAAGTTTTCCATAATCTCTACGAAATCACTGTGCGGCAAATTCGCATTTTTTAGTTTCTCAATTATTGTATCAATGTTTCTCATCCTCGCCCAGCAATTTCTTTACGTCTAAATCAACTTTTAATTTCATTGCATAAATATCCTTGCGGTTAAATGCTTTCAATTTTACGGCATCTTTTTCTGTAGTAACAATTGTACCTTTTATTTTATCAACATCCTCTTTTGCATAAAGGTAATGATCATCAAATGCAATCTTTTTCACCACTTCATAATTAGGCTCTAAAAACTTAAAAAACTGTTCGGGTTGACCTATTGCACATATAGCGGTAATCGGCTCACCTGAGGCCAATTTTTCGCCAGATACAATATTATAAACATAGTTTGGAGTTGTATTACAAACAACAGTCGGACAATTGAGTTTTTTGCCCATAATTCTTGCATACTTTTCCGCTCTGTTTTCATCCCCGCCTTTGTTAACAATAACAAGTCTGTCAATTCTGTCAAAAGCTTCTCTGCCTTCTCTTAAAGGGCCTGCAGGAAGTAATTTTTCATTTCCGAGACACAACTGTGAATCAATGAGCACGATATCAATATCACGGTGTATATGTCTGTGTTGGAATCCGTCATCTAATATAATAATTTCACAGCCTAATTTATCAACAGCATATTTCGCGGCTTTTACTCTGTCTTTGCAGGTTAAAACACAGCATTGAGGGTTATTTACGGAATGCCAATATGCCTCATCTCCCGCATCTTGAGCATCATAATAAATATTAACTCCGTCTGAGATTAGATTTACTTTTTTGTTGGATAATTTGCCACCGTATCCTCTGGTTATAATGGCAACATGCTTATCTTTATTGCTGTAATATTGAGCCAACTTTGCAACAACAGGAGTTTTTCCGACTCCGCCTGTTGTAATATTGCCGACAGATATGACTTTTGCATTTATCTTTACTGCCTTTAAAATACCTTTGTCATACATAGTATTGCGGACTTTTGAAGCGAAACCGTAAAATATTGATAAAAACTCAAGCAAGTCTAAAAATAAGCCTTTGGCTTTTTTATCGTAATGCAGTTTTGTAATCTTTGTTTTAAGTTCCATTATAAAATCCAACCTTATCTATATGATACTATAAATCATTACTATGTACAAAATTTAAAATTTTGTATATAATTAGATAAGGAGAGCAAATATGTTGCCATTAATAACAGAAGAACAATCATCATTAGTTTTTGCGGAAGCCTTCCAAGATGTGCGAGGCTGGCGTAAAAGTATGATTCATTATATTAAAGAGGAAAATCCCGAAGTTAACACTTCAATATTAGAGGCTGCAAAAAATACGGACTTAGATCCGAAAGCTGTTGCACTTGGGGCTTATATGGTATACAGAATGCTTGAACTCGCGAGCGAAGAAGGCGAAAACGTAGACTTCAGCGAATAAATATTATAATTTACCTTAAGTTTCTGCTATGACATATAGCAATCGCAATAGAGTCAATTGTATCATCCAATTTTGGCAAATCGTCTTTTTCTAAAGTGATTTTGACCATCTGTTCAACTTCTTTTTTAGTTGCCCTTCCATAGCCCGTCAGAACCTGTTTAACCTCGATTGGAGTATATTCATAGCTAGGGATATTATACTTTTGCAAAACGGTCATTATAACGCCTCTGGCCTCCGCTACTGGGATGATTGTTTTTTGGTTCTTGAAAAAATATAATTTTTCAATCGCAGCACAATCAGGGTTCAATGTTTCACATATAGAAGACAAGTCATTGAATATTTCAAGCAGACGTTCCGAGTCAGTTTCCGACTTATCAGTCTGTATTGAACCTGATGTCTCCAGCAGGTATTTATCATTTACATAATCAACCAAAGAATAACCTACAATTGCCATTCCCGGATCTATTCCCAATATCCTCATATGTATATTATAGCATAATTGCTGACATAAAAAATAAATCCGGCATAAGCCGGATTGTTACGTTTGTTCTTATTTGATTTTAACCGTTGGACTTCTATACCTTGTCCTTTCACATACACACCAATTCCCACGTCACACGAGGGCATGCTAAATATGTTTTTGTTTACTAAAAAGATTCCGCCTTCGACACATCACTTATGCCGAAGGCATAAAGCAGATTAGTTAAACTTCCAAGAATAATCTTTGACCGACAATATTCGGCTTATTGTTATAATAGCCTGCGAAATATCCGCCTGCTACGGGTTTATTTTGTGCGTAACCTTTATAAGTAAATCCGCGATTTACGAACGGATTAGCAAACGGGTTACCGCCTACTGCTGTAGTTGCACTTTGAGGAGCGGTTGCCACCGCATTGTTTGTGCTTGGTACAAGCACCTTTGTTAATAAGCTCACGATTCCTGCCATAATATCAAACCTTTTTTTTCAAACCTTTCATTATATATTTAATGACACCTTTTTATAAGTCAAAATTAATGACGGTAAATAGTTACAAAACTTTACATTATTGTGTCAAATATCATTTAAAAGGTTGATATTAAAGGTTATAAATAAGTTTTTATCTCATTGATTACAAACTCAAGACTACCTTTTTGGTCGTCAAAAATCCCCTCGCAAGCTTTCTCGGCATTAGCCAAAACTTGTGAGTCAGATAATAATTTATCCAATACTTCTAAAAATTCTTTTTCATTCTTGACGACTTCTGAGGCTCCCGCTCTTTGCAAGATTGCATAAATATCGCGGAAGTTCTTAATAGAAGGACCTGAGATAGTAGGGACTCCAAATATTGCAGCCTCTAGCGGATTATGACCGCCAGTTTTGTTAAAGCTTCCTCCGATAAAAGCGATATCTGCGGTTGCATAGCATTTTTTCAACTCTCCGAGAGTATCTAATATAATAATATCTTTATCAGTAAAATTGTCATTTTTAGAACGGGAACCGACAGCATAGTCATAATCAGACAATAACTTTTCAATACCTGATATTCGTTCCAAATGTCTCGGAGCAATAATTAATTTCAAATTTGAATGTTTTTGCTTCAATTTGTCATAAGTTCTAATAACGATAGGGTTTTCTTCATGGTGAGTACTGCCCGCTATCAATACTCTGTTATCCCCTTTCTTTAAATCTATATCGGAGTCGGGTTTATCGATATCAAACTTTAAATTCTTCATAACAACCGTATTTTCGGGTTTATTTCCGATTGCAATAAAGCGTTCTCTGTCAAGTTCACTCTGAGTGCATATTTTAGTATACAAATTAAGGATTACAGAAAAGAACGGTTTTAAAAGTTTGTATGATTTAAAAGATTCGTCTGAAATTCTGCCGTTTATAATAATAACAGGGATTTTACGTTTTTTTGCATGCATTGCAAAATCAGGCCATAATTCTGTTTCAGCGATTAAAACGACAGAAGGTTTGATTCTGTTGAAGAAATTATTAACGGCAAACGGAATATCAAACGGGAGATAAGTAATATAATCCACAATTTCTGAATATTTTTTATGAGCGAGCTCCTGCCCCGTTTTTGTTCCTGTCGTTAAAACCAGTTTATAATCAGGATATGCCTCTTTTGTTTTTTTCAACAATTTTTCTAAAGACATAACTTCTCCGACCGATACGGCATGATACATTATAACTTTGTCGCCAAGCTCAGGCGGATTAAACAGTCCCAACTTCGTTAATCTTGTCCCGCTGTCTTTTCCTGTATGTAATCTTGCAACCAGCACAAACGGATAGAAGATAATAAACGACAATGTCGCTAAAACATCATATATAAACGTAAAAATATTGAACATACACTCTCCCTAAGTCGTTATGAATATTTTATTTGTCCTATTCAGGTAATAAAACTGATATAACCGCATTATTGATATTAAGATATCTTTTAGCTGCGTCTTCTAAATCGGCAACGGTTACATGATTAACTATATCCAAGTAATCTGTAACAAGAGCCAAATCATTACATACGGTCATATAATATCCGATTGTTTCACCGATATCCGAAACCGTTTCTGCATTTGATGCAAATCTTGATTTAATCTTCTTCTTAGCTTTATTAAGTTCTTCCTCTGTTATTGTAGTCTTAACAGCCTCAATTTCTTTCTTAACAAGGTCAACCGCAATGTCTTTTTTGTCAGGAATAAAATTAGCTTGAATAAAGAAGTTACTGCCGTCTCTAAAGATATAATGTTCAGAATCAATAACCGTGAATATCGGCTCAGGCTGTTTTTCTACAAGGTTTTGGTACAATCTTGAACTTGCACCTTCTCCTAAGATTATTGATATCATATCTAAAAGAATACAATTTTTGATATCCTTCGCAGGAACCCCCAAATAACCAAACATTAAAAATGCTGAATTAATACATGCTTTATTTTCTACATATTTAGTTTCTTGTGTCGGCTTATCAATGTCATATACGGTTTCCGGACATTGTGCCCTGTTTCCGAAATCAAATAACTCTACGATTTTGTTTAAAACTTTTTCATGGTCGAAATCACCAACAACAATAGTTGTCATATTATTAGGAGTATAGAACTTGTTATAATAATCAACTATCTCATCTCTCGTAACTTGCGAAATAATTTGCGGAGTTCCTATAACATCTCTTTTATAAGGATGAGAAGTATACATCGCGTTGTTACAAGCATTATATACCTTTGTCCAAGGTTGATCTTCGCGCATTCTTGTCTCTTCTATAACGACATGTCTTTCACGTTTTACACCAATGTTTTTATCGTTCAAATCGAACGGAGCCCCAATTTCATCAGGCGGAAATACAGGATCAATCATCATATCCGCATGTAATTCCAACGCTAATTTAAAGTTTTCATTATTTTCACCTTTCGGCAATGTAATATAGAAAAATGTATAATCTTTCCAAGTAGCTGCGTTAACAATCCCGCCTCTTGATTCCATCATTCTGTCAAATTCACCTGCAGGATGTTTATGAGTCCCTTTAAACATCAAGTGCTCAATAAAGTGAGAAATACCGTTGTTGCAATCATTCTCATTTATTGAACCGGTACGAACCCATGTACTTAAATTTATAAGTCCGCCTTCTTTATGAGCCAATACTATTTTATGTCCGTTTTCTCTTTCATAAATCTCTACTTCTTTTGATAAAAACGGGTATTTAATCTTTTTTAATTTCATATACACTCTCCTATGTTTATTATTATATAATGGAAATCAAAAAAATAAAAATTGTAAAATACATCAGTTTTGATTTTCAAGTATTGTTATAAGTAAATTTTTGTGTTCTAATAGGATAGTTAGAAGAATTAAGAGGAGTTTTATATGTTAGCAGAAGAAAGAACATTTGTTGCAGTTAAACCTGATGGTGTTGAAAGAGGTTTAATAGGAGAAGTCATCTCAAGATTTGAAAGAAAAGGTTTCAAAATATTAGCTATGAAACTCCTGCAAGTATCAGATAAACAAGCGGAAGCACATTACGCGGAACACAAGGGCAAACCGTTCTACCCTCGCTTGATAAAATACATTCAAAGCGGTCCTATTGTAGCAATGGTTATTAAAGGATACGGCGCTGTTGAGAGCGTAAGACACATTGTCGGGGCTACAAATCCTCTCAATGCTGACGTTGGAACAATCAGAGCCGATTTTGCTCAAGTTATGGAATATAACGTTATTCACGCATCAGATTCGGTTGAAAGTGCCGAAAGAGAAATTCATATCTATTTCAACGATGATGAAATTTTAGATACTTGGAAGACAAAAACAGAAGAGTTGATTGAAGAAGATGAATTACTCTAATCCCGAATTTGAATATTTTAGCTATGACCTTGAACACATAGATAAAAAAACAGGTGCAAGAGCAGGCACACTGCATACTCCGCACGGAGATATAAAAACGCCTATTTTTATGCCTGTAGGGACTAATTCAACCGTTAAGATGCTCACTAATCATCATTTGTATGAGTCAGGAGCTCAGATTATTTTGAGCAATTCTTATCATCTGTATTTAAGAGCAGGGGATGAACTCATTGCAAAATTCGGCGGCATTCACAAATGGATGAATTGGGATAAACCTGTCCTGACAGATTCAGGCGGATTTCAGGTATTTTCTCTTGCTCATCTCAGAAAAATGACAGAGGACGGAGTAGAGTTCAGAGATCCGAAAGACGGAAAAAAACATTATATCAGCCCTGAAATATCAATGAAGATACAACAAAATATCGGAGCTGATATTATTATGGCATTTGATGAATGTGTACCTTATCCGTGCACATATGAGCAGGCTAAACAAGGTGTTGCACGAACAAACAGATGGTTAAAACGTTGTATTGCAGCAAAAACAAATCCAAAACAAGCCTTGTTCCCTATATGTCAGGGAGCCTTTTACGAAGATTTAAGAAAGGAATGTGCGGAATTTGTATCCTCCATAGATGCGGTCGGTTACGCTATCGGCGGATTGAGTGTCGGCGAAGATAAAGAGACAATGAATCACTTTATCAATTTTACGGCACCGTTGCTCCCTCACAATAAACCAAGATATCTTATGGGCGTAGGAACACCTGAAGATTTGCTCGACGGAATAAAAGGCGGTATTGATATGTTTGATTGCGTTCTCCCGACAAGAAACGCAAGACATGGTTCATTCTTCACATGGAACGGTAAATGTCAGATTAAAAATGCTCAATATCAGGAAGATGCATCACCATTGGATGACAAATGTGAATGTTATGCTTGTAAAAACCATTCAAAAGCTTATATAAGACATTTGTATAAATGCAATGAAGCTACAGGACAGATATTGATGTCGATTCATAATATTACATTCCTCATTAACTTCTCACAGCTTGCAAGACAAGCTATACTTGAAGACAGGTTTGAAGAGTTTTACAACGAACATTATAATAACTTTATTTAGGATGTAGTATTTAAGACAATAAAAATAGCGGACGAAGGGACTCGAACCCTCGACGTCAACCTTGGGAAGGTTGCATTCTACCACTGAATTACGTCCGCGTAACTTTATTAGACCATAAACGAGGTTTATTTTCAATAATACTATATTTATTTATCGGATATAATATCTGCTAAATCAGATAATAATTTGTTATACGGAGTCTCTATTCCGAAATTTTGCCCCAACTTACAAACAGTATGTCCGAACAAATCGGTTTCGGGTTTTCTTCCTGATTCTATATCCTGCAGCATTGAAGTTTTGCCCTCAGGTATCATTATATCAAGACTTTCCAGAGAATGTTTATAAAAATCAACTGATGTTGATACTCCTTCCGCCTTGGCTATTTTCATGATTTCATCGCAAATAACCTTCATAATATCAAGAGATTTCGAACTGTTTTTAATTTGTCCGAAGTTCATACTGGTTATTGCTGATATTTGGTTAACGCAGCAATTAAAAGCGAATTTCAACCATTGTGATTGAATAATATCATCAGGAATTTCATAAGGAACATTAATTTCCTCAAAAAATGCTTTTGCCGTATTTACACGATTATTATTTTTATCGGCTGACCCGAATACAATTTTTGCATGTCCGTCATGATTTATGGAACGACCGTTTCTAAAGAAAGTATGTCCGATTAAATACGAATACAAAACTTTTTCTTTTCCGTAAACTGCTGATAATTTTCTCTCGCTTGTAACACCGTTTAAGAACGAAAAGATTATGGTATCGTCTTTTACAAAGTTTTTAATATTATGAATTGCATCCTCCAACCCGGACGATTTAGTTGCAATTATAACCAAATCAGCTTTGTAATCTGTATTATCAGGCAAGATATAATCAAAAAGATATTCTTTTTCATTAATAATCCTAGGTTCTTTTTTGTATCGTTTAAATCTTTCCTCATCTACAAGAATTTTTAAATTGTGTTTTTTCAAATCATAAATTCTGCTTGCATAGTAACCACCGATGGCACCTATACCGCAGATTAAAACATTTTTAATCTTTTCCATACTTACTCAATGCCTCATTATAAACATCTATTGTACTTACGCAAATTTTAAGGTTTCTGTCAACCAAACTTTTAATTGTACCTTTATAACATTCCAATAAAGCCATATCTAACCCGTGCGGTAAATCAAGTTTAGGTTTTATTCTGTTGATATACTCAACAGGACGAGTTCTGGGCTCAATTTTGTCCGCTACAAATATGGCTTTTTCAAAATCAGTCATATTTAATTTCCCGATAGTATGCCATCTGATAGAAGAAAGGATTTCTTCATCATTCATATGAAACACTTTTTTTGCAACATACGCACCTGCAGGAGCATGAAAAGTCTTCGGGTTAATAAGTTCACATTCTTCTACCTGCATATTATCTTTTATAATCTTCAATAATTCCTCGTTTGGCATACATTTTGCACAATCATGCAATAAACCAGCAGTGTAGGCTTTGTCTTTATCAAGATTAAACCTTTCTGCAAGTTCAACCGCAGTATCAGCGACACCAAGTGAATGCTCATATCTCTCTTCCGATAAATGCTCTTTTAACCACTTTAGAGCTTTATCCTTATCTATATAATCCATTTTTCTTTATATACTCCATTATAGGCTTAATTTCCATATCTTTTATGGATGTTTTATTATGTACGCTCTCTCTGAGTTTTGTTGATGAAACATCTATATAATTCATTGGTGAAAACTCAAAATCATATCCTTCATCTCTTAAATAATCAAAATCCGTTTCGTTGAAATGATTTGTACGTTTAAATACTATGAAATGAACCAAATCTTTTAGTAAATCAGATTTATACCACGATTTTATATTTTTAAAAGCATCAGTCCCGATTATAAAATTAATTTTACCGTCAATATCATATCTTTTATATAACTCAACTATAGTATTATATGTATACGAATTACTTTCGTGTTTATACTCAATATCACTTACATTAAAGAATTTATAATTTGATACGGCAAGTTTTACCATATTCAATCTGTGCATAGCAAGCGACTTATCCAAATGTTTATGCGGCGGAATATAAGCAGGTATAAACAGAATGCTGTCAAAACCGTAATATTGTCTTGCAAATTTTGCAACTTCTAAATGTACCTTATGAATCGGATTAAATGTTCCTTGAAAAACGCAAAGTTTCATATTTCGCCTTATTTATTGTTGATTAGTGTTCACAACCTTTTACAAAATTATATTACAAAATTAAAATAATGAAATATTATTAATCGAATATTAATATTAATTAAATCAGTATATATTTTATCCTCCGAACGGATGATTTTCTTGAAATAAATTTGCACTTGTGATAGTCTTTGTTATAATGACAGTAGTGTATCAATAGAATTTGGTGGAGAATATGAATAGTTCAACATTAAGAAGATCAAATATTACAAGAGAAAAAATGGCTATGCTGAGTGCTATTTCTAAATACAACGCTGCCAACGGTAAAAGCAATGCAAATTTAACCGATAAACAAGCAGAATTGGATATGCTCTGGCAAAACTTTAAAATAGCAGCTACTTCAAACAAAAATCCAAAGGCATATTTTGCATGGGGATTTTTCCTCGGAGTTGTTGCATCATTAGTAGTACTTATGTTTTTAAGTTTCTTTATCGGATACTCACCTATGAATGAACTTAATTTCCATGCGCCGAAGACAAATAAAGAGAACGTTAAGTTTACCTTTATTCCTGCCGATAAACAGGCTCCTCAAGAAGAGCAGGCAGAAACTCCTGTTCCGCAGGAAAAAGAATATAAAGTTCAAGCAGGTGACAGTATTGAAAGTATCTGCGTGCGTTTCTACGGACGTTATGATGCTGCTAAGATTAAAGAAATTCAAGCTAAGAACAACTTAAAAAATATAAACGCCATAAAAATAGATCAGGTATTAAAAATACCTGTAGAACAGACTAATAACTAAACAATACAGTAAATAATATAGGGGATATGGTTTGAATATAGAAAATTTAAAGAAGGTTGATCCTGATGTTGCGGGATTGATTGAGAAAGAGCTTGAACGTCAACAAACAACAATAGAACTTATCGCAAGTGAAAACTTTACGTCGGAAGCCGTAATGGAAGCTTGCGGTTCCGTACTTACAAATAAGTATGCGGAAGGTAAGCCTTATAAAAGATATTATAACGGTTGTGACAATATAGATAAAATTGAAGAATTAGCACAAAAAAGAGCGTGCGAACTTTTCCATATGGATCACGCAAATGTTCAACCGCACAGCGGGGCACAAGCTAATATGGCAGTATTTATGGCTCTTCTGAAACCGGGGGACAAAGTTCTCAGTATGGATTTGTCTAACGGCGGACATTTAAGCCATGGTTCACCTGTTAATTTTTCAGGCATGTATTTTGACGTAAAATCATATGGCGTTGATGAGAACGGTTGTATTGATTATGATGACGTTGAAAGAATGGCTATTGAACATCAACCGAAACTGATTATTTGCGGAGCAAGTAATTATTCTAAAATAATCGATTTTAAAAGATTTAGGGAAATCGCAGACAAAGTCGGCGCATATTTGTTAGCTGATATAGCACATATTGCAGGGCTTGTAGCAGGAGGAGTTCATCCGTCACCTGCAGGTTACGCACAATTTGTTACGACTACAACTCATAAGACATTAAGAGGCCCGAGAGGCGGTATAATAATGTGTGACGAAAAGTATGCAAAACAAATTGATAAAGCTGTATTTCCGGGTATGCAAGGCGGACCTCTTGAACATATCATTGCGGGTAAAGCTGTTGCTTTATTGGAAGCATCTAAGCCTGAATTTAAAGAGTATGCCCAAAATATCGTTAGAAATGCAAAGGCTCTTGCACAAGGGCTTTTGGACAACGGAATGGACATTGTAGGCGGTATGACAGAAAACCATCTTATGACTCTTGATTTAAGAAAAACCGGTAAAACGGGTAAAGATATGGCAAACGTTTTGGAATGCGTAGGTATTACAGCTAACAAAAACACTGTTCCTAATGATCCGCAAAGTCCGTTTGTAACAAGCGGTATCAGATTGGGCGCAGCAGCCGTAACGACAAGAGGCTTTGATGAAGAAGCAATGAGGGAAGTTGCAAGAATTATAGCAGAGGCTATCAAAAATTCTGACAACAATGCAGCTTTAACGCAATTGAGACAGGATTCACTTAAACTTTGCAAGAAATTCCCATTGTATGCACAATATTCGAGGGCAGGACAATTTTAATACAGTTATCGGAAACAGTAGGAATAAATATAATAGGAGCGGTAATATCATACATATTAGGGGTATTTTTCGTTCCGTTGGTTATATCATTTTCAAGAAAAGAAGGTCTTGTAGATCTTCCGAATGAAAGAAAAATACACAAAATACCCGTGTCGAGACTTGGCGGGATTGCTATTTGGTCAAGTACTATGCTTACATTTTTGTTCTTGGTGCTTCTCAGCTGCTATCCGTACGGAAAACTGGTTTCAGGGTTATTGCTCGGAGGCTCTTTAATGTTCCTGCTCGGGTTAATTGATGATATTTATAATCTTAATGCAAAATTCAAATTACTTATACAGATATTGATTGCCACTATGGTATATTTTCTCGGAGTAAGATTTGATTCTATTTTAAATCCTCTGCATCCGTTGAGTGATGTTATACATCTGAGTATTTGGGCATCATATCCGCTGACTATATTATGGATAGTCGGTATCAGTAACGCCGTAAACTTTATTGACGGTGTTGACGGGCTTGCAGGCTCGGTTGTAACAGTAAACGCAATCACGTTGGCAATTATCGCTCTTGCGGTTACACCGCCGAATCCGATTAGTGCATTGATTGCATTTATATTAGCAGGTGCTATGATGGCATTTTTGACCTACAACTTTAATCCTGCAAAAATATTTATGGGCGACTCCGGAGCTTTGTTCTCAGGGTTTATGCTTGCATCAATTTCACTTACGGGGATAATGAAATGTGCAACTCTTGCGATATTACTACCGTTTATAGTGCTTGCGGTCCCGATTATGGATATCACCTATTCAAGTTTAAGAAGAATATTTAAAGGAAAATCTCCGTTCGTTGCAGATGCGGATCACATACACCACAAGTTGTTAAAAGCAGGCTTGTCACAAAAATTAACAGTCGCTATAATGACTGCGGTTGCTATCATTGCGGGTGCCATTGCAACGAGTTTCATAGGCGGACTCACCATAAGACATTATGTTTGTTATATACTTATTGTATTAGTGCTTATGCTTGTTTTAAGTCTTTATGACGTATTTACTAAAAACAATGGCAATAATACGGAACACAAACAATAATGAATAATACTAACTATGAAAATATGTTTAAATCAAAAAGCACACTGACACGTGAAATGCTCAACAAAGAGGATTTACTGTCAGACTTAGAAGTGTCAACTTTACTTGCAAAATCTTCTGTTCCATATTCACACAGAAGAATTGCATCTAAATACAACGTATTAAGAAGTATTTGTTCTTTCCAAATCATTCAACCGCGCATAACGGTAACCGAAAAGGATTTATTGGCGAAATACTCAATGGAACCTCTTGAAAATACAACAATAACAAGAGTAAATAAAGAACTGCTTGCGCTTAAACAATGGGCAATATCTTCAAACGACACATTGAGAGAAGATTCAGTTAAGTTACTGGAAATCAGAGTAAAAGAACTAAAGTTTATCCTGTCAAATAATTATACAGCAAATTCTGATGAACTGTATAAAGGCTATAAAGCAGTTGAAACATATTTAACAGCTATCTCAAAATTTTATAAATAATTAGTACTAATTGTTTAACAACGACCAACAACTATTAAAAAAGGAAACTTAATCCAAGTTCCATTTTTGACGCATTTGATTAAATACACCTCTGTTGTCCATATCAGAAATAACACTGTTTACAACAGACATCATATAATCTGATTCACTACCTATTCTGAACGCTATACCGTAAGAATCTCTTGAGTAACGTTTAGGAAGAATTTTTACGCTTGAATCTCTCATTGAATAACTTCTTAAAATTGCATCATCAGATGTAATTCCTAATATAAGACCGCTTTTAAGAGCGGAATAAGCGTCATCATACGAGCGGTAGCCGAGTACATGAGCTGTCGGCAACAGGAACTTAATAGTATCTTCTGCGGTAGAACCAAAAATGACACCTACGTTTTTGTTGCTTAAATCCGCCAAAGATTTAATTGGGCTACCTGCTTTTACAAGCAATGCCTGTCCCGTTATATAATATGCATTTGAAAATGCTGCAACCTGCTGTCTTTTTGGAGTGATGGTTATTGTAGCGATAACCATATCGACCTGATCGGAATTAAGTTTTACAAATCTGTCCCTGTCGGTTACGGGAACGAATTTAACCTTACTTCCATCGTGGAATAACTCTTTTGCGATATGATGAGCCATATCAACATCAAAACCTGCATTAGCACCGTTTTCAATAAAGCCGAACGGTTTTGCGTCAGTTTTTACACCTACTATTACATAACCTCTCGCCATCACGGTTTTATATAAATCAGCATCCTTTTTCGTAGCTGCGTCTTTTGAATAATCATAAAACCAAAAAGCAGTCCACCCGACTAATAATATAATACCTATAAGAATTAGAACTCGTTTTTTATTCATATAACTATTATCTAATGAATTACATTTTTTGTAAATAGCAGTAAAACACTCTCTGGTTCTATTTTTTCAAACATAGGAGACGAAATATGTAATTTTTTGTAAAATATAAGATTATATCCACAAAATATGATAATATTTGAATGGAGGAGATTATGAAAGCTACCGAGTATTTTTTAAACGGAAATTCCTGTTCCGAAAGTATTATATTAGCAGCCAAAGATGAAGGATTATGCGATGAGGGATTACTATCCGTTGCAAGTCCTTTTTCGGGAGGGCTTGGTTCAGGGTGTCTGTGCGGAGCAATATCGGGAGCTATGATTGTAATAGGATATTTATATGGGAAGAAGAACAAATTTAACAATCCGCCTATTGCAAGAGACCTCGCAAAAACTTTTATGAATAAGTTTAAAGAAGCTCATAAAGTTACATGCTGCAGAATATTATCAAAAGGTTTTGAATTTCATACTCCCGAGCGAAAACAACATTGCTTAAACTTTGTAGAGTTTTCATATAATTGTTTAACAAATTTATTAAAAGAGTCGGTAAAAAATGGCTAATTCTAAATACAAAAAGAGGGTTCTGTTTATTGGGGTTCCTGACATGGCTTTTGTCGGGCTAGACACTTTACTTTATGCAGGGATAAATATAGTAGGGGTTCTCGGACCTAAAAAGACTCATAACACTTATTTTTTATTCAAAGAGTTTGTAAAATCACGACACCAAAATTTCATAGAGTATGATAAGCTCAGCTCCCCCGAGTTACTACAGCAAATAAGAGACCTGAATGTTGATATTGCGGTTGTATGCTCATTTAATAACAAAATACCGAAAGTATTTATTGATACAATTAAAGACGGAATTTTAAATATACATCCGTCATTATTGCCAAAATACAGAGGTGGTAATCCGTACTCACGAGTAATTATAAATAATGAAAAAGAAACGGGTGTAACAATTCATTTTATGTCGGAAAATTTTGATGAAGGAGATATTGTCTGCCAACAAAGAGTTCCATTGTCAACGATAGAGACAATGGGAACATTATTCTATAGGACAAACAACATAGGTTGTCGCATGCTTTTGCAAGTTTTAATAGATTACGAAAAAACAGGTTCTATCCCAAGGCATAAGCAACCTGAAGGGGAATTTGTAAAAGCTCCGAACATTTCGGATGAAGAATTGCTTGTGGATTTCACTAAACCTGCAGATTATATTGAACGATTTTTAAGAGCAGTAAATCCATATCTTAACCCAATGACAATATATAACAATCAAAGCATAAAGTTGTACAAAGTTTCTGTTGTAAACAAGGATTATAAAGGGTTTACCCCGGGACAGATATGCGATATTAAACATAACAAAGTTTTAATACAAACGGGGAAAGGATGCGTTATCCCTGAAATCATGCATTTTTCAGGGTTTTTCATCGGGGACAGCGGAGATTTTATAAATATAATACAGCCTAAAATAGGAGATAAATTTAATAATGAATACACTTAATTTTATAACGGCAGGAAAACCTTTGGCTACAGGTAGCAAAGGTTATGATAAGGCATTTGAAATATTAAAAGATATGGGCTTGGACGGAATGGAATTGGAGTTTGTCCATGGAGTCCGTATTAGTGATGACAGTAAAGAAATTGTGAAGAACTCAGATTTGGTCAAAACAATTCATGCTCCGTTTTATATTAACTTAAATTCAAAAGAGCCGGAAAAGGTAGATGCAAGTGTACAAAGAATAATAGAAACGGCAAGAGTCGCGAATGAAATAGGAGCTTTCAGCATTACATATCATGCGGCATTTTATATGGGCAAAGACAAAGATACAGTATACAAACAAGTATCTACTCAAACCAAACTTATAAGCGATACTTTGAAAGACGAAAACATAAAAGTTTGGATTAGACCTGAAACAACAGGGAAAGCCACTCAATGGGGAGATTTGGACGAAATTATAAATTTATCCAAAGAATATGAACAAGTCCTACCATGCGTTGATTTTTCACACATTCATGCACGTTATAACGGAACACATAACACTTATGATGAATTTGCAAAAATATTTGAAAAAATAGGGACAGAGCTGGCTGATAAAAAACCACTTGAGAACTTTCATGCACACATTGCAGGAATAGCATACGGAGAAAAAGGGGAAAAGAAACATTTAAACCTTGAAGAATCCGATATGAATTATAAAGATTTACTAAAAGCTTTCAAAGATTTTGATGTAAAAGGGGCAATTGTATGCGAAAGCCCTAATATTGAAACCGATTGTAAGATAATGAAAGACTTTTATTTATCAATTTAGAGCTTCAAAACCAAAAAAATTGCCAAATTAATACATGTATTTACATGTATTTTGCTTAATTGTTAACTAATATTAAAGATTTTGCTTATTTTACATGAAATATCCGATATTATTAAACGGCTAAAACTCGCTTATATCAACAATTTTACTTTTTTGTAAAGAAATGTAACAACATATGCAACAAAAAAGGCAATTTTCAAACACAAAAATACTTTATTATAGTACGAGGATACAATACAAAACACGGAGATACTAAAAAATGGGATTTTTGCTTTTACAATATGAATATCAAAGAGCAAATAACCAATACAACTTGTGCGAACGTACTGGTATACGTTTGAACAACAAGGTGACTACTTACACCAAACGTGTTGAAAAAATGCAGAACCTCTTCACAAAGGCTCAATCAAAGTTGGAAAATGAATGGACCAACAAAACGAACCAAATGAACACAATGGCTCAATCTGCATCAGCAATGGCTCAAACAGGCGGTTCATTTGAATCATTCATCGGCAACTTAGGTGGCATCATCATTGGTAACACACCAATCACATCAATCATCGATTTGAGCTCTTACAATCCTGGTTCAGGGGCAACAGCAACTCAAGTTGCATCTGCAATCCAAGCAGCTTGCGGGCAAGTAGCTCAAGCAATCTCAACAATCACAGCAGCTTACAAAGAAGCTGACCTTGCTCAATTACAAGAACAACAAGATGAACAACTTCAACCGATTGCTGAAAAAGAAACGGAATACGAAAACGAAAAGAACACCAACGAAGCTCTTACAACTCTTTGGGAACAACGCAGAGACAACGCAAAGAGCAGATTGGAAAAAGATATTCCGAACGGCGTTGCAAAATACGGTATCGGTCAATAATAATAGTAATTATAATAGTAATTATTATATTCAAGAAAAACCGCCCCCCTCAGGGAGCGGTTTTTTCTTATGAGTTTTTCATGCCAAAGATAAAATTAATGGTATAATTTAAGAAGTGACTATAAAGAGGAGAGTAAAAATGGCTGATGAATCAAAATTACTTGCTGCAATTGACAGAAATGAAAGAGAAAGAGTTCAAGTTGCAATAAATGAATATAAAGGTAAGAGCTACCTTGATATAAGAATTTTTTATACAACAGATAACGGCGACACTTGGCGTCCTACACAAAAGGGTGTAACTATTTATCCTGAAGACGGACATCTTGAAACATTAAGAGACGCAGTCGATGAAGCAATAAAAGAATTTACGGCAATAGAATAATGAAATACGCTCAGGTTCTTGTAAATATAAAAGGACTGGGAATAAAAACATTTAGCTATATAATCCCGGAGGAACTCAAAGATTTAATCAAAATAGGTCAGGTTGTATCGGTACCGTTCGGCAGACAAGGTTTGGTTAAAGCTTTTGTCGTGGGTTTTTCCGATTATCTTCAAGAGGGGATAAAGGCAAAAAAGATAAAAGAAATCTTAAACGAAAAGCCTTTATTCACATTGAAGTACTTAAAATTGCTTGAATGGGTTGCAAACTATTACTGTACGGATATCGTAAATGTTATCAATCTTGCAATACCGGTCAAATTGATTGACAAAAATTCCAAGACGGAATATTCCGTTGAATATATAAAATCTGACGGAGCAACCAAAAGACAAACAGACATTCTTAATAAATTAAAAGAGATAGGAAAGACTTCACTTATCAGTTTTGAAAAAGATGCTAAAACGACAAGAGCGACAATGAAAAAGCTCGCCGATATAGGGTGTGTCAAAATAACAGAGGAAGCAGTCTACCGAAATCCTTTGACAATATTTAAAGATAACCCTACAGAACCTTTATCTGAATTATCGGGAGAACAGAAAGAGGCATACGAGGGGATTAAGAAGAAATTGAAATCTCCTAACCCTATATTGTTGCATGGGGTTACGGCATCCGGAAAAACGGAGGTTTATTTCAAACTTATACAAGATGTTTTAAACGAAGGGAAAAACGTACTTTTCCTTGCCCCCGAAATTGCTTTAGCGTCACAATTAACCCAAAGAATAGCCAAAAAGTTTGGCATAAACGAAGTCGCGATTTGGCACAGCAGTATTTCAGACGGAGAAAAATACGATGTATGGCAACGTCTTTATAACAATGAGATTAGAATACTTGCAGGCGCACGTTCGGCAGTGTTTGCTCCGCTACAGAACATAGGTTTGATTATAATAGACGAAGAGCACGAAAGTGCATACAAGCAAACAAACCCTGCCCCAAGATATGATGCCAAAACTGTTGCTCAAAAACTTGCTCAATTCCATAAAGCTCCGCTCCTATTGGGTTCAGCAACCCCTGATGTATCTACTTACTATTATGCTTTAAATAACAATAACCTGTTTGAGATGCCACACAGGTTCAATAATTCTCCGATGGCAAAGATAGAGATTGTAAATATGCAGGAGTATTCAAGAGCAGCATACAGAGGAGCTATTTCTAAACAATTACAAACAGCAATCAATGAAACTCTTGAAAACGGTCAACAAGTAATAATTTTGATTAATCGCCGAGGGTTCTCAACCTCTACACAGTGCAAAGCATGCGGGGAAGTCATCCAATGTCCGAACTGTGCAATACCTCTAATTTGGCATGCAGGAGAAAAACTCTTAAAATGCCATTATTGCGGGCACACGGAGCCTCTGCCGGACGTTTGTCCTAAATGCGGAAGCGATGCACTAAGAAACAGCGGATTGGGCTCTCAAAAAGTAGAACTGTTACTCAGGGAATTATATCCTGACGTAAATATTGAAAGAATCGACAGCGATGTCCTAACAAGAAAAAACACTCATATAGAAATACTTAACAGATTCCAAAAACACGAAACCGACATTCTAATCGGAACTCAGATGATAGCAAAAGGATTGGATAATCCTAATGTTACATTAGTAGGAGTAATAAGTGCCGATTCAACCTTTAACCTTCCGGATTTCCGCTCTGCGGAAAGAGGGTTTCAACTGTTAACACAGGTCGCAGGAAGAGCAGGCAGAGGAGAATACACGGGAAGAGTATTATTCCAAACATATAACCCTGATTTTTATGTTTTGGAAAGTGCAAAGAAACAGGATTATCAAAAATTTTACGAAACGGAAATTAAATCAAGACAGGAGTTTGTTTACCCGCCTTTTACCCAAATAATACGAGTAATTTTAAGCTGTGACAATAACGACAGAGCAGAAAAATCGATAGAAGAAATCGGGAACAGACTGCAAGAACTTATCGACCAATACGGATTTGATGAACACCTTGAAATGCTGGGGCCTTCAAGTTGTGTAATAGAGAAGATAAACGGATTTTACAGATATCAAATATTATTAAAAAATAAGATTCATGCAAAGGGACATAAGTTTATCTCAAGATTTTTTAAAACCATTAAACTTCCGAAAGATATCAGAATGGCAATAGACGTCGATCCGATAGACATACTATAAATTGATTTTATTCATCGTCATCATCATCAAGAACATCATTTACGCCGAACATTCCGTCCTCGGCGCCATCTCCATCGGATTCATCCAAGTCTTCGTTTTCATCTTCCGAATCTTCTTCATCAGACTCTTCTGACGGTTCTTCATCCTCTTCGCTTTGTGCATCAGACTCATCATTTTCAGATTGTTCTTCGTCCTCTTGTTCTTTCTTTAACTCTGCTTCCTGTTTTAAACGTTCAGCCTCTTCTTGTTTTTCCTTTTCTTCTTGTTCGCGTTGTTCTTCTCTTACTTTTTCCATTTCTTCATGAATTTTTGAATATTCATATTGGACTTTTTCCAACGGAAGAGTCAACGTTTGACGATTTTTAAGAGCACTTGCAATATCACGTTCATAATTTTCATTATCCCCGTCAATTTTATGCAGTTGTGCTCGTAAATAGAGTAAGTCTGCATTTTGAGGATTATTGGTTAACCCTTCCGCAACAATATTTACGGCATCGTCTTTCATATCATGAGTTGTATAAATCTGTGACATGATTGTATAGGCTTTAATATCATGCGGATTGTGTTTTACGGTTTCTTTTAAATATTGAATAGCCGCCTCATACTTGCCCTCTTCATAGGCAATTGAGCCGATATTAAAGTATGCCCAGCTGTAATCAGGGGCGATTTGGATAACATGCTGATATGCGGAAACCGCTAAATCTTTTTGTCCCATATACTCAAAAATATTACCCAAATAGAAATATGCAAACAGGTCATTCGGGTTTAGTTCAATGGTTTTATTAAAATATTCAATCGCTACTTCGTACTCTTCTTTGTTAAAGAAACAAAGCCCCAGATTAAAGAATGTATTAGAATCGTTAGGCTCAACATCTACAACATGTTTTAGTGCAACAATAGCTTTTCCCCATTCCTGCATTTCTATATATGTAAGACCTAAATTATAATAGAAATCCGTCTCCGGAGAGATAACAATTGCTCTTAAATAGGCTCTTTCCGCTTTTTCATAGTCTTTTAACTTTTCGTATGCTATACCCAAGTTATAGAGCAATTCAGCATTATCAGGAAAAGTTCTTACAAGATACAACAAATTTTGTTTTGCTTCCTGATCAAAACCATTATCCAACAACTCAATAGACAATGTTCTCCTTGCCTGAAAGTTGTAAGGATCATCCCGTAATATTTCCTGTAATTCTTCTATTGTTTCCGTCATAACTATATAATAGCAAATCATTAAAGGTCTATCAAGGTTATAGAGTAAATTTTGTGTCTGTGTTATATATTTTTATGTGGTTATGTTTATTCAAAGGAGAAATTTATGATTAACAAAGAAATTACGGATAAAATTATTAGTTATACCGAAAAATTTCAAGCACTTATTATCGGAATTGTAGTAACACTCGGACTTATAATGACTGCACATGTCATAGTCGGAGCTTTACCGTCGGACGGGATTACGGTTACCGGTTCAGCCTCAAAGATAGTCCAATCAGATACGGCAGAATTGGATATTGATATTATGTCAAAAGGGAATACAAAAAAAGCAGCACTTAACACAATAAAGTCTCAAACCCCGACCGTTGTTGCATACTTAAAGACAAACGGCATTGAGGATAAAGATATAGAAATAAAAGCTATAAACGGCTATAACACATTTAAAGTATTACCAAACGGCAACACATCTAATGAAGTCGCATACTACAACATGGATCAACCGATATCAATAAAATCGAACGATATTCAAAAAATCAAAAAGATATCTGTTGATATTTCAAACCTTATGGATAAAGGAATTGATATAGATGTAAAAGAACCTGAATATTATTATTCAAAGATTTCTGATTTGAAAGTCGAACTACTAAACGAGGCAACAAAAGACGCAAAACAGAGAGCATCCGCAATGTTAAAAGCAACTCATAACAGAACGGGTAAAATCCAATCCGTAAAAATGGGCGTATTCCAAATAACATCCGCTAACTCAACTGATGTTTCAGACGGAGGGATTTATGACACCTCTTCAATAGAAAAGAAAGTTACGGCTGTAGCAAATGTCGTATTCAAAATAAAATAGACGATAAAACATCAACATTAAAAAAGGATGTCAAAATTAGACATCCTTTTTTATTATTTAACTCTGACTTACCCTAGCAACAAGCAGTGATTTTATTTACATTTTTTTTTAGTAAATCAACTTTGTCTGTTGCTTCCCAAGGGACAACAATATCAGTTCTTCCCATATGACCGTAAGCAGCCAACTTTTGATAGAACTTACCGCCGTTCTTAGCAGGGAGGTTTCTCAAATCAAATTGTCTGATTATTGCCATAGGGCTTAATTTAAAGTTATCTTTAACAATCTTGCTGATAGCGTCATCAGATATAACACCTGTTCCGAATGTATCAACAAATACTGATACAGGTTCCGCTACACCGATTGCATATGCAAGTTCAATTTCACATCTGTCTGCAAGACCTGCCGCTACAATATTTTTTGCAACATATCTTGCGGCATAAGCAGCTGATCTGTCAACCTTCGTCGGATCCTTTCCGCTGAAAGCACCACCGCCGTGACGAGAATAACCACCATAGGTATCAACAATAATCTTACGACCAGTCAAACCTGCATCTCCTTGAGGACCGCCGATAACAAATCTTCCTGACGGGTTAACCAAAATTTTAGTATTTTCATCAGGCTTCTTTTCTTCTGTTTCAAATACATAATCAATTACGTATTTTTTTAAATCATTCTTGATTATTTCCTGAACTTTGGCATTATCTTTAACGCCGTTAATTTCAGGGTTATGCTGAGTTGAAAGCAAAATTGTATGTATTCTTGAAGGCACACCGTCAACGTATTCAACTGTTACTTGAGTTTTTCCGTCAGGTCTTAAATAATTTAAAATTCCTTCTTTTCTTACTTGTGCCAATCTGTATGCCAATTTATTTGCAAGGCTGATAGGCAACGGCATCAATTCAGGCGTTTCATTGCATGCATAACCAAACATAATACCTTGGTCTCCGGCTCCGAGTTCTTCCGTTTCTTTTACCGATACATCAGCATTTTCATCACGAGTTTCAAGGGCTTTATTAACCCCGCCCGCAATATCTGATGATTGTTCATCAATACTTGTTATAACGGCGCAAGTGTCAGCGTCAAAACCTCCGCTGCATTCTCCGACATAACCTATATTTCTTATCGTATTTCTTACGACTTGCGGAATATCAACGTAACAATCAGATGAAATTTCGCCAGCTACAAGTACCATACCTGTCGTAGCCATAGTTTCCGCAGCTACTCTTGAGTAAGTGTCTTTGGTCAAAAACTCATCCAAAATTGCATCGGATATTTGGTCACAAACCTTATCAGGATGACCTTCCGTTACGGATTCCGACGTAAATAAAAAATCTCTTGATTTCATTTATAAAATTCTCCTTAAACTATATAAGGTTTAGTTGTTTCTCTTTTCTCCCCTATATTATAAAAGATTGTATCACCACCGATGTTTATTGTAAACAGTACGGACAATAATCATGCGGACAATAAAATCATTTATTTATATTATGACTGTAATTTTTATACCGTTTATAATAGCTAAAAAAGAGGAGGAAGCTATGTTAGATAATGAATTTATACAATTGAGAGATGACTTATCCAAGGAATTGGAACCGAAGAGGACAAAGCTGGAGCTTGATTGCTGGAATTTTTACATCAACAGTACTCCCGAAAATTTAAGACAATATGAAATCTCACAAGAAGAAGTCTATAAGATATTCAGAAACAAAGAAACTTTTGATAAATTAAAAGAGTTTAAAGAAAAAGGGTTAAACGATACGCATTTAGCAAAACAATTGAAAGATTTACTCCGTGATTTTGACGAAGAATTGAACACCGGTGCAATTAAGAGAGTTTTAAGAGATAAAGAAAACGAAATCGCTCAAAAGTATAATTCTTATATCGCAACCATTGACGGTCAGGAAATAACAAAACCCGAGATATCAAAACTCCTGCAAACTGAAAAAGATGTTACTTTAAGAAAGAAAGCATATGAGGCAAGAGTAAAAGGCGGGGATTTAATCGCGGATAACATGGTTAAATTTATAAATATGAGAAACGCTTTTTCTAAAACAAAGGGCTATAACAACTATTTTGATTATGCCATAACCGAATTATACGATGTTCAACCGAAATATTTGGATGAATTACTTAATGACGTATACGCAAATGCAAAAGACTTAAACTATGCAATCCAAGAAAAGAACAAAAAGGAATTGGCTGCAGAATACGGAATAAGCGAAGATGATTTGAAAGCATATCATTATGGATTGCTTTTGGATAATAACCCGAGAAAAGAGGTTAATAAGTCTTTCGCGACTACAGAACAAGTGGTTGACATTGCAAAACAAACTTATCTGAAAATGGGGTATAACATTGACAATATGCCTATTACGTTGGATTTATTCCCGAGACAAAACAAAAACACACACGGATTCTGTTTCTGTATTCAACCGGGCAAAGATTCAAGAATATTGGCTAACCTGACAAATGATTCAAACAGTTTAGACACACTCTGCCATGAACTCGGGCACTGCGTCTATAACATCGGAATAAGCAATGAACTTCCCTATATGGATCAGGATGAAACCCCTGCAATGACCGAAGCCGTTGCAATGATGATGGGTGACTTACAACAGAGAGAAGATATCTTAAAAGGAATCGTTCCTGATGATGTGTTGGAAAGATTTAAGGCAGATTTCAAGAACAGCGAAGCAAAATTTATCAGCAGAAGCATGCTTATAATTGAGTTTGAAAAACGTATGTACGAAAACCCTGAACAGGATTTACAACAATTATGGCTTGACTTGAGGATAAAATACCTTCTTGCAAATCCTGACGATGAGAAAAATAATGAATGGGCAACCATTCCGCACTATTTATCTCATCCGGGGTATTACCAAAACTATTTCAGAGCAAACCTAATAAAAGCACAACTTTATAGTTTCTTACGAAATAAATTCGGAGCTTTGACAGATAATAAAACGACAGCTCATTATCTCGGTGAGAAACTGTTTAAATACGGCACAAGCATAGAAGAAAACGATTTAATCAAAATATTCACTGGAGAACCGCTTTCATCAAAAGCTTTGTGCGATAATCTAAAATAAAAAAAAAAGGAGCCCTCGGGCTCCTAACTTTTGATAATTAGAATAGATAATAGATATTTGTTTCACATTAACCAAATATTTTCATATTTAATACTTAGAGAAAGACTTATTAGTTCAAAATATCAAGATGACCTTTTTCAGCCATATTTTTACCTAAGTCACTTGTCATTCTCAAAATGCTGTTGTTCCAGAAAGTACTGTTTTGAGCTTTTTTAAATTTATCAGGATCGAGTTGAGCCTGTTTAGCTCTTTCAACTACACCAAATGTTCCAAATCCTAAATCAATGCCTGAAGTTGATGCTCCACCGAAGTTTGCCATAATCCTATATCCTCTATTTCTATTCTGTTATCCTAATTACCTTTGAGATTTTATTTATCTCTTATGTATATATAAAGTATATCTTTACTCAAAAATTGCCTTTTTTGTTGTCTTTTGTTTACAAAAGTTTACATTAATTTAATACAGTCATAACAAGGGTTTCCAGAATAACAAACATAAAATATTAACCTTTTTGTAAATTATTTAAACAAAAAATTAAAGTTTTTTGGAAATGTGCCGTTATCTAAGATGTAGGAATTAGATAATTTAAAAAATTAGATTATTAAGTATCAAACAAAATTGTAGGAATGTGTATTATGTTTAAGAGATTGATTGTGCTTTTAGCATGTTTATTTGTTGTGTTTTCATCACAAGTATCTGCGATGAACTTAAATAGATTTACTGAAGATGTAAAAATAAAATCAGCTTTAGAAATGCTTGATGATATCGGAGCAAACGAAATATTTGATAACCTTATGGAAAACTCTGTTAAAATCAGATTTTATGATTTAGGTCAAATATCTTACGGTTACAAAGATCACTTCGCTATCAATACAACAGATACTTGGGGCAACAGAGTAATCTTGATAAACACCAAATATCAAAACGCTCCAATCGAACAAATCGCTTGCTTAATAGCTCACGAAAGTTGCCATAAAGCTGCAGTTGCAACTTTGGCAGAAGAAACAACAGCAACAAGAAAAGAAGCTCAATATTGGACAGTATTGAAAAACAGAAACATCTCTTATGCAGATACTGCATTGACAAGAAGATTGAATAACTTGGTTAACCTTGAATCAACTTCAACCGTTGACCATGACTATATACAAGAAAGAATTTCAAACAGCAGTTTTTATCAAAACCAATTAGCTGTAAGAGAAAGAAGAGCTTTCTAATAACTATTTAATTTAATGACGAATTTTTCCCTAACCCCAATTTTCGATATCATCCCTGATATCGATTTTTATTTTATATACAACTTTTGATAAACATGCATATTCAAATCAATGTATATTTATTCCTAATCTAATTTAAGATTGTGAAATATAACACTCAATAATTTAACAAAATCAGAATATCAGCATGTCATATTATCCGCAAAACCCTTTATTTATAGAGTATATGGAAACATGTCACAATTGTAAATAATTGTAAATAATTGCGTCAAAATCCTAAAGTTTTTGCAAAAAATGCCGATATATATAATACGAAACAAGAAAGGACTATATATGTTAAAGAAAGTGGAAATTCCAACGTGTAATACTTTTAGCGGCGTAGAATACATACTTAGAGGTGCAAAAAAACGCCGATCCTCTGCAATGGCTAACGCAAGAAGAATGAATGCCGAAGTCGGTGTTCAAACGAAATTGGTTGCCGTTAAGTAATGTATTCAATATATCAACGGTCTATCGATTTAGTAAGATGATTGAGAGTTATTTCAAGCGAACTTCGGTTCGCTTTTGTTTTGCAAAAAATACTTTATAATTTTTTAGATTTATGTTAATATACTAAACATAAGGGTTGCATGCGGAGAAGTGGCCGAGTAGGCTTAAGGCGGCACCCTGCTAAGGTGTTGTAGGGATAATTCTCTACCGTGGGTTCGAATCCCACCTTCTCCGATTTAAAGGCAC
>DLEF01000032.1:28710-35837 GCA_002481545.1 Cyanobacteria bacterium UBA7753 | reverse complement strand
TCGAACTCGCGACCTTCTGGTTCGTAGCCAGACGCTCTATCCAACTGGGCTACACGCGCATAAATGTTATTGTGACTTCATTTTATCAATAACATAATAATTTTTCAAGTTAACAAAGATATTAGGTTATTTCTTTTTCTTTTTAGGATTAAATCTTGATATCAGGCTATCGATTTTATCTTGAAGAGCCTGAGTTTGTTCTACTATTTTAGGATCAAGTTTAGAGATATCGACATTTAATTTGCCTTTTGATTCTTTGTTCAGGCAATCTTTTACGCCGATGATAGAGTCTGCGATATCAGGGATACCGCCTCTGTTTGCTTTCCCTATTAAATCGTTCATATAGAGTTGAGTATATTGAGGGATTTTCGGGAACATTTTGATAAATTCGGTTATTGGTATTGAAGAACGATAATTGTTCATTCTTTTGCTTGCGGCAAGGTAGTTTGTTCCTTTGTCTTCTCCGCCTTTAGAAGAAGGTTTTATGTGTTCAACCGTGATAGTTGACGGTGATAGCAGTGCTTCCGCTATAGCGTGATGAGTTTTTCCTGCATTTTTTACAATGAATGCGTCCGTGCTTGTTGCGGAGTTCGGAAAATCGCGTGTAGCTTTCATTATTTCATCTACTACTTTTTTATCGGGAACTTCATCATATAATCGTGCTAAGAGGTCTTTAGAAGGTTTAATTCTAAATCTGTCATGCATGATGTCTTTTTCAATTATTGTGAGGTAGGATTCTACATCATTTTGAGATAATTTTGATAATTTCTTCTTTGATATGTTTCTCATATTTTCTACGACATCCAGCTGTGTATTAACAAGACGGACTTTTGCTGCAGGTAATAAATGCGTTAATATTGTATGGAAATTCGTCGGCAGAGTCTTTCCTGTTGCATCTTTGTAGGTATCGTGTTGGTGCTCTTCCAGCATGTTTAAAACCTTCTCTTCCGAAGAAAACATATACCTTCTGAATTTGGACAAATACTTAACTGCGGATGAGGCATCGCGTTTGTTGTTCATTCTCTTCATAATTGATTTAAACTTGTTGTTTGGAAGCATTATTATGTCACTATATGGATCGTGCAAGTTGTCAATGTTTTTAAGCGTATCTTCCAGTTGCTTGATTGCGTCTTTTGCTGCGGATTTCTTCCCGCAGAAGGCAGGTTGTTTTATAAATGTATCAGTTGTTAATTGCGGATTGGAAATATTGCTCCTATAGCTGTTACGGGCTTTAGGAGTGATATTGTTATAGGTATAAAAATTGTTGATTGATTGAATGCGCATATTACCTACCCGAATAAATAACGCATTGAAAAAATAAAATTTGCTATTAAGTTATAAAAAGTTAATATTTTCTAAAAACAGGCATTTATGATATACTTGTAATTAACAAGGAAAGGCTATCACAATGGGAGATGAGGATAAGCAGTTTGACGCCACACCGCAGAAACTGCAAAGAGCCAGAAAAGAAGGACAGGTAGTAAAATCTAAGGATGTTTCTACCGCACTTTCTCTGCTTGTTGTTTTTTCTTTTATTCTGATGATGGCACCTATATCATGGGAGTTGATTTGCGGGTTGTTTAAGAGTCTGTATTCGCAGATACCGAATCAGCATTTGGATTCGATAGGGTACACCTATATCTTTACATCCTCGGTTATTCCTGCGGCTACGATTATAGGTTTGACATTGCTTGTTGCTGCTTTTATCGCAATACTTGGTGATTTTATTCAGGTAGGTCCTCTTGTTGCAATTGCACCTTTGATTCCTAAGTTGGATAAATTGAACCCTACAAAATATTTTAAGAATATTTTTTCCATAAAGACCTTGTTTGAGTTATTCAAGAACATCCTGAAGGTTTGTATTTTGGGGTTAATCGGTTGGACTGTATATTCGGCCCATTTGAAGGGTATTTTAATGTTGGCGGCGATTGATAATAACTTCGCTGTTATGAACGAGTTTTCCACGTTGATAAAAGACTTTATTTATAAGGCTTGTATTGCATTCTTTATTATTGCGGTTGCCGATTACGGTATGACAAGATGGAAGTTTATGAAAGATCAAAAGATGTCTTTCAAAGAGATAAAGGATGAATATAAAAACTCTGAAGGTGATCCGCATGTAAAAGCGGCATTAAGACAGCGTCGTATGCAAATGCTGCAGAGAGGAGCAATGGATTCCGTTGCGGAAGCGGATTTCGTTGTAAAGAACCCTACCCATGTAGCATGCGCATTAAAATATGATGCAAAAACGATGATGTCTCCTACGATGTTGGTTAAAGGAGCGGAGCTTATAGCGCAGGAAATTTTGAAACTTGCGGAAGAGAACAATGTGCCTGTAGTAGAGAATCCGCCTGTTGCTCGTGCGTTATACAGAATGGTTGATATCGGTCAGCAGATACCTCCTGAATTATTCAAAGCGGTTGCAGAAATACTTCTTTACGTTTACAACTTGAAAAATAAACAAAATCAAGGTAATATTAAATAAGATAATTATAATAGTTTTATAAATACGTATTTACACATGGATAAACAGAGCTTATTAAAACAGTATGTAGGCATTGTGCAGAAGGTTGCCAAGATTGAGCAGCGTCGTGTCCCCAGTCATATGATTGAGTACGAGGAGCTGGTCAGTATCGGGATTATTGCCGTTCAAGCAATGATTAAGGGCAAAACGGAAGAACAATTGCAAAAATATAACGATGCATATATGGGTACCGCAGTAAAATGGGCTATCCGTAACGAGTTGAGGCACCGTTATAAATGGTATTCAATGAAACAGAAACCCGACAATGAAAATGAAGGCGGAGAAGGCGGCGACGGAAACGCATCAACCTCCGTAAAAGAAGCTGTTTATCAAACTATATTATCTATAGACAGCCTTGCAGCGGCTGCAAGTGACAATGATTCCCCGTTTGATTTTATTAAAGATCCGCATGCTCTGCCGGATGAAAACGCGGAAATTGTTGAAATGAGCCGTTTAATCAAAGAGGCTATCGCTAATTTACCTCAAAAAGACAGAACAGTTGTTGAATACAGGTTCTACAGAAATATGCAGGCAAAAGATATTGCTACCATGATTGGGTTGTCCCCGTCTCGTATTACCCGTATTATCCAAGGTGCTCTTGTTAAGATTAGAGAATATCTGAAAGCTCACGGAAGAACGGATTATTAATAATTTCTGTATTGCTGAGAGTTTGAGACTCTTATGTCAGCGGATGTTTCAATCGACAGATTCATAAATTCAAAGTCGTCATAATCAACGTATGCTGTTTGCATAAGGTTTACACCTGCTTTAATCGTGATTGTATTTTGTTGATTCCATTTAATAAGATTTTTAGGCAGTCTTATTTTTTGATTATCGCCGTTAACCTGTATTTGAGCAATTTTTGTACCGTTTAAGTATACGGTAGGAGGGCTTGCAAAAGAGGTTGTTATATTATTCTGTCCCATTCCGCGAGCAAGAGCGGTGTCGATACCGATTATTGAGCCGAATACAAGGTATGGCTGTCCTTTAGAGGAAGAGCTTGATATATAAAATTTCTTTGTATAGACAGGTCCTGCGGATGTTGATTTAAAATCGCCTGCGTTTGCGGATAGTGCGGAAAAATTATTGTCCCCTAAGTGGCATAATTGGTTTTCTATCTTTAAATCATATGCTGAGGATTTTTCCAGTGCTATTGTAAATTGTCTGATGTTGTCGCCTCTGTTAAGAGTCTGAGAGTAGGATTTATAATTATTTTTCTCTACGGACATGATTGTCTGAGCGTTTATTGCTGTCTTTATTTCAAAGTGTCCGTTTATGTCGCTGTATACAGTATAATTTTTAGAAGGAATTTTAATTCTTGCGTTCGGGATAGGTTTGCCTGTCGATTTATCAATGACCGTGCAATAATTCTTTTGCATGGTGTTTTCATAGATTCCGCCCTGCATTACAACGGCATGCGAAGGTGTCATACCGACAAATAACATTAACACTACAAATAAAAACACTTTTTTCATAACAAGATTGTTCCTTATTTTATCAATTCATCAAACCGTATTCTGTATAGTTTTTAATGATTATTTTTAAAAAGTAAAATTTTATTTGATATTTAAACATTTTTTTGTTATTATTTCTTCATAGGGTATTAAAGTTATCCTAAAATGAAAATTAAATAAGCCGATGTGATGGAATTGGTAGACGTGCCAGACTCAAAATCTGGTGTAGGTTAAACTACGTGTCGGTTCGACCCCGACCATCGGCAATTAAAAAAGGTTATTCGAAAGAATAGCCTTTTTTAAGTTTATGCCCATACTATGTCGTATTATATAATGAGTATTCTAATATACATTTACCCCCCCCATAAAAAAAAAGAGTCTTTCGACTCTTGGAATTAAGAATAGCTGGAAGTATGAAAAAGATTTAATACTATAATTAAACAGAAAACACGATTTTTTGTTAATTAGCCAATTAGATATAAAATATTCCCTTTGTCGATTGCCGGCATGGACAATTCTTTTTAAGGAAAACTTGTGCCTGTCATTCCGCCCGGGATACATTGACCGAACTGGCAGTTTGAGTTGTAGCGTGTATCGTTCATTTCGACGTTGTTGTATTCCGCATTTTCGTTACTCATGCTGCTTGGTTGCGCAGGATTATACGGTTGATTAAAATTGTTTTGGCTTTGGTTTTGTACTCGTTCTCTAAAGTTGTTCGGGCGAGCAATGCCGTTTTGATATGACCTGTCAAGACTGTTTGAGAAGGCATAAACAACACCTGTCGCAACTACTATGGAGAACCACACTAAAAATAGTTTAAATTTCATAATTTTCTCCTTTGTAAAAGTATAGACTGTACTTTTACAAACACATCGGAAAAATTGGCTAAACAAATCGTAGGATTAATTCTCGTCAGATGTTTTATATTTATAAATCAGAAATGCGGAAGCTCCTATTATGATTAAAATTGAAACAAGTTGAGGTAACGGCATCCCGCAGACATATCTAATGCAGTCAATGCGCAGACCTTCTATGAAAAATCTTACAATTGAGTATAGTAAAAGGTATGCGGCTGTAATCACGCCTAAGTTATCTTTATATTTAGGCATAACAAATTTGTAAAGAACAATAAAAATTAAGATATCTAAAATTGATTCATAAAGAAAAGTAGGATGAAAATATTTGTGTGAAAAATATTTATCGGGACGATAGGCAGGCTGAATATATAACTTCCATGGTAAGTCGCAAGGCGTTCCGAATGCCTCCTGATTAAAGAAGTTTCCCCATCTTCCCAAAGCTTGCGCAAGCGGCATTCCGAGTGCAAAGATATCACAGAGTTTTAAAAGTCTTATATGGTATTTTTTTGCCATAAAGTATATTACGATTATTCCTCCGATTATGGCTCCGTGGATAGACAGTCCGCCTTCTCTGATATACAGAATTTCAAACGGATTTTTTATATAGATATCAATATTAAGCAGACAGTAATATAGTCTTGCTCCGACTATTCCGCCTATAATGACAGGGGTTGCAATTCTGGGGATTATTCCAAAAAGGTTATATTCTTTCGTTGCTATTTTATCTGATATCCACAACCCCAGAAATACTGCAACGGCAAGAATTATTCCGTAATAGTAGATTGGGAACCCGCATATTGAAAAATAAGAAATCTCAGGAGCTCTAAACATTAGTAACTTTGTCCCGCATAACCCAGCTTAGACAAAACCTTTTCCATATCTTTGATATGTTCCGATACTTCTTCTGTTTTTTGCTGTGAGTTAACCATTTTTATATATTTTTGATAATTTTCTATTGAGGTAAGATAACCTTCTATCATTTTTTCTTTTACGGATTCCGAGACATTTGTGTAAGTCGGAGATTTTGTCTCTGCTTCTCCGTCATTATCGGCAGAGATAGAATGTGAATCTGCGTTTATTAAAGAGTCAGCCAGTTTTTCCTGGGCTACTGCCAGAGTATAGTAGGTATTTGCATATTTTGAATTTAATTTCATTGCATTATTAAGAGAATTGATGGCTTTTTCATATTCTCCCGCTTCAAGATACGCGACACCTAAGTTGTAATGCGTTTCATAGATTGTACTGTCAAGTTCAATCCCTGACTCCAATCTGTCTATGGCAGCTTTGTAATCGCCTTTATCCATATATGTTTTTGCCGTATTGTTCAATTCCTGTACGGCCATATTATTTATACAAGCAGTTGATATTACTGCAACAAACAAAATCGTTACAATAAGCATTGCTTTTTTCATTGTTTAATCTCTCCCCAAAGTAACCGAAGTTAGAACGGTTTTGTTTGATTTAATTTCAATCTTAATTCTCTGAATCTTGCGATATCATCCTGACTTCTGCCGGATTCTTTAAATACGGCTTGAGATGTAGGATGAACCATTAAGACATAGTCCATATGTATTTCAAGAAATTTATATCTTCTCGGAGGTTGTTTGGAATTTCTTGAATAGATTTCAGCATTAGTAACAGCAAGAAATCTTCTTTCTCTGTCGTTCAATAAATCGGTCAATTCTCTGTTTGTATTTGTATACTTAGAAACATGAACCGTTCCTTTGATATCGTGATCTGCAGTCAATATGCTGACTTCTATAGGTATTGTATCGTTATTTTTTGCCATAATTAATAATCCTTTTCTCTAATTTTATACTAAGTTGACGATTATGTCCAGTTTTTAATCTTATAAATAGACCAATTGAGTGAATATTCTTTAACATTTTTAAAAAATATTTACAAATAAAAAAAATATCACATACTTTTTGCCTAAAATAGCCGCATGTGATAATGAACACTAAAAACCATAATTCAAATTCTTTAATACGTTATTACTTTTATTCTGCTTGTGTCTATGAAATAAAAGTAACTACAAAGTTTTTTTAAGATAAACTCCATTAGAATATCCTTTCCGACCTTAACCGGATTTATACACAAACCATAGATGCTTTAATTACTCCTCAATGATACTATTTTTTTTGTTACATTTCAAGTTTTTCTTTTAAAATTATAACATATCTTAATAGTGTTAAACATACACTATAAAAGGAATAGAAGAAATGTTAATAACATTCCCAAAAACTTTACTTTATTGTAAATTTTTATTAATATATAAGTAGTAAGGTAGCA
>DLEF01000032.1:0-28698 GCA_002481545.1 Cyanobacteria bacterium UBA7753 | reverse complement strand
AGTATAAGGAGTATTCTGCATGGAAATAAATAAAGCAAACAGTATTAAAGGTGTAGCATTCAAAGGTTATCAGACAAAAAAGACTGATACCGGATCTAAGGCATATCAAGTAAACTGTATGTATGATTCAAGCAAATACGATTGTGAATTTCAATGCTTTAAAGTCGGTAAAAAAGATGATGGTTCATTTTTCGTAGAAAAAGGCGAAAACGGTTCAATGGAACCGTTCTATTCTACTTATGTTCCGCCGGAAGGTAAAATGGTAGAGCCTGAATATGATATGGAATTGGGCGATAAGGAACCGTTTGCATACAGATTTGTACTCCGTGAAAAAGATGATAAAAACCATCAAGGAAAGATTGTAAAATATTTAAGAGAAGATGAAGCAGCAGGTGGTGGCGACGGTGTTACGTTCGTCAACAGAACAGGTCCTGCTCCTATTATACACGGCCCTATGTATCAGGCTATGGTTGATACTTTTAACCCGGGGTATGTATTTGCAGGATTTGACTCAGATAAAACAGGACAAATTATAAAAGAAGATAAAGATAAAGTTACTGATGATGTAAGGAATACCGTCAGAACATTCGGTAATACATCGGGCGGTACAATGGCAGGTTTAGTTGTAAAACTTCCTGAATTACATCAAAACGGTATCAGAAGATTATCATTAACCCCTCTCAGAGGCGGTGATAAATCCTCTCACAAATATTGGATTAACAATGATTTTATTATGTCAGACGGTATTGGAAACGTCAATGACTATAACACACTTGTTCGTGAAACATTCAAGAACGGTATGAATATGGTCGATGATATGGCAATCACATCCGAAGGTTTGCAGGGTATCCACTTCCAAAGAGCTATTAAGTGGATGGATTCTGATAAAAAACCGCCTGAATATTACTATTTCAGAATGTCAGGTTTGCAAGACGGGGCTTTAGGATTGGGTGTCGTTCCTAAAAACTGTGAAAATGTTGATCATAAAATTGTAAATGCCCCTTTCGATTATAAAGAAGAGGTTGATAAGAACGGTCATATTCATTATAAAGAAGTTGAAAATAAAAAATATGATCCTTCTCAACCTACGTATTTACAATTGTTTGATAAAACAATGGTGTCAGATAAACAGATAAATGATAAGGAACATGTAATTAAACATTATGAAAAAAATCCTGATAATAAATTGGGAGTAAATACTCATGATGATACAATATTCCCTTATACATTTGAGATTAATCCTTATGAATTTAAGAAAAACGTTGAAAGTATCAATGAATTAAATGCATCAGGAAATGAAAACATTAAATTGCATAGTGCCGAAGGTACTGTTGCTATCGGAAAATTGTCCGGTATCAGTATAGAAGGTAAAGACGAAGGCGGATTCGTATGTTGGGATGCTAACACAGATATGCCTAAGAGAAATTATTTCACATCAAACTATGATATGGAATTATTATCTGACATAAAAGATCCTGTACAAAGAAAACAGGAATATCAACGTTATCGTCAAGGTAATTACGAAATGCAGGATATTGCGATTTCTGCAGCTCGTCATTTGGTTAGACATGTAAGAAATGTTCAAAACGAATATGTTGCTAAGAAACTGGGTGATATTTCTTCTAATCCTGCGAAGGCAACAGGCAGAATAAATGATATCCTTGATACTCAAAATCCAAAACGTCCTGTTTTACCGGATGATTTGAGATTGCCTGAAACAGTTGTTAGAAATGTATTGGAAGACAATTATGAATTAAGACCAAAATCAAGTGATTATGATAAGGTATTAACATCAGGTTTGATGGATTTCCCTCTTGATTCTATTGAATTTGCTCCTGATACACAAGGTGCTTTGTCATCACCATATTTGTCAAAACGTTCTTATAATGCGGATCATTTAAAAGAATCAAGATATGATGCAATGAATGATGAAACTTATAACGTTCCGAAAGAATATGCAAAGACATATAATAAGATGAATGAAATCTTCACGGAAGATGTCAAAGATTTTGCGGATGATGTTCTTCAAAAGGTTGAGAAAAATTCAAAAGAATCTTTATTTAATGAAGATAAAACCGAATTAAGCGAATACGGACAATATGTTGTGCCGTTGGTCGCAGAAGATATTGCAAAATATGCGATTACAAAATCTCTTATGCCTGATGTAGGAACCAAGATTTTGAAAAACGGTGAAATTGCTTATGATTATGATAAGATGGGCAAAGGTTCACTTCGTGAATTAGGTATCAATGGCGACAGTCAGGAAGATGAAGCTAACCAAATCACAAATAAAATCCATAGCGGAATGAAAGATTTGAATTCCGGTGATGTTGATTTTGTAGCTAAATCAATCAATAAGAGAATAGAAAATACAAACGCTAACAGTTTCAAGTTAGCTGAAGCTATGACTGACAGAGCAGGTTACGGTATTGATTTAAGATTTGATGCTGCGAAGGATGTTGCCGATATGGATGCTTACAGAAACGGTTCTCAATCATTTGACAAGACTTGGTCAAATTGTCAGAAATTTTGGGGTAACATTATGGATGTAGTAACCGAAGAAAATCCTAATACTGCATCATTTGCAGAATTTACCGATTTGCCAGATGCTAACAGTAATGTTGACAAATTCTTAAATAATACAGGTGTCGCGTCTGAGGCAAACTATAGTTACTTCTTTGACAATTTTACAAACATGTTCGGGTATGATTTCACAAGACAACATGGTTCAAAGTATGATAGTGATGGAGCCCGTGCCGGTCAAGTTGAAAAAGTCTTAAATGATTTTGCTTCACGTCCGACAGAATATAAGAGAAATTCTTATGTATTCGCAAGTAACCATGATAAACCTCGTATTATTCATTGTTTATCTCTGAATATGGAGTTGTTTAACTCTGATTTATCAGATGCAAAAAACTATGATTTCAGAAAAACTGCATATAAGTTGATAAATGATAAATCTTTTGACAAAGATTTGGGGGATAATGATTATGACATTATTAAGGGCTCTAAAGACCCGTCATATTTTGATAATGTTAGTTCAAAAGCCATTGCAAACGGTGTATTACTTCATGACAGTATCGGAAAAGTAAACGGGCAGTTTAAAGACAAAGCACTGGAAGGCAAAAGCGGTGATGAAAGAGATGCCATAAACAAAGAATATGACAAGAGTTATGCTGCATTTTCTAAAGCTATTGCGGATGTCGTAAACGGTAAATATTACAGAAACCATCCGAATGTAAAAGATGAAAAAACAAAATTTGTACCATATCAACCGAAAGATGTTCCGGATGATTTAAAAACTGCAACAGAAAAAGACGGTTTCGGTGCAAGAGCAATTCCTGATGCGTTCGACATCGTATTAGACCAAGCAATTACAAAATATGAGCTTGGGGAACCGTTTGTCAGCAGAGTTAAAAATCCTGAAACCGGTGACTCTGAAGTAAAAGAAGTCCATAAAGATTTTATAAACAGTTTCAGAAATGATGTTGATAATGTTGCTACTGCAGGCGGACGTCAAAAAGCCAAAATTATTACAAGATATTTAGGTGCTTTGACGGGTAACCCTACAATATATGCAGGTGACGAACTCGGAATGACAGGTTATGAAGAAAAATGTAAAAACGTATATCTTCAAAACCGTGCTCCTCTTGATTGGTCTGTTGTCGATAAAGACTCTAAGAATGCAAGACCTGAAATTATAAAATATCGTGATGAAATAATGGGCATTATGGCAAACCGTAAGGCTGACGATATGAATAAAATGGAAGCATTAAACGACGGGACTATGTATAAACTTAATCCTATCGGCACTACAAACGGCAGACAATGCTCCGGTATTATATCTCAAGCAAGTAACGGTGCAATGAGTATATCATTATTCAACCCTGCCGGTATAAATCAGAGTTCCGATACTCCTGTAGATAATTTACATCCGACTTATGTTGAGATGGGCAGGATTCCTTTGGAAGGAAAAGACGGTAACATAACATTGACACCTGACAAAACAGTGTTCAGAAATGTATTAGACGATGATGATTCTGTATATAAAGTCGAAAGAGATGATAATAAAGGTGAATATTATTTACAGAAATATGATAAATACGGAAATAAGCAAAACGTCGGTATGAATGAACAATGTGCTCCTGACGGGGTAATGATGTTATACTACATCCCGGAAGATATCCAAAAAGTTAGAACGAATATACATAACGAGAAGGTAAAAGCAAGACAGCTTTATAATTCTCAACATAATTTCCCTAGCGATGCGGCTTATCGTGATACAACGAAGGCAGAAGCAGAAAACGGAAAGAATATGGATATAACCTCCGAATCGTAAGGTAATAAAATTACAATAGAAATAATAAGTATGGCGCAGGTATTTTATCCGCGCCATATTTATTGGCTTGAAAAAGGTTTTGTGATAGTTTATAATATAGTATACAGACAAATTGCACAATGAAATATTAATATAAGGGGATGTTTTGGATTTGACAGGGTGATTGATTAAATCAGGCTGCGAGTCCGAGCGCTGTTCTCGGTTATCAACGAGCAAACCAATTTAAACGCTGAAAATAACGTTGTAGATGCAACTGCAGCTTTCGCTGCACGTAGAGCTCCTGAAGCTCTTGCTGCCTAATTTACGCAGTATGCTACCCATAGGTTGTCCACCTTGCCGATGTCTATGGGCCACCATGCAAGGACAAGGTTAAGATAGCGGTATTAACCCCAAGTTAACCGCCGAAGGTTAGTCGTTCCGCAAAAACGACTTTGGTAAATGCTTTGGTTTAGTATTTTCCCAACATTTATTAAGATAAATAAGATACTACGCCCGTAGATGTTTGCTTTAATCCATTTTGGACGTGGGTTCGAATCCCACCATCTCCACCATATTAATATAACAATTTTTGAAAGTGGGATGAGAACCCACATAAAGCGGAGCTTTATTAGTGGGTTCGAGCGGATTTTCGCACGGACGACACGAACGATAGTGCGTTAGTCCGGATAGCGAACGGATGAAGTTTTCAGGGCGAAAGCCCGTGAACTGAACTCCGAGAGCGTGGAGAAAATCCAAGACAATCCCACCATCTCCACCATATTAATATATTTGTCATTCTGAACTTGTTTCAGAATCTAATCATAAATTTTACGATGCTGAATTAAATTGTATTATTGTTAATATTTATTACAAAATAATTAATCTTTGAAATCCTCTCTTGAGAAAAGTCTTTAATAATATATGAAGTAGTAGAGAGACCATGTTTATTATTGGTAAAAACCAACAAAGGAGAGCAAATTGCTGGTATTAACAATTTAAGGGGCTTTTTTAGCGGAAAAAAGGTAGAAACAGCTGCGGAAAAAGTCACAGGTAAAGCAAAAGAGGCAGCAGGGGCTGTTGAAAATAAAGTTTCTGAATATAGGACTGAAATAACGCATTCAGAAGACTGGGGCGGTCGTAAATTTACGAGAGAATCATCCTTTAATGCTAATGATAAACTTGTCAAAACTGTTGACAAATATAAAAATGTTGAAATAGAAAGTTCTTATGGTGAAAACGGGCGTGTAAACAAATTAAAGAAAACGTACGCAGATGATTTTAATATATCAATAAAAACTTTGGAACAGGAGTTCCATCCTAACGGCAAGAAATCAAAAGAAGTCTTTCATTATAAAGACGGTACTGTATCAGAAAGAACATATAACGAAAAAGAGGATCCGTTAAGTATATGCAAACGGTAACGTTTCTAAACAAACATTTGAATATGATGCTAATGGTATAGAAGTCGCAAAAAGAGGAGTTAACTCTGACGGAACTTATTATGAACATTTAACCGAATCTCTACCCGATGGCGGATATATAAGAAAATACTCAAGTAACGGAAAAGTTTTCAGATCTGAGGAAGTAACCTCACAACATCGAATCGAAAGAGATGAAGCAGGAAATAAAACATACGAAATAACTTGGAATAAAGACGGACAACAATTGGTCGAGGACAGATTCGGCAAAACTGACGCCCAAGGCTATACAAGAACCGAGAATAAGTATGGCGGCAAAAATGGCTTTGATATAGTAGAACAAATTCATACTGACGCAAACGGTAAAACATCAAAAGCAGAAGTCAAATTTAGTGATTCAGGAGCCCGAGAAAAAACGAAAATTACATATGAACCCGGATTTAGTGCAAACAGAGAATATTTCCCTAACGGCGGTATAAAAGAAATTTCCGGAGGCTATGATAATGAATATCATCGTGCAGTCCGAAAAGAAACCACTACCGATTTGAACGGAAAGAATGCAAATACGAAAATATATGATTCAAACAGTAATAAACTAATCAAAGAGGAATGGGCAACTCCTCAAGAAAACGGACTTGTTTCAAGAGAAACTGTCAGCGATTCAGAGGTCAGAGAAACTTATGCTGACGGAAGAATAAAAACAATGAGATATGAAAACGGTATGACCAGAACTTATATCTCTCATAAGTAATTAAATAAAACATAATTAAAAGAACCGATACTTTTTAGGTATCGGCTCTTTTTTGTTGTAGTAAGTAGTCTTTTTATTCTTCGTCTTCGTCTGTTGCAATGTCTTCGTTCTTTGCAGGTTCGCGGTTTATCAGCTTCAATGCTTCTTGGACATTGTTTGACAGACTTTCGTAATATCTTCTGTCACTGCCTTTTTCTGATATTTCAGCACCTGTTTGAGCGATTGAATCCATTTGCTTAAGCAAGTCGGACGTCATCATGATTTCTCTAAACAGCGTTCCTTCATCGCGGATACTTTTCTTTAAGTCTCCCGAGTAAAGTTCATGCCAGTTTTCTGTCGAGTCTTCCGATTCATTGTTCAGATTAGCCCAAGTGTAAACGTGCTTGATAGCGTCGCTGTTTGTTACGAGTTCACGGTTGCCCTGTTTAGAATAGATGTTTTTGTTGTAGTCATCTTTTCTTGATTCTAAGTTGTCTCGCAACTCTACAATTTTGTCATCGTCAAAATCAAACTCGGTTTCCTTTTTCGGGAAATCTGTTTTAGGGATGTTTTCCATATTAGCAAGACCTGCTGCGAAGCCTGCAAGTTGAACAGGAGTCAATCCCGAGAGTTCCTTACTTGTTATACTGTCGATAACAGGGATTTGTTCGTATCCGTTTAATTCGGTTAACAATACCCCTTTATCGGTCAGGTTATTATCCTTATCAATATAGTCATAATGTTTCAGGACATCTTCTTTTGCCTCAAATTCTTTAATCATTTTCTTTGTGTTTTCGGCTTGAAGTTTAGGATCTTCATCGTAAGCACGTAATGATTTTTTGAAGATTGGTTCTAAAGATTTCTTATCTCTGTAAGCATCATCAGCCGTTGCTACAAATGCATAATCAATATTGAAGTGGCTGTCAATATCGTTGGAAGGAGTATTAATCAATTGATTAAACTTCTTAGATTGAGATTTGTTAGAGGACATTACATAGCAATATCCTTTTGTATCGATACCGCGTCTTCCCGCACGTCCTGCCATCTGGTGGAACTCGTTCGGAGAAATATATCTTTTGTGGTCATCTCCGTCAGGGTTGTCGGTTGGCTTTCTTACCCCGCTTATTACGGTCGTTCTTGCCGGCATGTTGATACCTGCTGACAACGTTTCCGTGGAGATTACGGCTTTCAATAATTTCTTTTGGAACAACTCTTCTACAAGTTCTTTTTGATCAGGTAACATGCCTGCGTTATGTAAAGCGTAACCTTTTTGTAATGCATCATAATCCATTGATGTTCCGAGATATTTGCCGTTAGCTTCAAATTCTCTTACCGTATTTCTGATTTGTCTGCTTTCTTTATCTGTTGTTAATTTAGGAGCGTTGTCTCTTAAATAAGACATCGTTGCGCGTCCTTCTTTCTTACTGAAAATAAAGAATATTGCAGGCAATTTATCTTCTTTTTGCAATTTTTCTACAACGTCAACGTAACTTTCCTTTGAAGGTGTTGCGCTGTCTGAGAGTGCTTTTAATCTAGCCTGTTTTTTTGCTCTGGCTCTGTCGGCTCTGGAGCCTCCGCCTCCTCCGCCTTTTTTAACCTGCGGTTTTACGTCCAATACCCCAAATTCCAAAGGTACGTGACGATTTTCGGATGGTACGTTTACCAGCACCGTATGTACTTTTTCATCTTTAGCACGATACTTGTCGTCAGGTGTTACCTTTTCAGAGAGCGCATGACCTTTTGTTTTAGCCATCCAGTCTGTGATTTTTTCAGGGTTTGCCATTGTTCCTGAGAGTGACAAAATTTGAGTTTTAGGATCGGTGAACATAATTGCCTGTTCCCAAACTCCGCCTCTGTCAGTATCGCCTAAATAATGTAATTCATCAAATACAACCGTTTTCAAGTTGTTTAACATAGGGTTTCTTTCCGTCATATGGTCTTTAACAACCATATTTCTGTAAACCTCTGTAGTCATAATCAAAATAGGAGCATCTTTGTTTACTTTTTTGTCTCCCGTTATTAGTCCGACATTTTCTTTGCCGTAAATCTTTTCAAATTCTCTAATCTTATCGTTGCTTAACGCTTTCAGAGGAGTCGTGTAGAATGTCTTTTTCCCGTCCTCAAGGTTCTTATTGATTACGTAATGTGCTATCGCGGTTTTACCTGTCCCGGTTGGTGCGGTAACGATTACGTCATTTCCGTTATACAGATTTTCCGCTGCCGCTTTTTGATATACATCAGGTTGGAACGGTTTGCCTGTCTTCTTATCCGTCGGCAAATTAAAATAATTGTCGTTTAAGGTTTGGAAATACTTTTTCCCTTTAAACGAAACTAATGATTTGTTGAAATAGTTTAAACTGTTGATGTTATTCGAATTGATAACGTTTGTCGCTACGGGAGATGTTCTTGCTTTTTTATTGTGCTGAACATTAGACGCCGAGCGGACTTGATGCAGTTGGTTGATTGTTAACATAAAATTCTCCTATAAGTGTATGTTATCTTAACGGATTGAATTTGAAAATTTTGCTACCTCTCTCAACAAAAATTTACAATGCCATGCCGAAAATAAACTTTTTATATTCCTCTTCATAAGAAAGCTGCAATTACATCTTTCTCATAATGTCGCGTTATTTTATGATATTATGGTTATATGAGAATTATACTGTTCATAGCGTTTTTTTGTTCTTTTCTTATTCATCCCGTGCCTGTGTTTGCGCAAGGTGATGTAAATGCTGTTGCGTCTGAACAAACAGTTGCGGAAACAACAGAAAATGCCGAAGAGCAATCGGCTGAAAATGAACTCCCCGCAATCGACGGGAACACTCTCGACAAAGACGGTAATTTATTAGTCCGTGTTTATAAAGAGGATAAAAAATGGGGCTTGGAAAAAACTGACGGAACAAAGCTTACTCAACCTATTTATAAAAAACTAATCCGCTTAGGCGACAAATCTTGGATTGTACAGTATAAGACAAAATACGGACTTATTGATTATAACGGAGATTACATAATCTTACCTAAATACAGAAATGTTGAACGTATTGCAAATAAATACGTAAAATTTGGGAATGATAACGATTACGGACTATATAACGAATACGGCGGAACTATTATTCAGCCTGAGTATTCTTCTATTGATTTACTCTACGGAAAAATGTTTCTTATCAGAAAAAATTACCGCTACGGAGTAGTCGATATGCAAGGAAACACTCTTTTAGATACGGAGTTTGACGATATTTATATGCCGAAACCGAATGTTATGCTTGTTCAATATCAGGGAAACTGGTCTAAGATTGAGAGTGTAACGGATAAAGAAATTACCCTGCCCGAAGATTTGTATAAGGTTTCTTCTTCTGATACAAAAGACTTTACCATAACAAATCTTGTTGTGGATACAGGTGTAGGAGTCAGTTATTCCGTTGTTACGGCTACTGATTATTTACTGAAAGCTATTTCTCTTATATCTCCTGCATACGAGGCAACAATAGATGAGCTTATGTATTCTCAAGGTGCAGATACAATATCTATTCTTATGAAATTGTCGTGGTTACCGAAGTTCCCGTTCACTTATGTAAAAAATTATTATAAACTTTTGAGAAGCCCTAATAACGGACCTTTGGCAAACACAAGAACCAAATTAAAGAAACAGATGAGATGATGATTTTAGCCGAACATCTTTGCTTAACTGTCATTCTGAGCACATTTGATTTCGTAAGTGCGAAGAATCTTTTTTATAATTATAGATCCTTCGCTATTATTAGTAATGTTTACTTCGCCTACAATAAGTTTTGCTCAGGATAACAATTCAGCTTTTTCTATAATAATACTTGCGTTCCTATTATAATTCTGTGTGAGTTCCCCGCGATGCTGTCTTCTCTGAATACGTAATTAAGGATTAGTTTTAGAGCCTGCCCTTTTATAAAGTAATTAAATCCTGCTGTGTATTCTCTTGTTTTATGCCCCGAATCGTTTGTATTTGGGGTGAATTGGTCAAATCTTGCTGTCAGTTGCAGTTTCTTTGTTATGTTATAGTAGGCTGACGTGTAGAACCCGTTAGAGTGGGTTTTTGTGAGTCCTGCTCTGCCGTTTGCGCCGTTCCCTTGTGCAAATTCAAAATCCGCCTTGAATCGTTTATATCTGTAACTTGCGTAGGCTCCTAATGTGTTATAGTCAAAGTGTCTGCGCCCTGCGGTTAAACCTCCCCCGATTTTGAGCTTGCCGTATCTGCCGTCTGTCATTCCGAGAGGTTTAAGGTTTATCCATCCGCAGAACTCCGAGCCGGGGAAAAATGATGTAAAATAAGTGCCTGACGAGTTGTAAGCAATATCATAATCCATCAGTTTGAAATCACCTGCAAGCTTTACTCCGAGTTTCCTTATGTTCCCGTATTGACGGCTTATCTGGGCACGGTTTGCAAACGGGAGCAGAAAATCACTTTTTGCACCTTCCTGCCCTGTGTGGGTACGGGTGTTCCCGACCATTATAATAGCGTGCTTATTGAATTTGTGTTTTATATATGTATCGGAGAAAAAATGTTGCATATACTTAAATTCGTGTTGCGGAGTGTATCTGGTAGAGATTACAAATGAGGTTTTATTATTCCTAAATTCACCGTGGATGCGGGCTTCTATTACATTGAAATCAAAATTTGTGTGGTTATCGCCCTTTACGAATGTTTCGCTCATTCCTCCGCGCCATAGCCCGCGTAGTCCGATACTGCTTAAAGGACCTTTATCAAAGTGTTTTGTCAGTTTATCGTCAAGCAGATATTCCAATGTTTCATAATCCTGTACCCCGAGTTCAAAAACCTGTTTGTCCGTTAACTTTTCGGACGCAGGAACTTGGATGTCGTCACGTTGGATAGGCTCTGACAGGTCACTTTCGATTTCGTTATCTTCAACATTTTCAAATACTTCTGTTTTAAAGGTGTTATCCTTAGGAACATCAAGTTTAATTTCTTCCAGCGCAAAACATCCCGCGGATGTATTCAAGAATACCGCAAGGAATATGACCATATTCAACAGAAATTTAATCTTTTTCAGGATGTTCCCACCTTATAAATGTTATTCTATAATAGCGTATTTCGGCGATATTTTGAATAGTTTGTGACAAAGTTTTAAAATATATTTATAGCTATTAACAAACTGAGTCATAAAAAAATTCTATAATTTTTGAATGTTTAACACATTATAAATTTTCTATGTTAATTAGCAGGGCTTAAATAAGCTTGAATTGTAAGTTACAAATTGAACTCCTTTAATTTTTTACTCATATCTGACAAATATTCTTCACATTCAGTGGTAATATTTTCTTTTCGCATGTATTCATGAGCCCATTCACCAAGCATAGTTAAAGCAGGGATTACTTTCTTGCCTTTTTCGGTCATTGTATAATCCACATGCGACGGCACTTCGTTATATTGGTGTCTTATAACTATTCCGTCTCTTTCAAGTTCTTTAAGAGTTTGGGATAACATAACATTAGAGACTTTGCCTATTTTCTTTTTTATCTGTCCGAATCTTACTGTTCCGCCTGATTCTAAAATGCAGAGTACATGTAATTTCCATCTGCCGCCTAACATATTTGTTAAGTAATTTATAGGACAAAGCATATCTTGTATTTCTTCTTTTTTAGATTTCTTCATATCAAAACCCATATATAGTTCAATAGTTATATTTATCTTACTATGTTAGTTCTGCCTAATTACTTGAATATTACTAATCTATTTAAGATAATAATACAGTAAATATGTAAATGCAAAGAGGTAAAGTTTAAGGAGAAATTATATGAGTATATTCGGACAAACAAAAGGAACAGAGTTAGAAAAACAAATTGCACAACTTGCTACAGGTGAAGCTGTTGGAGGTGCTATGTATTATGCACTCGCTAAAGTTGCTAAAGAAAAATTTGGTCTAGATGATGTTGCTGAAGAATTTATTGAACTTGGTAATCAGGAAACAAATCACGGAGCTTTTTATGCAATGCTTAACGGCAGATATCCTTATGATGAAAAAACTTTTTGGGATATGGTAAGAGGTTTGTCAAAAGCCGAATATAAGGGAGAAAGTAATGTCAATACGTTGGCAGATAAACTTGCTGAGCTTGGCATTGATAAAGAAGCGGTTGAACAAGTTCGAGAATTTGCACTTCAAGAAAAACACCACGGCGAAGTTACAAAAGCCATTATTGATAAATATGCGAAAAAAGAGGGCGAAAAAACAGAAAACAAACCTGTTTACGTATGTAAAGTTTGCGGATTTGAATATGTCGGGGATTTAGACAGTGAACCTGCAGACTATAAATGTCCTATTTGCAGTATGCCAAAAACTGCATTTGAAAAGCAATAAAGAGGTAATTATGCAAAAAATAAATGTAATTGAATACTTACCAAAAATTATGACAGAACTTGAAAAAGGGATTTTTGTAAACACTAAAAACGGTGATAAATTAAATACAATGACGATTAGCTGGGGGCAGATAGGTATTGAGTGGAATAAATTTGTGTTTACAACTTATATTAGACACACAAGATTTACCCACGAACAAATTGAAGCCTCAAAAGAATTTACTGTTTCGATTCCGTTAGAAAGAACACCGCAAATAGCAAAGGCTATGGGGTTTTGCGGATACAGAAACGGAAAAGACATTGATAAATTTAAAGAATGTAATTTGACAGCAGTTGAGGGAGTTGAAGTTAATTCCCCTGCAATAAAAGAAATACCTTTAACATTAGAGTGCAAAGTTATCTATAAGCAAGAACAAGAACACAATAATATCCCGAATGAATTGTATGAGAAATTCTATAAAAATGTACCTTCATCAGACGGAACTAAAACAAATGATGATTACCATACTGTCTATTACGGTGAAATAGTTAATGCTTATATTTTATAATCACAAAGGAATTATAAAATGTTTAGACAAATGAGAAGAATAAAACAGCAGTTATCTAATGAAGAAGGTATAAATATTCTGAAAAACGAGGTTAGAGGTGTACTTTCTGTTATAGGTGATAATGGTTATCCATATGGAATACCGATTAACTATTATTATTCAGAAGATGAAAACAAAATCTATTTCCATGGTGCAAAAGAAGGACATAAAATAGACTCCATTAAAAACTGTAATAAAGTTTCATTCTGCGTTCATGATAAAGGTGTCCAGTCAGAAGCTAAAAAAGGACTTGATGTCAGAAGTGTTATAGTTTTTGGCAGGATAAAAATTGTTGAAGATTTTGACAAAACGATAAATATATGTAGAAAATTAAGCAACCAATTTGATTTTGGCGAAGATTATATTGAAGAAGAAATCAAAAATTTTGGCAGATTTGTAATGTGCTTGGAATTAACTCCCGAACACATTACAGGGAAAATAATTAATGAAAGTTAAATAATATAATTTAATATCTAAAATAAGGAGAAAAAGATGGTTAAAGTTATTCCATTAAAGTATTATGACGGTGGATTTATGACACAGGCTTTTGCCTTTGGCGGTTCAAGAGATAAAGAAAAATGTGAAGATGTAAAATACGGTTCATCTTTGCAAATTTTATCCGAATTGTAAAGATATGTAACACGTATAAAACAAAAAAGTCAATTATTTAGGATAGAAAAACTTTATATAAGAGTAAGCGGGATTTAAGATAATTTAAAGTTGGGAAAAATAAGTAAGATTAAATAAGATTAAATTCAAGGTTTACAAAACTAAGTAAAAAATTAAGTTGAAACTTCTTTGATATTCATATTCACATTTACGAAAGGCAGTTGTACCAGCATCTGCCTTTTTCGTATTAATATGGTTGTTGTTTGTCATCCTGAACTTGTTTCAGGATCTATATATAAACTCATTATGAGGTATTGTCACTATATTAACAAAAATTTTAAAAGAAAAACTTGCAAATCAATCTTGATATGCTATTTTAATAATACATTGACAATCATCAATGTGGCGAAAATTAAATTTAAAAACATACAATATGCGTCTGTAGCTCAGCTGGATAGAGCAATTGCCTTCTAAGCAATGGGTCGAGCGTTCGAATCGCTCCAGGCGTATTTTCTTTTTATATAGAGCTTTCAAAAGCTCTTTTTTGTTACTGTCATAAATCTTTTTTCTTTGTTGTATAATGTAGACAATAGTTAATAAGTGGGTTAATAAGGAGTAAAGAATGTTAGATATTAAATTGATTAGAGAAAATCCTGATAAGATAAACGAATTATTGAAAAGAAGAAACCCTGATTTGTCAATCGATGAAGTATTGAAGATTGATGAAGAAAGAAGAAAAGTTCAGACTGAGGCAGATGAGCTCAGAGCAAAAAGAAAAAGCGAATCTCAGAAAATCGGTATGATGAAGAAAAACGGTGAAAATACCGATGCTATTCAAGCAGAAGTAAGAGAGCTTGGAGACAAAGTAAAATCATTGGAAGAAAAGCAAACCGAGTTGGATGCGAAACAAAGAGATGTGTTATTACACATCCCAAACATCCCTGATGAAACTACTCCGATAGGTCCGAGTGAGGATTACAACGTAGAAGTTGCCCGTCACGGTGAACCTACAAAGTTTGATTTTGAACCGAAAGCTCACTGGGATATATGCGAAGAAAAGAATATTGTTGATTTTGAAAGAGGTGTAAAACTTTCTCAATCAAGATTTACGCTTTACAGAGGTAAAGGCGCAAGACTTGAAAGAGCTATCATTAACTTCTTCTTGGATCAACACACGGAAAACGAAGGCTATGAAGAAATACTACCTCCGTTTATGGCAAACTCCGCTACAATGACCGGGACAGGACAATTACCTAAGTTTGCCGAAGATATGTACAAGTGTGAGAACGAAGATTTGTACCTTATTCCGACTGCGGAAGTTCCTGTTACAAACATTTATGCAAACGAAATCTTGTCAGAGAGTGATTTGCCTAAGTATATGACGGCTTACACTCCATGTTTCAGACGTGAGGCAGGTTCTGCAGGTAAAGATACCAGAGGTTTAATCAGAGTACACCAATTCAACAAGGTTGAAATGGTTAAGTTGACTACTCCTGAAACAAGTGTTGAAGAGCACGAGAAACTTACTCAAAACGGTGAAAAAATGCTTGAGCTTTTAGGCTTGCCGTTCAGACGTGTAGCACTTTGCACATCAGATATCGGATTTTCCGCTAACAAGTGCTATGACTTAGAGGTTTGGTTGCCTTCTTACAACAACTTCAAAGAAATTTCAAGCTGTTCAAACTATGGCGACTATCAGGCAAGACGTGCAAACATCAGATACAGAGATAAAAACGGCAAAGTAAGATTTGTTCACACAATCAACGGATCTGGCTTGGCTGTCGGTAGAACCTTCGCAGCTATTATCGAAAACTTCCAACAGGCTGACGGTACTGTTGTTATCCCTGAAGTATTGAGAAAATACACAGGATTTGATGTTATTTAATAAAGATATTATGATGTAGTTGGTGCGGCGGTGACCGCACCCTACTTTATAGTTAAAGTAGGGCGGATTTACTAATCCGACAAAGTGTTGTCGGAAGTCGAGTGGTAGGGTAGACTTTAGTCTGCCAACTATAATTAAAAAATTATAGGGTGCATTTGTTTGTACCAAATAGGTGACGTTATGAAAGAAGAAAATTTAGTTTATATATTAGACGGAAAAATTTATATCAATTTGACAAATATGTGTACAAATAATTGCATATTTTGCCTAAGACATCAAAAAGATGATGTAGTGGGCACTAATATGTGGCTTGAAACAGAGAAAATAACGGCAAATGATGTTATAGAACAGCTCAAACCGCACCTTGACAAACTGTCAAAGGGTGTAACCTTCTGCGGTTATGGTGAACCTACAATGAAAACCGAGATTTTGAAAGAAGTCGCACAATGGATAAAGGAAAATTATCCGACGACCTATATCAAAGTAAATACGAACGGGCATGGTAACGCTATCAACAAAAAAGACATCTTGCCTGAACTAAAGGGGCTTGTGGATGAATTTTCAATCAGTCTGAACGCGCAAGATGAAAAGTTGTACAAAGAATTATCTCAACCGAAAATCGACAATGCTTATGAAGAAATGAAAAAATTTGCCAAAGAGGCATCCTCTTTAGGTTTCAAAACGACATTATCCGTTGTATCAAAATACAAGGATTATGACGTAAACATAGAACAATGCGAAAACATAGCCAAAGACTTAGGTGCAAATTTCCGCAACAGAGAATATATCCCGAACGGATATTAATAATGAGTAATTCGTAATTCATAATATAAGATTTTTGTTGGACAGGAATGCCCAATCTACATATTCAACAAGGATAAGAAAATTTTATGGCAGAAGAATATATAAAAGGTTCAGGTAAAGGCAGAGGCGGTTGGCGTGGCGGCGGTCGCAAAAAAGGCGTAAAAATAGGTAAAATTAAGCCTGAAACCGTTGTATTTTATAAACGTGTAACACCTGAAGAAAAAGAAAAATTAGAACAATATCTGAATCAATTAAGAAGTCAAACTGAATAAGAATAATATCAAAAATACCGCATTTATTATTCTTTTAACATTTCTATAAAAAACGTGCTCAAGATTGCATGTTTATTATGTTTTTGTTGTACAATTAAATTATAAAATGTCACATATCACAAAAGAAAGGACAATAAAAAATGGCAGCAAATTTAGACAAGATTATGAAACCGAAATCCATTGCGGTTATCGGTGCTTCAACAAAAGATCATACAATCGGATCTGATTTGATGAAAAGATTAGAAGAATACAAATTCAACGGGAAAATTTATCCTGTAAACCCAAAAGGCGGAATTATCCAAGGTTTACAAGCATATCAAAAAGTTACTGATATTCCTGATGAAATAGATTTGGCTATCATTGTTGTAAACGCTAAGTTCGTTCTCTCAACAATTGACCAATGTCATGAAAAGGGTATCAAAGGACTTTGTATAATCACAGCAGGTTTCAAAGAAACCGGTAAAGAAGGTGCTGAATTAGAAAGACAACTTCTTGAAAAAGTTAAAGAATACGGCATGAGATGTGTAGGTCCTAACTGCTTAGGTGTTGTAAACACAAAACCTGACATCAGAATGGACGGTTGTTTCGCAGAATCATTGCCTGAAAGAGGACACATTGGTTTCGTATCTCAATCAGGTGCTTTAGGCGGTGGTATTTTGAACATCCTTAAAGACTTGAACCTAGGTTTTGCACAATTCATTTCAATCGGTAACCAAGCTGATGTAAACGCTGAAACAGCTCTTGAATATTGGGAAAATGAAGACGATGTACAACAAATTCTTCTTTATATGGAATCTATTCAAGATCCTTCAAACTTCAGAAAATTGGCTACAAGAGTATCTAAGAAGAAACCTATCCTTGCTCTTAAGGCAGGTCGTTCTGCAGCAGGTGCATCAGCTGCATCTTCTCACACAGGTTCTCTTGCAGGTGCCGACAAGGCAGCAGCTGCATTGTTGAAACAATCAGGTGTAATCAGAGAATTTTCACTTCAAAACTTGTTTGAAACCGCAAAAGTATTTGCTAACTGCCCTATCCCGAAAGGCGACAGAGTAGCTATCATTACAAACTCAGGCGGCCCCGGTATCATGGCTACAGATGCTGTATCAGAATACGGTATGCACATGGCTAAGATTTCAGATGCTACAAAAGAAAAATTGAGAAGTTTCTTACCTTCAGCAGCATCTGTTAAGAACCCTATCGATATGATTGCATCAGCACCTATCGAACACTACAAACAAACTTTGGAAACAGTTATTGCTGATGATAACGTAGATATGATTATTTGTATCTACTTACCGTTCTTAGGTTTGAAAGATATTGATGTTGCAAAAGCTTTGATGGAAATTAAGGCTGAACATCCTGAAAAACCTGTAATTGGTGTATTCATGACAAAGAACGAATTCTTCACAAAACTTTCCGATATGGATGTTAATATTCCGTTCTTTATGTACGCTGAACAAGCTGCAGACGGTTTGAACAGACTTAATCAACAAAGATTATGGATGGAAAGATCTGAAGGTAAAATCCCTGTTTACGACGTAGACAGAGCAAAAGTTGAATCTATCATTAAGAAAGCAATCAAGGATGGCAGAGCTCAATTGACTACATTGGAATCAATCGATGTTCTTAACGCTTACGGTATCAGAGCTTGCAAATACGGTCTTGCAACTAACGAAGAAGAAGTTGTAAACCTCGGTAACTCAATCGGATACCCTGTTGTTATGAAGATGACATCAAAGACAACTTCTCACAAGACAGATGTCGGCGGTGTTGTTGTAAACATCAAGAATGAAGAACAATTGAGAAAAGAATACAAAGCACTTTTGGCAAGACTTGAAGAAAAAGGATTGTTGGAAGGCTTAGAAGGTGTAATCATCCAAGAAATGGTTAAAGGTAACCGTGAAATGGTTTGCGGTATCGCAACTGATCCTCAATACGGACCAATGATGATGTTCGGTTTAGGCGGTGTATTCGTAGAAGTTATGAAGGATGTAACCTTCAGAATAGCTCCTTTGACTGATATGGATGCTGAAGAAATGATTAAATCAGTTAAGGCATACAAATTGTTAGAAGGTGCAAGAGGTACTAAACCTGCTCAAATCGACCAAATCAAGGAAACCTTGTTGAGATTATCTCAATTGGTTAACGATTATAAATTCATCGATGAATTGGATATCAACCCATTGTTGATTTCTGAAACAACCGGTGAAGGCATAGCAGTAGACGGTCGTATCAAAGTAAGAATGGACGAAGCTAAGGAAGCTTTGGGTTGTTCTGAAATGTGCGCAACTTGCGGTGCATGTTAGTTTGAATTATTCAAAATAACATACAAAAATAATAAAAGAGATATGTCAAAATGGCATATCTCTTTTTAATTAATGTTCGTTTCTTGTCTTATATTCCAGTTGATACTTAGGTATGCTATGGCATACATTTTTGTTTTTATAGTATTGGTTTGGTGCGGTAGTGACCGCACCCTACTCTGCAACGGACGAAGCAAAAATAAAAACAAAAAGAAAACTATTCAGTAAAAGTAGGGTGCGGTCACCACCGCACCAACAATAATTAATAAATTTAATAACTTAAAATTCCTCTTTCTTAGTGCCCTAGAGCCTTAGTATCTTAGTGCCTTTAAATTATGAATTACGAATTATGCATTATGCATTACCCTATGTGTACAATTATAAAAAATCTTGATTTTATGCTATCCTTAATGTATGAAGAAAATATTGGGCTTGGTTCTTACATTATTTGTAATAATAATATTACTTGGGGTGTTGATTAGGAAAGACGATAATAATTCCGGCTATACTTTTGACACTGCCGACATTAAGCCTAACCCTGATGCGGTTGCTATAAACAAACCTTATCCGTGCCCAAAGACAAAGACTATAGACGGGGTGGACTATTTGCAATCACAGCTCCCTGTCGGACAATTCGGGGGCGAATATGTGACTTCGACTATCGGAGAGGGGCCTAAGACCTTTAACCCGTTTACCTCAACTGATGCGACATCTTCCACTATGGCGGATGTTATGTATGACGGGCTTTTTACATCTAACCCAATGACGGGGGAGGTTATCCCAAAACTTGCCAAGGGCGTAAAAAGCAATAAGAACGGAACAAAATATATAATCACATTGAGAAAGGGTATTAAATGGTCGGATGGCAAACCGATTACGGCGGATGACGTGATGTTCACGTGGAACGATATTATCTTTGCAGGGCTTGGGAACACTTCTATAAGAGATGAACTTGTGATTGCCGGAGAGTTGCCCAAGATTAGAAAACTTGATAATTATACGGTAGAATTTACTATTAAGCGTCCGTTTGCTCCGTTTTTGAGAGCTCTGTCTGCGCCTATTGCGCCAAAGCATTATTTTGCTAAAGACAGAGATTGGCAAAAGAATTTTGACAGATTTTTGGCTACAAACACTAATCCTAAAGATATTGTAACAAGTGGTGCTTTCCGACTCAAGGAATACATTCCTGCTCAAAGAGTGGTTTTTGAGAAAAATCCTAATTATTACATGATAAATAAAAACGGTGACAGACTGCCTTATATAAATAAGATTATTTATTTAATTGTCGGAGATATCAATAACCAGATATTGAAGTTTGAAGCGGGCGAGATTGACGATATATCCTTAAGAGGCGGAGACGTTGCACGATATAAGGCAAAGGAGGCTCACTCCGATTATGTCATATATAACCTTGGAGCGGATAACGGCACAATGTTTGTTGCAATCAATCTGAACAACAGAAAGAACAAAGACACTGGCAAATATTTTGTACCACAGTATAAACAGAGATGGTTTGGGGACAGAAACTTCCGCAAAGCTATTGATTACGCACTCGACAGACAAGGAATGGTTCAAAATATCGCAAACGGAATGGCAACTCCGCTGTTTACGGCAGAAAGTCCGAGCGGAATATTTTATAACAAAAAAATCACAGGGCATAAAAGAGACATAAAGACTGCGCTTGCGTATTTGCATAAAAGCGGTTTTAGACTCAAGAACGGCAAATTGTACGACAAATACGGCAACCGAGTTGAGATAGATTTGTCTACAAATGCGGGAAATACCGAAAGAGAAGCCCTCGGGGTAATGATTAAACAGGATTTGGCGGATATCGGGATAAAAGTCAACTTTAAACCGATTGAGTTTAATTCTCTCGTTAACAAAATAACCAATTCATACAATTGGGATATGATTATTTTGGGATTAACGGGCTCCCCTTTAGAGCCTCATAACGGCAAAAACGTATGGAGCTCGGCAGGACCTCTGCACTTGTTTAACCAACGCTCCGCAGCCGATATCAAGGCAGGTCATATCTATCCGCTTCCTTGGGAAAAGAGGATTGATACTCTGTTTGAGAAAGGTGCTTTGTGTACTAATTTCAATGAGAGAAAGAAATATTATGACGAATATCAGCAAATAATCTATAATGAGGCGCCTATTGTTTATTTATATTCGCCTATCAGGATTTATGCAATCCGCAGGAAGATAAAAAATATTTATCCGTCCACTCTGTCGGGTTTAACGTATAATATAGAGGAGTTGTATATAGATAAGGAGTTTAAGAAATGAAGATATGGAAATTCATCTTTAAACGAATACTCCAAACTATACCGCTACTCATCATAGTATCGTTTATAAGTTTCTTTATAATAAGATTATCGCCTGTTGATCCGCTTGCGGAATTGAGGCTGAATCCTTCAATCTCTCAGGAAACCTTGCAGAGAGAAAAAACAAGGCTCGGACTTGATAAGCCTATTATTGTACAGTATGGACTTTGGGCAAGTTCGTTTGTACGTGGTGACCTCGGTGTAACTTCAAGCGGAGAAAAGGTCTCGACAAAGCTCGCGGAAAGAATCCCGAATACTCTCGTTTTGACATTGATTGTCATATTTATGACATGGATAGTGGGAGTTCCTTTGGGTATTTTGGGTGCCGTGTATAACAAGACGAATTTAGACAGAATATTGACCGTCCTATCCAGTGTCGGGATGGCGATACCTTCGTTCTTCTTTGCTATATTACTGCTTATTTTTGCGGTAAAAACGGGGTGGTTTCCTGTGGGCGGATTGACGAGTTTCGATTTCAACGACCTGTCATTCGGCGGAAAGATATTAGACCTCACAAAACATCTTGTACTCCCTGTAACCGTACTTTTTACGATATCACTTGCAGGGTTGCAACGACAGATGAGAGCGAATATGCTTGATGTTTTGGATAGTGATTATATAAAATTCGCGCGGGCTAAAGGCTTGAGCGAAGGGAAGATAATATTCAAACACGCACTCAGAAATGCAATAAATCCTATGATTACACTTTTAGGGTTTGAGTTTGCCGGATTGCTCAGCGGGGCTGCTCTTACGGAATACGTATTCCAGTATCCCGGGCTTGGCAGATTGATTCTTGAGGCTGTTATGAAATCTGATATTAACCTTGTTATGGCATCATTGATGATTGGTTCGATTATGCTTGTCGCAGGGAATTTGTTGGCGGATATCCTGTTGATATTGACAGATCCGAGAGTAAGGGGGGAGTGAATATACGATACTAGGGCACTAAGGCTCTAAGGCACTAAGAATGTAGAATGTAGGTTGGGCTTTCCGGCCCAACAAAAAAAAATAAACAGAGGCTTCACCCCTCACCCGAATTTCTAAATTCGCAAATGCTCATTAAGAAATTCAACCCTCTCCCACAGAGGGGCGAGGGTAAAGACAGAAAGGAAAACATTGTTTAAGGAAATATTAAAAGATAAATTTGCAGGACCGGCACTCATCATATTATTGGTGATGTACCTTTGTATTGCCTGCGCTAATTTTATCGCACCTTATTCAAAAGATTTTTCCGACAGGGCGCAGGCTTATGCTCCGCCGTCCCCTGTTTACACAGTGACGGCAGAAGGAAAATTGTCACTGCCTTATACATATAATTATGTAAGGGTATTTGAACCGAAGTTGTATCAGAATGTATATAAACTTGATAAATCGCAAAAACACTATTTAAGACTGTTTGCGAAGGGCGAACAGTATAAAATACTTGGTGTAATACCTTGTTCAATCCACCTTTTCGGAACGGATAAGGGCGGAAGATTTTATCTTCTGGGAACCGATATAAACGGTCGAGATGTATTCTCAAGGCTGCTTTTTGGTGGCAGAATTTCTCTTACTATCGGATTTTTGGCATTGTTTATATTATTCCCTATAGGGCTCCTCTATGGCGGAATATCGGGATATTTTGGCGGATGGGTTGACATACTCATGATGAGATTTGCCGAGGCTGTTATGGCGATACCGAGTTTTTATCTGCTTATTATTCTTGCCTCAATATTGCCTTCCAATATGACGAGCGCGCAGAGATTTGCTCTCATAGTTGTGATTTTGGCTCTCATCGGTTGGGCAGGGTTTGCCCGTGTTGTAAGAGGTATGGTTCTGTCTATCAAAAACGAAGAATTTGTTCAGGCAGCAGAGACCATCGGACAATCCAAACTTGGGATTATTATAAAACATATTTTGCCTCAGACAACGAGTTATGTAATCATAGCAATGACGTTGAGCGTGCCTTCTTATATACTGTCAGAGTCGGGCTTGAGTTTCTTGGGACTCGGTATACAACAGCCTGACGCAAGTTGGGGTAATATGCTCAAAGAGGCACAAGAGTATATAAATATACTGTACAGACCGTGGCTGCTGACTCCGGGGCTGTTGATTTTCGTTGCGGTATTGTGCTTTAACCTTATCGGTGATACAGTGAGAGATATTTTAGATCCGAAGGGTAAGCTTAGATAGATTTAGCGATAGCAAAATCTACAACCTCGCCACTGTCTGTGGGAGAGGTCTGTTTTCTTATGTTTTAAAGTGATAGCTTTAAAATATTAGAAAACAGGGTGAGGGGGTGCTACTTAATAAAATTAATTGGTTGTACCCCCTCACTCGCATTTGTAAGGCTCATACTTCGCCAACAACTGCGGTCTCTCCCACAGATGGGGGCGAGACTAAAGATAGTAGGTCGGCATTACTATGCCGACAAAGACTTATTCCTGTTATGTCGTCGGATTGGTAAATCCAACCTAATTACGTCGGCAAGTGGTTCATTGTTGCTCCCCACCTGTATCCGTAATCGCTGTCGCTCAACGGCTACTTCCTCCCCGAGCTGGGGCGGATGTCGGCTCTGCCGACTCTCTCTGCCTTTTAGCTTTGCATGTTGCCCCCTCTTAGTGCCTTAGAGCCTTACTGTCTTAGTATCTTTTTCTACAGCAATGTTTTAGCCAATCTCAATGATTCTTCGGTTATATCCCCGCTTGTGAGCTCTGCCAGAGCATTGAGGCGGTCTTCTTCCGAGAGTTGGTAAACGTTGACCTTTGTAGTGTCTTCAGTTTGGGTTTTCTTGACGTAGAAATGTCTGTCAGCCTTGGCTGCGAGTATCGCCTGATGGGTAATCATGATTATTTGGCGGTATTTTGCGAGCTGGGCTATCTCTTCTGCAACGGCTTGAGATGTTTTACCCGAGATTCCCGTATCTATCTCATCAAATATGACGGTATCTATGTCGTCGTTTTGAGCGAAGATAGTTTTCAATGCAAGCATGATTCTTGATATTTCACCGCCCGAAGCTACTTTGACGAGAGGGCGTAACGGCTCCGATACGTTAGTTGATATCAAAAATTCAACGTCATCAATCCCGTTTTCGCACAGGTCTGTTTCTTGAATATCTATTTTAAATTTAGCTTTCGGAAGTTCAAGTTTCTTGAGTTCGTCCTCGACGAGTGAGGATAAGACTTCCGCGTAGTTTTTACGGTTTTCTGATATTTTTTTAGCCAGTTTTTTGAGGTCATATTCTGCCTGAACGATTTGTTGTTCTGTTTTTTCAAGCTCTTCTGTTGAGTTTTCTATAGACTTATACTCCGTTGATAACTTTTCATAGGTGTTCATGACCTCTTCAAGCGTTCCGCCGTATTTGCGTTTTAGCTTATCAAGCAGGAACAGACGTTCTTGAATTTCGTCCAAACGTTCCGTGTCATATTCCATATTTTGGGAATAATCACGCAGAGAATAGCTAAGGTCGCGTAAAATTTCGTTTGCCTCTATGAGGCTACTTTCCATATCTTTTAAGCTTTCGTCTGATTGGGCAGCCTTTGAAATGTTCATTTTTACGTCTGACAAACCTGATAGTATTGAGTTATCGTCGTTTGAGAGAGCCCAGTAGGCGGAGCCTGTGAGTTCTTTTAGTTTTTCGGCGTTCTCAAGGACGGACAGTTCTTTGTGAAGTTTTTCATCCTCTTCGGCGTCTTCAATGTTTCCTTCTTCTATCTCGTTTAGTTGGAACTTTAAAAACTCTGTTTGAGAGTCTGTCATGTCTGATTTTGTTTTAAGCTCTTCGAGTTTTTTCTTTAAGTCAATATATGCGTGATACTTTTCCGTGTAGGTTTTCAAGAGCTCCTCGCAGGTTGTTTTTGCGTAGGAGTCCAAGAGTTTTATATGATATTTTTTTTGTAAAAATGTGTAAGATTGGTGCTGAGAGTTTACATCCAACAGCGCGGGGCGGATGGATTTAATGACGGCTTGGTTTACAAGTGTGCCGTCTATTCTGTATTTTGTGGATGACGGTGTAATTTCTTTTGTTATGATAAACTCTTCGCCTGCGTCTATTTCATTTTCTTTGAATACTTGTTTAACTTCGGGGTTATCTGATACGACGGTGAGTTCAAGGGTGGCTTTGTCGGTGCCTGTTTTGATGTTCTCTTTGCTGCTTTTGCCCCCAAGTGCAGAGTCAACGGCGCTTATGAGGATACTTTTCCCCGAGCCTGTTTCCCCTGTTATGACATTCAGACCTTTGTCAAACTCAAGCGTTGCATTGTCTATTAAAATATAGTTTGAGATAGATATAGACTTTAACATACCCTTAAATTACCCTAAAATCGAAATAATTTCAATGATAGTTTTTTGTCACTCCCGCGGAGCAGATATCCGCCCCATAGGGGGAGGATAGTAGCTCTTATATTTTACATTAGTGAAATATTAGAGCTACAGGCGGGGTGCAACAATACAGTATAGACTAGGCAATAGTATAATATCAATAAAATTAAGTTCATTGATTATTCACTCCGTGGTTGCTCCTTGCATAACCTCTCCCTATGGGGCGGAACCGCTTCGCGGAGGCTTATCTTCTTAGTGCCTTAGCCCCTTAGTGCCCTAGTATCTTCCTAATGTAAACTTTTGTAACAAAATCCCTTAAAACATTAAAGATTTTAGGAAAATGTGCCGTTAACCGTAATGTATCGATGAATGTAAGCGATACATTAGGGAAAAAGAAAAGGAAAAGACTACAAAAATGGGAATGTCAGCATCACAAGTAAGATTTTTATCCTTGCAGAGTCGTAAAAACGACATCACAAGACAGCTGTCGACACTTTCTAACAAGAAAATGTCTCTTTCCCGTGACATGAATAAAGTTTCTAAAAATTACACTAACGCATTAAACCAAAGACTTTTGAAATGGTCTAACGATTCAGGCAGCACTTACAACACATTGACTTACAACCTGATGATGAGACCTAACGACTATAACTTCACAAAACCGTACATCCTTACAAAACCGTCTACTGGCGAAGTCGTATTGAACTCTGATGCATTGAACCTTGAACAATACGATTTAACTCCGACTGAAGCATCCTTAAACTACAAAAAACTTGCTACTTACATTTCTTCATTCATCGGTGTAGATGATAACGGAAAAGTTTTATATACTACAGACGGTCAACCTTTAAATTTCGACGCTGACAGTAATTCTACCAACGCTACAAACATTGTAACCGATGCAGACGGCAAAATCCACGGCGGAAAGTTGAAGGATGGTGCTCAATTTATTACTAACGACAAAGACTTCTCTTTCAAGAGCAATGTTCGTTATGATATCTATTTGAAAATGGGCTTGATTACCGATGAAGATTATCATAAACAAGTCCAATGCTTGACAGCATTATATGGTACTCAAGAAGCTAAAGATACGGGTATCTATCCTGTAGGTTCTGCTTGGGGTGATTATTATCTTGCTCAAGCTAACCTTGAATCTTATGATAATTATTTATCTACAGAAACTGAAACATCAAACTCCGGATACACAAAAGGTATAGGTTCTAAAAACAGAACATATAAAGATCCGTTTGATGCAAATGCCAATACATCATATACTTATACTACCGATGTATACAGTGGTAGTAATGAAGTAAATCCTGATACAAATGATAACGGTTCTAGCCACACAGTACAAACTAATTCAGGAAACGGTACAAGCTCAGAATCTCACGTAAACTTCAAGGCGTTAGTTACTACAAGCGGTGACGGTCAGTATATCTATGGTGAAAAAGGCGTAACTACTAAAACAAACGATATCACCGGTGAAACTCAGGATAAAATTTACACGGATAACTGGGCTACGGTTAGCAAACCTTATAATGAAACAGATACTATCAATGATGGCGGTATTGTCAGAAAAACAACAATATCTGAAAACGGTATGAAATATGTATATAACGCTGATGACTTAATTATGAACGGTATTGAAACATTAGGTCTTGATACTGCTTCTGCTGATGAGGACAAACAATTAAAAGAAGCTACCCCTGCTGATATTGCAAAAATGTTGCAAAACGGCGGCGGAGTAAGAATGATTGATTCAAGAAAAGCAAACGGTTTTAACGATGATTATATCAAAGCAGGTTTAAATAATGTTTTAGATAGCTTCGTTTCAATTTTGCAAGCTAATACAATTCTTGATTTGACTAACAGCGATGCAGTCAATGCAATGGATAAAGCTAAAACAATGACATTCAACCGTATTTACGGACAAAGAGCTTTGCATAAAACAGGATGTGACCATGACTCCGGTAATATGGATAGGTGGGCAAAAGGAGATGCAGAAAATGTCGGTATTGCAGGTTGGAGAAAACCTGATGGCAGACCGTTATGGTCTAACCACAAAACAGCTGTAGCAATGGATTTGAATGTCGTATATAATACCTTCATGACTTATTTCAACTACTATTATAACAATCCGTCAAACACTGCTAATAGAATTACTTCAAGCCCTACCGTACCTTCAGTAAACGGTATAGCTCCTGAAACAGAATCAACCCCTACTAAATATATCCATACAGTAGATGATACTCGAGCAATGGATATTACTGATCCTGATTTATATAAAAACAATACAATGAACTCATCCGGTACTGTAGATTCAACCGTAAAAGTCAGAAGCATGGACAGAACTTTTTTAACCTCTGATATAAATAAAGCAGCAGATCCTGACAGTGCGCAAGTAGTTGATTTCGTGACTACAGGAACCGCTCCTAACACCACTACTATAAATTATTATGCAAGTAAAAGGGATGAAGCATTAAACTATTTCGTTGATGCTTCAGGACATACCAAAAAATCACAATCTATGAGTGTAAACGGTTCTACATATAATACGGTATACGGTACTGTAATGCAAGAAGATGACGACGGTAAGACTGCTACTTATTATTTGTTGTCTGAAAGTGCTGTAAATGATTATATCAGCAGAGGTCGTTTAACAGGCAGTGATGTCTATAAAGTAGATACAACAGCTACAACTTCAAGCGCTGATACCGCAACGGTTCGTTTGGGTAATGACCATGATTTAACCAACGCTGAAATAATAATTGATAACGATATGGTTAATTCTAAATATGAT
>DLEF01000037.1:49284-59433 GCA_002481545.1 Cyanobacteria bacterium UBA7753 | reverse complement strand
AACCGGTCGTTTTTTTTTGCATTGTTCAACCTGTCGGAATATACAGTTGTCCTCCTTACTGCATTATTCTATGAGAGTTTGAATATAAAGCAATGATTCTGCATGATATAAATTCTTACTTTTGTCATAATTGTTTCACCTTTATTTTTGAAAACTCTATATTCTTTATCGCAAAACCCTGATTATCCGCATTGGTATAAAAAACTATTTCCAATGTTTGAAAACAGGATATCGGCATACGTTTTATCGAGTTTGTTTCTTTTGGCTTATATACAGCCTCACTGTCCCAACTCGAAACATCCCAATAAAACACATTTTTTATGTTATCAGTTTTGATGTGCTTTATTTTTTGCTTTTTGAAAGAGTCATAATTATTGATATATTTGACATAAAAATCATTGGTATTTGTCATATCAAGCGTAACGCGAGGGGGCATATACAATATTTTCATAGTATTATCAACCCCTAAATTAAGTGGGGAACAGTTGTAAAACGAATTTATCGTTTCACCGTCAAAATCATCCCCCGAATATTCTTTCAATAATTTATTTTTTGAACAGGAATGAATTTCATTTCCGAGACTGAATATATTATTTAAAGATTGTGATTTTCGCTTTACCCACTCTGACCTGATATAATCATAAATAAGAATGGTAGAATATTCCCCGTCTGCAGGGAGTAAAAACCAAATCTCATTTCTGTCGGATTGAATAACGGATAACATTTTTATCTTTTCAGTTTCGTTTGAATTAATGGTCATTAACTCGTCCTGAACATCTTTTGCAAGGTTGTCGGACAGAGTCTTATCCCCGTTGATAATTTGAGAGAACGCAAAAACGGATTTTTTCGTATCGTCATAAAAATACAGTTGTGTTCCATGAAAAACGAGGGCAGAACTGCCCGCACATCCGCCGGGGGATTCATCCGTTACAGAATATTCATCACCTGTCGATTTACAAACGAGAGAGGAGCTGTCCTTGTGAAATACGGCAAGAGTTCCTAAATACGGAGCAATTGCGGTAATATCTTTTACAAATTCTATATACCCGCCGCCTGTTGTATAACCTGTCATTGCAAAATGGTAACAATCTCCCTTGACGGAATACCATAAAACATTTCCGCTAAACACCCATAATCTACCGTTAAAAACAACCATTCCGAGCCCTTTTACGGTGTGTCCTTCCTCATCTTTCGGCTCAAACTTCTTAACCTCTTCCAACTCATTGTTATCGTTATAATGTTCCAATTGAATGGTTAAAAATTCTTTTCCGTTAGTGAAAACAAACAAATCCGCCCATCCGAAAACAAAATCAGAGCCCGCGGATTGTCCAGTAACTGACAACGACGAAACTTTCAATGTAACGGTTTTTGCGACTGTATCATAAAGATAAATTTTACCTTCCGTTTGTGTTTCCGTATGTATAAAGCAAAACTTTTCTCTGTTTTGATTACTTTCAAAAACATTTATTATTTTCTCGCTCTCATCTTCAAACTTAAAAACAGATTCATTCCCTTTCATAGTTCTGATACCGATACCGGAATTAACGCCTGTATTAAAAAGTTCAACATTTTGTATATCGGAGGCGGAAATAAATGAGTTTGAAAAAGAGGAATGTTGCCTTCTTATCCCTACAAAATTATTGCTCAATATTGTATTAGTGTATGTGTCCATAAAATCTCCTTTAAAAATAAAGAAAAGTGCGAAGTTTAAAAATCATTATTGATTAAAATAATATAAATTTTTGGCATTTTTAACTCCGCACAATCCTTTTAGTAAAACTGTTTCAGCGACTATCACTTAGATAAATTAATGGATTAATTTATCCAAATATTTTGACCATTCTTCTCTCGGAACATCTTGAAATCTTAATTTTGTACCTGTTTTTGCAGAAGTTCCGTTTTGATGTTCAAAACTGTCGGTTAAAGAATTATTCTCATCTTTGGCGGACTGTTCCTTTTGTTTTGCAGCAACCATTGAGGCAACATATTTATCAACCAAACCGATAAATTTTTTCGTATCTAATTTATCGCCCAACGCATCAAATGCCTCAGTATACAGGTTCATAAAATCCTGATTTTTTGAATAATTTTTACTGTCATAACCTGCCAAATTCTTCTCTATTGCTGTTTGTCTGTTTGCGATTTTGTTATTGCCTTCGTTATAACGATTTACAACAAAATTTGATAACCCTTGCAAAAATTCCGCGCTGTATTTTGGCGCTGTTGTATTTTGTTGAGCCTGATTTTCTTGCGCCGTTGCAGGCTGTTGTGTTTCACTTGTCGCATTGGTTTGTTGTTCTAAATTTTCTTCTGACATAGTAATCTCCTTATTCTTATGGGGAATAAATAACAAAAAGTATGTCTTTCCCCGATAAAACATACTTATTTTTCTAAATTTATTTATACAAATTGATTAAAAAACAGGGTTATCCGAAAAACGGAAAAGCCCTAAAAAAGTAATGTATATTTTTGGTCTTACAATATAATATTTTGCCTAACCATACATATAGTATGGCAAAGTTTCAGTTTCACCGTCAATAAAACACATGCAAAAATTGATACAATGTAAATCGCTAAAACCCAATAATAACTTGATTTTATTTTTAAAAATATGTCCATGTGGCCATTTTATTTTAGGATTTATGTGATATAATTAATCAATTTTATTTTGGCGGATTAACTGAATTTTTCTTAAATTTAATATGTAATTCTGCGATTACGACGTCTTCCGCCGACTGCTTTAATTAAGAGTTTGTACGATTTTTCGTATTGGATTGCATAGCCTGAATAGTTCTCGTCTGTAGGAGCCGCAATCGCATACATCATTGATTTTGAGATAAGTGTGTTTAAGAACAATTGTCCATATTTTTCGGGTACGGATATCTTATCCGTCGCCTCACGCAGGGCGTAAATCGGTTTGTCCGTGCTGTCATAGCCAACCGCGTAGGTCAAATATTTTATTTTTATTTGATACATTCCGTCAGGAATAGGATAAAAACACAAATGCTCCCTGTCTATAAAAAATCCTTCCGGTTTTCCCGAACATGTTTCATATTCTTCGGGATATTCGATATAGTCTAAATATCTGCGGTTAAGCATTACAGCGTATTTATCCCCGTGCGCGGTTGATTTTGTCATAATCGTACCGTCGGGGATTCTATACCTGTTGATATTATTTTGAGTCAAAATTGTTTTTTCTTTTTGCCTGAAATCGAACGGGTACGAACCCCAAATTTCGCACAAAGCCTTATTAATTGCGGATAATAGTGCGGGTTCAAAATCGTCCGTGGTTGTGGTTTCGTTGTCAAACATCGACCATGCCTGCTCCGCCACCTTGTTGTAAACGTCAAGTAATGTAAGTGTCATAATTTTCGCCTTTCTTTTTATTCATCTAATATATGTTTTAATACACTATCGTCGTTAAGATTTGAGTGTTTGAGTTTCAATATTTTTTTATTTTTGGTTATTTTTGCGAAAACATCAGAGGACTTTTGCAACAATTCCTCCGCCTCTGATTTGGGTAAATCAAAAATATTTTTTGTTATTAAATTGATAATTTTCATAAAAATCTCCTTATTTAGTAGGGGTAAATGGGTTTTTAACTAAAATATACTACGGCAGGCAGGGGTAAATATGAAGAAGGGACTCAGTGAATGCAGAGTGAGTAATGTTGTTAATATTTTAATCGTTGCCATTTATCTGCGATTAAAGATATATTTCCACCGCAAAACTACAAATTTTTAAACAAAATATTTTATCGCATCGAGTTGTTCTGCCCGCGTTAAATCCTGATAACGCTTGTCCGCATATTTTGCTCTGCCGGCTTTTATTTCATCGTCAGATAATTTTTCTGTGGCAAATCTTATGTCCACTCCGTCAAGGCTTTTGTGACGTGCCCCGCAAGTTCTGTAATAATCAGACACTTCTGTTCCATCTGCCCTTTTATAGCCATTAACGTGATATGTTCCGGCACAACCTTTCTTATTTGAAGAATGTTTTATCAATTTATGTCTTGGCATTCTTCTGCCTGACGGATCAAGAATAAGTTTGCCCGCTTGCATTCGTTCTATTACCTTACTAGCAATAATGTCTTTTATTTTATCCATAAATGCTGAAGAACCCATATGTCCTACATATTGCAAATGAAACTCTTTTAAAATTTCATTTGCAATTTCCCTTCCTTGTAAATTATTCCAATTATCCATATTTTCTTCTGATTTTGGTTGTCCTTGATTTTTATTGCCTTGCCACTCGTGAAAGAATCCGGCAGTAGCAGCTGCATGTTTACCTGCAAATAAAGTGAGTTGTGCCTGCATAAAAGCATGCTTAAATGCATCCGCTTCATTATTATGAGTAGCTTCTTTCCCTGTTCCTATTTCAAATCCATATCGTTTCTGATATCTTTTAGTGTCGTCTAAAACCCAGTTCCCATATATCTTACCAAGGTTTAACTTATCTGTATTCTTTTTAACAGTTTCGTTAATTCGTTTCAACTTTTCTATTTCTTGTGTCATAATGTTTTCTCCTTATAATAGTATTATGAAGGCTCATAATTATTTATCTTTAAACTTATATTCATTGATAGGTTATTCAAGTATTTTCCTGCCTTTATATTTGTATTGTGAAATATTTTTATGGAAACATAATATACATTTTTCAAATTTTATGTTTAATTTAACTTTAGATGGGGCATTAGGGGTTCATCTTTTTTTGCATATTTTGGCAATATTATGCCTTATGTTCTATTTTATCGAATACCATAGATATAAATTAGGGAAAGCCGTAAAAACAATTAAATGGAATAATCCCATTTTTATAATCTTTTTTAATTTAGGTTTTATGATTACAACGTTTGATATTATATTTTATATAATTTTTTATTTATGTATCTATTTTTCTACTTGAAAGCAAGCAAATAGGGTAATAAAGTGAATAGATTAATCTAGCATTTTTTGATATTATTATTTTATGACATATTTATATTTCGTCTCTATATTTTTTATTTTCATTTTAATTATAGGAATATATTTACATAATAGAAAAATCTATATAGATAGTTCTTATTACAAAATAACGAAACATCCATACTGGCAACTATGGTATAATAAAGGAATTTCAGGGGAATATTCAATATATAAAGCACTTAGTTTTTTAGAGAACCAAGGGGCTAAATTCTTATTCAATCTTTATATTCCGACATATAATAATAAAACAACCGAAATAGATGTTGTTATGATTGCATCAGAAGGAATATTTGTATTTGAAAGTAAAAATTATAGCGGATGGATATTTGGAACTGAAGGACAAAAGAAATGGACACAAACTTTACCTTCAGGATATGGGAATAGCACAAAAGAACATTTTTATAATCCTATAATGCAAAATGAAAACCATATAAAATATTTAAAAAAATTATTGAATGATAATATCAAATATTTCTCAATAATCGTTTTTTCTGATAAGTGCGAATTTAAAAATATTAAAGTAAAAATCAATTCCGAATCAATTTTGATACATAAGTATAAACTTAATAACACAGTAAAAAATATAATGGCAAATAGCAAAGCTGTATTATCAAATGATATTATTTCTCAAATTTATAATAAATTATTACCATATAGTCAGGTTGATGAAACAATAAAAAAACAACATATAGCCAATATAAAAAATTAAATTTCCATAATCACATATAAAATTACTGTCCTAATATTAAAAAACGGGAGAGAGAATAAATCTCTCCCGTTTTGAGTATGATTGATAAAATATATCAAATATACTCTTTATCAGCAAATGAAAGGAGGTTAAACATTCAATGCCGTAGGTTTTGCGATAGCATAAATTTTGCCCTCAAAACCGCTTGCGAAATCAAGATTCAACGCCCCGTCGCGGGTTTCAAATCTTGAAATATCCTGTATTTGGAATGCGTGGACAGCGGAGGTATCCACATCCACGGTTAAATCACCCAACATTGCATTAGGGTACATATCACCCGCCTTGAATGTTACCTGAGAAGGGGCAGCTGCCGTATTCTCAACGCAAATCAAAAGGGTATTATTTTTGTTGGCGAAAGCCTCTTTTATACTAATTCCGTTAGCCTGTGTAACATCAGATTTTGTTACCTTTACTTCGGCTACGGATTGAGTACCGTCTAAAACGGGGTACTGTACATTAATTAAATCTCTTGTCATAATAAAAAATCTCCTTATTAAAACTAACCTAAGCTCTTGATGACAACTCTAACGGAGCGGAAACTTTGACCGTACCTAAGAAATCGGCTCGCGGAGCTCCGACGCCATACAAACCGTAACCTTTGTAGCAAGTGTTGAAACTCTTATCAGGTACGTAAGATTGAGTATTCAAGTTTGATGAAATACCGCCCGCGAGAGTTTTACCCTTGATACCGAACAGCGGATAAAATACCCCGGGTTCAGGTTGAGCGATATTGTTGGAAACAAGGATATCCCAACCGCAAAGTTTACCGATATAGCCTTTTTCCATTTTCTCATGACCTGATTCTACATATTTAAAGTCATCCAATTTACCCAAATAGAACTGATATTCAGGTGGAACAATACAAATCATAGAGCCGTCAATCCAATCCGTATGACCTTTTCTGTCCCCTCTTTGGAACTCTGCTTGCATATAGGCAAGGATTTCTTTTGCATAATTTGCATCAAGCGTAATCGCTTTGCCGTCATCATCGAGATAATGTCCCGCACGGGTGTATAGCTGACCGAAAGATGCGTCAACCCCTGCGGCAAATTGTTTGATTGCATCATTTGTATAATCTTGAGCGATATCCGCTTGTTGATCCATATCAGGAGCATTATCAATTCTTTTTGCCTCTACTTGAGCAAGTTCAAAGTGGAAGGCTTTGCCTTTGTTGAGTTTCACTTTGGTGGTTGAAGTGGTTGCCATTTCAGCATCGTTCAATTCTTTGCCGTCGAAATCAAACATTGTGACAGTTCCCGGCATAACGACATTAACTTCGTCACCCTTTTTTACACCGTCTTTAAACTCGGTGTGTGCCAATTTCCCTATAACTAATTCGTTATAGAAGTTCTTTTTGAAGGCTTGTGAAAATGTGTCAATAATTAAGTTTTCTAACATATTAGACCTTTCTTTCTTCGGGAAGTAATACCAAAAAACATAAACACCTCCCGTGAGTGTTTACGTCCTATATAATTGAGAAAAGAGAGAGTTTTTTAAAAGATACTAAGGCTTGGGTAAATGTATTTAAAGGCACTAAGAGTCGCTCCGCGGATGACAACTAATGCGAGATTTCTCAGATTGAGATACCGAAAGCCCTTGCGTTACTGTCATTCTGAGTACATGTAACAAAGCAAGTGCGAAGAATCTTCTCTAATTAAAGATACTAAGGCTCTAGGGCAGGGGTCAAAAGCGCGAAGTAAAAAGTGCAGAGTTAATGTATAAATTATTATCCGGCACTACCTGACAAAATATCCTGATTAAAATTTTGCTTAAACAAAATATCTTATCGCATCTTGTACTTCTTCTGGGGTTAGGTCTTGGAATTTTTTACCTGCATATTTTGCTCTGCCTGCTTTAATTTCATCATCGGATAAATTTTCTGCGGCAAATCGTATATCCACTCCGTCTAAGCTTTTGTGACGTGCCCCGCAAGTTCTGTAATAATCAGATACTTCCGTGCCATCAGCCCTTTTGTACCCATTCACATGATATGTTCCGGCACAACCTTTCTTATTTGAAGAATGGTTTATCAATTTATGTCTTGGCATCCTTCTGCCTGAAGGATCAAGAATAAGTTCCCCTGCGTTCATCTTTTCTATTACCTTTTTGGCAATAATATCTTCTTGCTGTTGACGAGTTAAATTATTCCATTTTTCTTTATACGCATTTTTTAAATTTTTGGCTATATTCAAACCCACATCATTATTATGTAAATCCATATTTTTTTCGTCAATAGGATTATGAGGATTATCAAGTTCATGCATTATTCCTGCAAATTTGCTGTATATGACACCTTTTTCCATTGCAATTAGAATAGAACCGAATGCATGTTTAAATGCATCTGCTTCACAATTCCATGTTAAATGTTCATGTCCTTTTTTATAATTTAATTCAAATCTATATTGTTTTTGGTATTTTAATGTTAATTCAACAAGTCTTTGATTATATTCTTTTCTAGTTTTATTCTTTTCTTCTTCATATTTTAATTGAAAATAATTTTTCATAATTTTAACCTTTCTTTAATATAAAAATTAGATTTTAATCACAAATGAATTAAAATCTAACAATATGTTATACTACACGATTATGCATCATGTAATTAAAAGAGTGGCTCTTTAATCATCAATATAAACTTTTATCCAATCTCCGAATTGTATGTAATGATCCGGGGAAGGTTCTGCGTTATCACTATCGGGGTGACATCCCTCAAAAGTTTTATTTGAGCAATAATTATATTTCTCCGTATATTCGTAATTGCTAACCGTTAAGATATAATCTTTCCCGTTATTTTTTGTTATATAGTGCATATACTTGAATGTTTTCACATTATCAGTAACTTTCGAAGGATATTTTCCGTATTTGGTTTTATAATCTTCAATACTTTGAATTAATGGTTGATATGATTTTAGAGATTGTTTTGCATCGACCTCATCCATAATAAAAATGGATTTTAGAAACAGAAATATCAAAGCTATACCAAATAGCCACATTAATACAGATGTTATAACTATTTCCCATTTTACAGACAACCATTTTTTAGGCAAACATAATGCCGTCGTAAAAACGGTAGGCAATATAAAAAATAATGAATAAGAGCCTATTTCTAATGAAAATTCTTTACCGAAAGATAAGATAATTCCTATCAAAAAATAAATCAAATTTGTAAAAGGAATTGCGAATGCAATCAATAACATCCTTAAAACCTTATTTTTTATTATTTTAAACAAAAAATATAATAATATTATTGTTGGTAAAAAGACTAAAAAGAGCAATAAAGGTACTAAAACAGGGATTAATAAAGAAAAACCTATCCATGGCATATATAGAAATTGTTTGTCAGCAATAATTGTAATAACAAAAGCTATTACATACCATACTCCAAATATTCTCAAAAAATTTTTCGTCTTTTCGTTCATAATTTAACTTATTATACATTAATATATTGCAATACACAACGAAATATATACAAATCTGCTAAAAAACTTCTAAACAAAATATCTTATAGCATCTTGTAATTCTTCGGGGGTTAGGTCTTGGAATTTTTTGCCTGCATATTTTGCTTTACCGGCTTTAATTTCATTATCAGATAATTTCTCTGCCGCGAAACGTATATCAACGCCGTCAAGGCTTTTGTGGCGAGCTCCGCAAGTCCTATAATAATCCGAAACTTCCGTTCCGTCAGCCTTTTTGTAACTGTTCACATGATATGTTCCGGCACAACCTTTCTTATTTGGGGAATAACTCGGATTGGCTTTTTTTCTTGTGTATAAAGGCTTCATATTCTCAAGTGTATGATTGTCACCATGTTGATTAATCGCACCAATAGTATAATTTGTACCATATAATCTGTTTCTAAAACGATTTGTCCAAAAATCTTTTGGGTTATTATAATTTATGATTTTGCTTGCAGGGGTTTTGCTCCCATATCTTTCTAAGAAATCATTTACGTTTGTTCCTATTCCGACAGGGGCGAAACAGACTGCCTCATCAACGTTCCTCATAATAGCTACATACTGGGCAAGACTGCCGCCTAATGAATGACCTACAAGACTAATATGTGCATTTGGATATTGTTTTTTATGTTATCAAATAACTGTAATGCATCTCCAAATTGTATGGGAATTTTTTTAAGTACCATGTTAATATCGTTTCGGAGATCTTTAGAAGAATTTGTATCTGTTCCTCTGTAAACAATTACTATTTGATTATCATTTTTTAAAACATAACTCCAAAAACCTGTTTTAGGATTTATTCCTAATCCCACAACAGATACTCCTTTAGGGAAATGTGCTTCTTCAAAGTGATATGCAGCCCACGTATATTGTTTATAACGTTCGTGTCGTTGGATTTCATTTATCATAATTGTTCCTTTCTTTTTTACTTGTAAACCAATTTGTAATTATGTTATAATAATTCAATGAAAATAAGAGATAATAA
>DLEF01000037.1:0-49277 GCA_002481545.1 Cyanobacteria bacterium UBA7753 | reverse complement strand
AATAAATTTGCATTTCTATCAAAAAGAAACTTCAAAAATTTATTAGTAATTATACTAACCTCATTTGTTTATTATCTATATTTATTTAAAATTGCTGTACCATATGGGATAAAATATAATATTCTTGTTGACGAAAATTCGACTCCTTCTCAATCGAATTTGCCACAATATGTTATACTTACATATCCTACATATATTTTTTATGTTTTATTATCTTTTTATTTTTGTATAAAGTGTAAATTTTTAAGAGGTATAGTATATCCTGCTATATTCTGTTCCTACATTTTTAGTTCCTATTTTTGCATTTTAACAAACAGCGGAAGTTTTATTTGGCTGTATATTTTGGCATTTCCAATATTATCAATCCTAGTTATTTTTTTATTCTTATTCGGATTGATTCTTGATATAAGAACATTAAAAAATACTAAGCAGGTAGAATAATAAGGCAGTAAGCAGGGTAGACTTCAGTCTACCGATTGTAAATATATAATAATTCGGAATACTAATAATCCAATTAATCAAAGAACAGACACAACTATCCCTGTACCTTTTGGGGTAATTCTTAGTACGCATTTACTTAAAAATTTGTCTTTGAATCAAGTACATTTTTCATTCTAAATATATTTTTCGCGTTTGTCATTATTATATTAAGAAATCGTTACAATTTTTCATGTTTTATGGTATTATTGCAACAGATATAAAATGATATAAAGCAAATAAATGTAGGTTGGGCTTTTCAACCCAACAACATTAAACAATATTAGAAGTAGGGTGCGGTCACTACCGCACCAACAAAACTCAAAAGAGAAAGAGAACAAAATATAAAATGATAACAATAGAAGAGATAGCAAAAACAGTAGGCGGAAACATTGCAGGGTGCAATTCTTTACACCAAAACGAAAATCAACAGATAAACGAAGAAACAGAAATCCAAACCTTTTCGACCGATACCAGAACAATAAAGAAGGGTGATTTCTATATCCCGCTCAAGGGCGAAAAATTTGACGGAGAAAAATTTATTGATAAAGCCGTTGAGGCAGGAGCAGTCGGATATTTTTACACGGATGAAAAGAATGTTCCGCCCGACACAAACGCTATCGGAATAAAAGTAGCCGATACGAAAGAGGCTTATTTAAAACTTGCAAATTGGTACAGAAAACAGATTAATCCGAAAGTCATTATGATAACGGGGAGTTCAGGCAAAACAACAACGAAAGAACTCGTCTATGCGGTAGTCAGCCAAAAATACAAAACTGTCAAAACTCCGCTCAATCACAACAACGAAATCGGATTTTGTCAGACTGTATTTTCTATGCCGAAAGATACGCAAGTGCTTATTATTGAGGCAGGCATGAGAGGATTAGGCGAGATAGAATTAATTTCAAGATACGCGGAGCCTGATATATCAATTATTACAAATGTCGGAACTGCACACATAGGACGTCTCGGCTCGCGAGAGAATATTGCAAAAGCAAAATGCGAAATAACCTCTCACCAAAACCCTGACGGTATTCTCATCGCTCACAATGATGAATTGATTAAGAAAACAGTTGATTATAAAGGTAAAATATTATATTTCACTTTGGCTGATGCTCAAATAACCAAACGAGAGATAGGGCATACGGAATTTACCTATGCAAATCAAGATTATATCTTGAATACTGAGGGCGATTACAATGTCGAAAACTCACTCTCTGCCATAAATACAGGTAAGTATCTGGATATAGATTATGCCTTAATAAAGAAAGGTTTGGCTGAATACAAACCGATAGAAAAACGTTGGGAAACAGAGGATATTGCGGGATATAAAGTCATAAACGACAGCTATAATGCTAACCCTGAGTCTATGAGAGCGGCACTCGATACGATATTGGAACTCTATCCCGATACGGTCGTTGTTCTCGGAGATATGGGAGAACTCGGTAAAGATGAAGAAAAATACCACAGAGAAATCGGAGATTTTATAAACAAAAAGGGGGAAACAAATATAACCGTCCTCACGGTCGGGAAACTTGCAAAACATATATCGGAGGAAATAAAGGTTTGTCCGACACATAGTTTTGAGAGTAATAAGGATGTAGCACTTTACATTCTTGCGAATATAAAAAAAGGTACTACAATATTTTTAAAGGCATCAAGATCGATGAAATTTGAGGAAATTTTGACGTATTTAAAAGGAGAAAATAAATGATAATGATGATAACAGCCTTCTTAATGGCGCTGATACTGTGTTTACTGTTCGGAATCCCGTACATTGACTTTTTGAGAAAAAAGACAATCGGGCAATATATTCTTGACTTAGCACCCGAAAACCACAAAAAGAAAGCGGGTACGCCGACCACAGGCGGAGTATTCATCATAATATCAATTTTAATAGCGTCCGTCACAACCTTGTTTATGGCAGAAAAAGTTACCACAACGGCTTGGATTGTTTTGATAACATTCTTATTCTACGCTCTTGCAGGGTTTCAGGATGATGTTCTCAAGATAAGAGGACACGAGAACAAAGGTTTGAGTGCAAGAGGCAAGTTTTTAAGACAAGTTTTGATTGCGGTATTGCCTGTATTTTACTTAATGGTTTCCAACGACCACGCAACATATATCAGTTTTGGCAAATGGTCGTTTGATTTCGGTTGGTTCTACCCTATCATCGCTATCTTTGCAATAACGGGAGCATCAAACGCATACAATTTGACAGACGGACTTGACGGGCTCGCAGCATCGACGGGAGTTTTTGCGTTCTTGGCAACAGCTCTCATTGCACAAATGTCAGGATGTGAAGAGTTGGCGATTATCTCGGCTGCTGTAACAGGTGCATTGCTAGGGTTCTTGAGATATAACAAGCCGAAAGCACAAGTCTTTATGGGTGATACAGGTTCACTTGCTATGGGCGGATTGCTCGGGGTTCTGGCTGTTATGGGCAAATTTGAAATTTATTTAATTATCCTTGCGGGTATCTTTGTAATAGAAACTTTGTCAGTTATTATGCAAGTTACAAGTTTCAAAACCACGGGGAAAAGAATATTCAAGATGGCACCTATTCACCACCATTTTGAGCTTTGCGGATTTAACGAAAAACAGATTGTGACAGGGTTTGCAATATTCTCTATGATATGCGGAGCGGTTGCGGTCGGATTATTCAAGGTATTCGGAGCATAGGGAAAAGGATACTAAGGCAGTAGGGCAGTAGGGCACTAAGAAAATAAAAAACGTAGGGTACGATATTTCGCACCAATATATTGATCCTTCGCTATTATATAAACGGTTTAGCTTTATTTATACGATTTATTGCTCAGGATGACAAATAACGTACTATTTCGTAAGTAAAGACATCGTAAGTTTTTGCGTTACTGTCATTCTGAGTACATTTACCCAAGTTGGTGCGAAGAATCTCACCTCTCTACCTATGGGAGAGGGAGAGCAGTTGTAGAAGAATTTATGAGTCGTACAAATACAGGGTGAGGGTTTGTCCTCACTAATAATGCGTTTTTATGCCACCACAACAAAAAGAGGTACATTTTCACGTACCTCAATTTGTTTGTTTTTATATTTTTGTCAGGCAGTGCCTGCCCTACATGCTTATTGGTCGTTGCCGTCCGTAATTTCGCTGCCTGACCTACATGCTACATTCTTTATAAATTATTTCAGCCATCTGCTTTCTATCATTTTTTCACCTTCGGAACATTCGTTAGCCAATCTGCGACCTGTTTTTATGTTTTCCAAAACCAATTTTTTGAAATCTTTTGTCGCATCTAATACTTTTTGTTTTTCTTCGTCAGAATAGTCTGCCATGAACCCGCTTTTCTTAGGTGAAACCGCATAACCATAATCCATTCCGTCTTTTTCTAAGTGATATACGCTGTGTCTGCCATGTGTTTTACCGGAATAAATTGTATGTCTTTGTAATTCTATATGATCAAAACCTAAACCGCCATCAATGGAATATCTTCTGCCAGCTATTATTTTATAAGGCGATAAGTCTTCCGATTCAATATTTTTATATTTGTAACTAAGGTTTCCGCTACTGCCTATTTTATATGATAATGTATCGGTAACTTTTCCGTCTTTATCATAGAAGGTAACATCTCTGCTCGGACCAAATGCAGAACTACCCTCACCGCCTTTGCTTACAAATCTTTTATGTTTTCCGTCAGGATAAAATCCTATTATATCTTGACGCAATTTGCCTGATTTTTTATCCGTTTTTGTTACGCTTGTATATGTCTTATTTCCGTTTTCATCCAACAATATTATTATTCTTGACGGGCTTGTTTTTGTAGTAATAGATGTTTCAATTCTATCCTTTCCTATAGTCCTATCTACAAGAGTACCTTTTTCGTTACTTATCTTTGTCAGCTGTCCGTTTTCATTGTAACTGTATGATTTTGAAGACAGTACATTGCCGTCTTTCGTTTTCGTTGCCGATTGCAGAAGTCCGTCTTTATATTCCCTTGTCAAGGTACTGCCGTCTTTTAATTCTTTCGTCAATTTACCGGAATAATTTTCACCCGACGCGGTTAAAGCTTTACCTTTTACAAATTTGCCGTCTTTTTTGAAAGCATCCACTGTCATCTCTTTGAGAGCATTTGCGGATTATCCCAATTGTTTACCTCCGCCTTTGCCTCTGGTTGCTATATATATCCCGCCTGCAGCAAGGGCTGCCAAGCCTGCTCCGACGGCGACTTTAACTGCTGTATCTTTTGATATTTTAGGCTTATCAGCCTTATTTTCCGTATTAGTATTTGTCGTTGCAACTGTTGTTGGTTTTACTTGCGGTGTTCCCGCATTCAAATTATTAATCGGCATAATTTTTTCCGTGATTTTTTACACTTATTAATACAAAAGCATCAAAAATCATGAATTTGCCCCGCCCCGTCACATCATATCTTATCATATCATATAGCAGATTATACCTGACTTTCAGCCCATGTAAATTCGTTTTTACATTTTGTAATAATATCATTACTCTCTACTTATGAATTAAATATTTTTCTGTTTAAATAATTTTAAATTTTTTCTGCAATGTTTTGACACTTTATTCAAAATAACCGTACCGATTTTATTCTCAAATCCGCTTACAACATCTTTTAATATGTCAGGTAAAATTTCACACTGATTAATTATAGACTGTCTTAATCCTGTATAACTAATACCGACCTCATCTGCCAATTTTTTAAAATGTTCGGGAAGGACATTCCCGATATCGTAACACCCGCCAATCTCCATTGCCATATCTGACGATAATCCGGAATACGCCTTTGTACAAAGGATATCATATACAGGAGCAAGTTCTAATTCCCCCGATTCAGTATATAACAGCGAATAATTTTTGCCGTGGGCATCATTATTCAAAATCAGATAATTAAAAATCATTCTGTTTATAAATTGCTTTATATTTAATGCAGCTTTATTAGTTTTTCTCAAAACTTCAAATGATTGTTTAAAACTAACACCGCCTTCTTGCTCACATTTATATGCACTTGCAATATTCAAAGCCTGACAAAAATCTTCCTGATGTAATCTTTTTATTTTGCCGTCACGAATCACTCTGTCAAACCTTTCCGTTATCAAGTATTTTGTTTTGCCTGATGTTCTTAACTCTGCATTTATAGTATTTATACCTGACTTCTCGGCAGCCTTTAAACATATATATTCATTCTCTGCCGTTTCAGATAAACCGTTTATTTCGGGTTTAATTATATGAGTAGTCGGAGTATTTTTCGCGGGCAAAAATATCTTATCTTCTTTAATCAGAACAGCCGTTTTATCCTGCGCCCCCGCAAGTGAAAGCCTCATATCTTTTACTCCTGTTCCCAAAGGTTTTTGAGGTAATTCTTTTATTAGTGTTTCCAATTCAATATCAGATATTTCAACACCAATCATATCATAATATTCGGAAAGGTTATTTTCTTCACCTTTATTGATAAAAGCTATTGCCCCCGGACAATCATACCCGATAGCTTTCAAAAGAGCAAAATCGTTATTCGGATTTATACCGTATTTTAGCCCGATACGTTTTCTTGTTTGTTCACTTTCAGGTAACAGCCCGTTAAAAAATCCGTGACATTCATCCGAGTTATAGACAAGTTTTCTTACAGGTAAACTGACAGATATCGGCAATACGGATAAATCGTCATATTGAAAATTTATTCCGCCATTTTCACCGTTTTTTAGCGTACCTTCATGAATATTATTTATATATACTTCTAATTCATTTGCCATAACATTTTTTATTCAATATTTATATTTAACCCCAACATAGAACATACTTTTATGACTGTTCCAATATTGACGTTTCTTTCTCCTCTTTCCATCTCTATTATTAATCTGACACCAACATTTGCGACAAGTGCCAAATCTTTTTGGGTTAACCCCTGAGATTTTCTGGTCGTTTTTATTAATTCGCCAAGTTCTTTAATGTTGTTTATTTGCATAAAATTCCTTTTTGGGAATATTTGCTAATGTTTTAATTTATTTTATACAAATATTCCCTTTTGGGTATATTATATAAAATTTTTATTTATAAATCAAGTCCTGCAAGTTTTTATAACCCAACCTTTACATAATTGCATTTCCTCCTTAATCTTTTATAATATAAATAGATTTGAAATGTATGAAGGGTAAATGAGTTTGGAATATACAAAAGAATTACTCTTCCGACGAAATATCTAAGGCAGAAAAGATGAGAGATTATAAAGACAAAAAGATTTTAATAATGGGTTTTTCACTCAGCGGGAAAGCAGCAGCAAGATATCTTGCAGACAAGGGCTGTAATATTTATATAACCGAACACAGAGAACAAAAACCCGACGATGAAAAAGAAGTAAACGAACTAACCTCAAAGGGGATTAAGATAGAGTTTGGCGGGCACTCGGATGAGTTTTTAAAAGATGTTGACCTCGCAATAACAAGCCCATCCGTACCATTGGACAGCGAACTTTATTTGAAACTCAAAAACAACGGAGTTGAAATAATATCAGAACCCGACCTTGCTTATTGGGAATCCGATGCACCATTCATTGCAATTACGGGAACAAACGGCAAAACCACAACGACGGCTTTGACCTCTCATATTTTATCAACACAATATAAGGCTCCCGCTTGCGGAAACATAGGCGATCCGCCTATCGCGGAAGTAAACAACAACCCTGATTATTTCGTTTGTGAGATGAGTTCTTATCAGGCTGTCCACAGCAAATATTTAAAACCAAAAGTCGCTTGCTGGACGAATTTCACCCCTGACCATATTACTTGGCACGGAACTCTTAAAAACTATTTTGACGCAAAAGCAAAACTGTTCATCAATTCGGAATATGACATTCTGAACGGTCAGGATAAAGAGTTGATGAAATGGAGAGCCGAAAACAAAAAATGGCAAAACGGCAATGACAAAAAGTTGTATGTCTTTGACAAAGAGGATGAAAAGAACGGCTCTTATATAAAAGATAATGCCCTTTATTTCAAAAAAGACGGCAAAGCAGAAAAGGTAATTGATATAAAGGATTGCCCACTTGTCGGACATCACAATTATCAAAACATAATGTGCGGAATTATTATAGCGAAGATTGTCGGAATAACAAACGAGAATATCAAATCCGCCATAATGTCATTCAAAGCACCTGAACACAGACTCGAAAAAGTAAGAGAATATAACGGAATAACGTTCTACAACGACTCTAAGGCTACAAACCCTGAGGCATCTATTGTAGCGATAGATTCTTTCAACAATCAAAACGTCGTTTTGATAGCGGGGGGAAGAGATAAACTCACAAGCCTTGATGAGTTTTGCGATTCCGTAAACAAACACATCACAACCGTTATTCTGATAGGTGAGGCAACCGAAAGGTTTGACGAAAACTTAAAGAAAAACGGGTTTAACAATATAATAAAAGAAAGCACAATGGAAAGTGCTATTGACAAATCGATAGAATTACATCCTGATGTCGTATTATTATCGCCTGCGTGTGCAAGCTTTGATATGTTCACGGGATTTGAACAAAGAGGGAAAGTTTTTAAAGATTATGTACTATCAAAGAGGTAATAACCACGACAGAATAATGAGGAATGTAACCCAGCAAAACATCGAGATTAAAAATCCCGACAGAGTTTTGTCTATTGTTGTATTTTTCCTTGTAGTAATAGGGATAATGGCGGTATTTTCGGCGAGTGTTCCGAAAGCCGTAAATGCGGGATATTTTCCTTTGCACTTCACACTTATTCAGATAGGCGGTGTAATCCTCGGATATATAGGGCTAAAATTTTTCTCAAATTTTGATTATAAAAAACTGGTTAATATTACAAACGGGTTCGCCGTGTTTGTAATATTGATGCTTATATACGTACTTGCAAACGGAGATGTCATCAACGGTGCACAGAGGTGGATAAGTTTAGGGCCTGTGAGTTTGCAGCCGTCCGAGTTCGCAAAACCTGCGGTCGTAATGCTTTTGGCAAAAGTATTTTCTAAAGACGCAAACCTCTTGGATTCAAAAAAATGGTCAACATTCCTGTTGATAATCATAATGGTACTGTTGATTTTCAAACAGCCTAACTTGAGTATGGTTATGTTACTGTTCCTGACCTCGCTTGCGATGTATCTTGCGGCGGGCGGTTCATTCAAACTAATCGGGTTCGGATTTCTTGGAGTATTCGGGCTCGGCGGGCTCGGAACACTTTTACAACCGTACCAGTTACAACGTATTAAAATATGGTTAAACCCTGAAGTAGATCCGTTAGGTGCAGGCTATAACATTATCCAATCAATGGTAGCATTCGCATCAGGTAACCTGTGGGGTTGCGGATACGGTGCATCAAAACAGAAACTTGCATGGCTTCCGGAAGCACATACGGACTTTATCTTCGCCGTAATCGGAGAAGAGATGGGCTTTATCGGTTGCGTATTTATTATAGGTCTGTTCTGGACTATTCTATGCCGTGGGTTTATGATAGCGACGAAATGCCCTGATATGTACGGCAAATTGCTGGCTATGGGATTAACCTTCTCTATAACCTGTCAGGCATTTATTAATATGAGTGTTGCAAGTTCAATGGTTCCTGCAACAGGTGTACCGTTACCGTTCATAAGTTACGGCGGTTCATCAGTCTTAATCACACTTTGGATGGTCGGGATTATTCTGAACATCTCAAGAACAAAAGTTAAAACAATAAGGATTCAACAATATGTCTAAGAAAACATTTTTCATAACGGGTGGCGGCACAGGCGGTCATATATACCCTGCGATTGCAGTTGCGGATGAATTGATAAAAAATCCCGACTACGATGTTTACTATATCGGAAACCCGTATAATCTTGAATATTCCATAGCACAACAAAAAGGGTACAACTTTTTGCCCGTTTACGTAAAAGGTATGCCGAGGAAATTAAGTTTTAAATTCATTCTATGGGGATTACAACTTTTGTATTCTATTTTGTTATGCACATATTATTTGTATAAATATAAACCGAATATGATATTCGGAACGGGCGGATATGTCTCCGCACCTGTTCTTATGGCAACAATGTTTAAGAGAACTCCATATATGCTCCACGATTGTGATATGCAGCCGGGGATTGTTACAAGAAAAATGTCAGGCAGAGCAAAATGCGTCTCTTTGGCTTTTGAAGGGGCAAAAAGCTATATAAATAACAGAAATTGTTATGTTAACGGAAACCCTCTGAGACCTAAGTTTAAAACACTCACGAGAGAAGAGGCAAGAAAAAGGTTAAACCTTAAACAAGACGGGCTCGTCTTGTGCGTAATGGGAGGTTCTCAAGGATCGAGAGCAATAGACAGAGCCTTTGTAGAGATAATAAAAGAACTCTCTCAAGACCATAAATTCCAAATTATTTTCCAAACGGGACAAAAAAATTACAGCAAAATTATTGAAAGATTATCAAAGATATACAAAGACTACGACAAAGACAGAAACCTGCTTATTCGTCCGTATTTTGACGATATGATAACAGTAATAAAAGCGTCTGATATTGTCATTTCAAGAGCAGGTTCATTGAGTTTGTCGGAAATTTTCGCGTCTGATGTTGCACCTATCTTAATACCGTATCCTTATGCGGCAGCAGACCACCAAAGAAAGAACGCACGCTACGTTCTTGATAACGGAGCTTGCGAATACTTAGAAGATGCAGACACCGATCCTAACTCTTTATTAAAACTGTTATTGGATTTGAAAGATAACCCTGATAAAATACAGAAATTGAAAGAAAAATCCTCAAAACTCGCAAAACCTGATGCGCTCTCTGACATCATGGAACAGGTTGAACGCGTTTCAATGTTCTAGGGAGTGGGTAAAGGGGTAAATATATAGTTATAACTATGGATTATCTCCATTTACGAATTTTAGATATTTAATAATGCCGATTTCATTTATGAAGGGGCTTTACTTTCTTACTATTTACCCCTTTTTTGGAAAACGTATTGAACGGGGGTTTCTTCAAAGCCGTATTTTTCCAATAGTCCTTTTGTGTTGCATTCTCCGTCGTGTTCGCCGATTACAACAAGGGAGCTTGAGTCTAATTTCTCACCCAATTTTTGTGCCAATTTTTCGGCATTGTTTCCGTCTTCGGGCAAATATCTCCAAAAATTACGACATAAAAGAACAGTATTTGAAGACGGCATTTGTTCAATATTCTTAAATATATCGCCCTGTTTATATTCTATATTTTTACTCAAATCACCTTTTGGGGACAGTGCCAAATCATCACAAAAATTTGTTCTCGGAGCGAATGAGAAATAATCCCTGTATCGGTTATTTGTTTCTTCATTTATTCGGTAAAGTTCTTCATTTTTAATCCCCATAATACCTGCTTTAGCGTTTTTTATATTTGTCGGATTATAGTCACTCGCGTGGATAGGGAAGAATTTGTCTGCACGTTTACCCATACGCTGTTTTAACTTTATGGCAAGACTTACGGGTTCATGTCCTCCGGAACAGGCATCATTATAGACATTCACTTTTAGAGTATCTTTATATTTATTGTCTAAAAGTTTAACAAATCCGTCCCAGTTTAAGTCCTCTCTAAAAAAATAAGTCGTTGTTTTATAGACATTTCCCGTGGCTTTATCAATTATTTTACGGTTATTTGCCTTAAAATTCGGATTACATTGTTTAGAATATAAATTATAATTTTGAACAGCTGTTATATTCATACTTAAATAAAGCTTCTAAAAAAATAATTTGTTATATTGATTTAAACAATTTTACATTTGATTAATAATCAAATATTCCGTTATTTATCTAATACTTAAGTTGGATTTTTATGGCTCTTTTCTTGACGGTCAGGCATAATTGGAGTATTCTTTTAATATACATTTGTATGGAAATAATTTTTTGTAATGAATATAAAGAAATTAGCGCTAATATTTTTGATAATGTGCACAACTGTGTACATGTGTCCTGATGCATTTGCCAAAACAGATAAACAAACGGTAAAAACCGACGGGATTGTCTATGAACCGCAAGGCGAAAGCGGGAAAAAGGCTCACATTTTCGGTCGCAAAAAAGCCAAAAAAGTTAAAGTAAAGAAAACACAAACGACAGACAACGTAAAAACAAAAGATGATTTTGATAAAAACATACTTGAAACAACCGACAGAACGGTTGAGAGAACAATACGCCATAAAAAAGATAAAAAGACCGTAAAATTAAAAGCTCAAAAAAATAAAAATAATGATACCGTAAAACTCAATGTACAAAAGGATAAAAAGCTTGTTACAAAGATAAGTTTTGACGATGTTTTGTCTAAGGCGGAGGCACATTCTTACGATTTGCAAATATCCGATTTTAATGTCCTTATCGCAAAACAGGGCGTTCGCGGAGCCCGTTCCGAGTATTATCCTAAACTTATCGCTATTGCAGGAACCGAATATACAAAGAACTACCGTGATGCAAGAGAATCCACGGTTATGTCTATCGGGGAGAGCTTCATCAACCCGTACACCAGATATCAGTCTATCTTAGGGGTTACGCTCAATTATAACCTTTTTGACTTCGGGGTCAGAAGGAATAATTTAAATGCCGCAAAAGAGGACGTATTCGTAAAAGAATTGGAAACCGAGCAGAAACGTCAAGACCTTAATTTAACTATCATTGATACATACTCAAAAATCTTAATGCTAAAAAAACAGATAGAATTAAACAAACAGATTTTGGCACTGGAAAATAAAACATTAGGTTATAAAAAACGCCTGTTTGACGCAAAAGAAATATCTAAGACGGAATATGACGATCAGGTTGTAAAAGCAGAAGAAGTAAACAAAAGAATCTTTGAGATAAAACAAACAATGGCTGAATCTCTTAATTGGCTTGAATTTTATACAGGTGAAAAATATGATATAAATAATCTGACAGTGGCTGATTTGGGCAAAACCGACTACGACGTATTGAATATGGACGACTACACGAAAAGTGTCACTTGGAAAATCTACGAAAAACAATTAAAGAAAAAAGGGTTTGAAATAAAAGCCGCACAACGTAACAATTACCCGAAAATCAACGCATACGGCAGATACTATTTATACGGAGCAAACCATTCAAGCTATAACGACAGCTTGGGAGACATTGAACCTTCCAACCTCACGGTCGGAGCAAATTTAACGTGGATGATGTTTGACGGAATGAAAAACAGGTCAAATATACAAAAAACCATACTTGAATACAGACAACTCAAAGTTGAACGCGATAAGGCAATCGCGGAATTAATGACTAAGTTGGCTACAATGCGCACAAACCTCTTGTATTTGGATAAACAAATCGAGAGTAATTATAAGATAATAAAACAGCTGAACAGCAAGGAAAATTCTGTTCACAGGCTTGTTGCACAGAAATTGGTTTCACCGATTGATGAAAACGACGCCAAAGTAAAAACTTTGGAACAAAAGATAGAACTCACAAAAAACACCGTAACGGAACTTGCAATCCAAAGAGGAATACAGGTTCTGACCTACCAACTTGATGATGATATCAGATGGAGGGGCAAATGAAGATATTAAGGCTCTAAGGCACTAGGGCACTAAGATAGTTCAAAGTGCAAAGTTAATAATTTATGACTTATAACTTTGAACTTATCACTTTTCACTTAACGAGAAAGTAGGGTGCGGTCACCACCGCACCAACACAACGAAAAAAGCATTAACAAGGAAAAAATATGGATAACCAAGAAGATATCAAACAGGAAAACATACAGGATGATAAACCGAAAAGGTCATTACCCGACAACGTCAACTCGGGGCTGATTTGTCTTGAGATAGTCGCAAGGATGAACAAGACCGATATTGATATGCGTTCTGTCGTGCGTGAATTTGGGATTGAAACCGCGGACGTGTCTCCGGAAGAGCTTATGCGTATAGCAAAAAGCAGAGGATTCAAGATAAAAAAGAAAAAATTTGCCCTGACTGATTTGACGGACAAGTATCCTATGCCTGCTATTATACAGCTCAAGGATGATACTTACAGAGTTTTGCTTGCAGTGAGACCAGACGAAAACAAGGTTTTGACTTTGACGCCTCTTGAAAAACATCCCGAAGTCCATACTTATGAAGAATTACAGGAGCAAATGCAGGATTTCATCCTCGTACTTGCGCATAAAATGCTTGATGATGATGTCAAATTCGGGTTCAAATGGTTCTTTAACGAAATTTTCAAATACAAAAAGATAATCGGACAGGTGCTTTTAGGTTCCTTTGTAGTCCAATTATTCGGACTTGTAACTCCGTTATTTACGCAGGTTATCTTGGATAAAGTTCTTGTACACAGAACTATTTCAACACTTGATGTGCTTGCGTTTGCATTCATCATTGTATCAATCTTTGAATTGCTCTTAAACCTGTCAAGAAATTATATCTTTATCCATACAACGAATAAAATTGATGCAAAACTGGGTTCAAAGCTGTTCCAACACCTGTTCCATTTGTACTATGTATATTTTGAAAACAGACAGGTTGGTAACATTATAGCCCGTGTAAGAGAGCTTGACCGTATCAGAGAATTTATCACGGATAAATCGGTATCCGTATTGATTGATGCGTTTTTCTCACTCGTTTTCGTAGTCATAATGCTTGTATACAGTGTAAAGTTAACTATGATATCACTCGGAGCACTTGCTATAATCGCGGTTATTTATCTTCTAATCACACCTGAATTGAGAACAAGATTGGAAGAAAAATTCCAGATGGGCGCACAACAAAATTCATATCTTGTTGAGGCTGTAACGGGTGTGCAAACGGTTAAATCCTTGGCGGTTGAAGGCTCCATGTTCAGAAAATGGGAAGATAAGCTCGGCAAATACTTAAAATCAAGTTTTAACCTAGCTATTATGGGGAACTTTACGGGTTCAATCTGCGGATTTATCCAAAAACTTATGACAATTGCAATACTATATGTCGGTGTACTTTTGGTAATCCAAAACAAACTTACAATAGGTCAATTGATAGCGTTCCAGATGTTCTCGGGACAGTTTGCGGCACCTATGCTAAGGCTTGTCGGATTATGGAACGATTTTCAACAAACATTGTTGGCGGTTGACCGTATCGGAGATATCTTGAACAGCCCTGTTGAAATGCAATCAGGAACAGCAATCACGTTACACGACGTCAAAGGTGAAATCAAGATAGAAAACCTTTCTTTCAAATACAATATTGAGGCGCCTATGGTACTCAAGAACATAAATCTGACCATACACCCCGGAGAAAGAATAGGATTTGTCGGACGTTCGGGCAGCGGAAAATCTACGATAACAAAACTCATCCAAAGGTTATATTATACAACCGAGGGAACAATTTATATAGACGGTATTGATATCAGGAATATTAACCCTGTTTGGTTAAGAACCAATATCGGGATTGTTTTGCAGGAAAATTATCTGTTCTCCGGAACGATAAAAGACAACATTGCACTTCCTCGACCTAATATGCCTATGGAGGGTATTGTTCAAGTCGCACAGATTGCAGGGGCACATGAGTTTATATCCAAACTGCCTAAGGGCTATGATACCGAAGTCGGAGAAAGAGGCTCAAGCTTGTCGGGCGGACAGAAACAGAGAATCGCTATTGCCCGTGCACTTGTAGCGAACCCGAGAATACTAATCTTTGACGAGGCAACCTCGGCATTGGATTACGAATCGGAAAAAATTATCCGTGATAATATGGATATGATAGCTAAAGGCAGAACAACCATTATCATTGCACACAGACTGTCTACGATTAAAGATTGTGACAGGATTGTATGTTTTGATAACGGTGAGATTGTAGAAATGGGCCCGCCGCAAGAGCTGCTGAAACATAACGGATATTTCAGACAGCTGTATATGGCGCAATCAACGTAAGATACTAAGTGGGTGCCAATATGTATAAAGTAGGGTGCGATGTTTCGCACCAAGAGGAAAGCCGTAACATACGGACAAACCCTCACCCGAATTTCTAAGCTCATAAATTCGCTAAGAAATTCAACCCTCTCCCAAAGGTAGAGGGGAAATAATAAAATATAATAATAAGGAAACAACATGAAACTGAAGGACATAAAACAAAAACTGATTAATTTAATCATACCGAAGGAAGACGACTCATATGAATTTAAACCGTTGTTGACGGAGATTGAGGAAAGACCTCTTAACCCTTTGGGCAACACTATCTTTTGGACTATCATTATATTTATTTTGATAGCGGGTTTATGGATGTTCTTCGGGCGTGTTGATGTTGTAATCACGGCAAGAGGACAAATTATCCCTGACGGAGAGGAAAAGCTTATCCAATCTCTTGATAAAGGGGTTATGACGGAACTGTTTGTAGAAGAGGGCGATTATGTCCACGCGGGACAAGTGCTCGCAATAGTTGCTCCTGCAGAGTATGAGCCGGGGTTGGAGTTAAACAATCTTAGAGAAGAAGGAGCAAGAGTTTCAGAGCAGATAGCAGCAGACAGAGCAAAATTGAACCGTGCGGCAGAGGACAGACGCAGACTAAACAAGGTGCGCGATATTATCCCGACACAAAGATATGATGATGCGGTATCGGAAGAGACTACGTTGAGGCACGAGATTAACGGTTTATCGGCATCGCTATCGGAAATAAACAACAAACGGGTACAGATAGAAAAACAAAAACAAATCTTAAAAGCCCCTACGGACGGGTATATAAACAGAATAATGGTTCACACCGTAGGCGGAGTTGTTCAACCTGCTGAACCTATTATGACTATGGTGCAAAAAAATGCGCCAATGGTCATAAAAGCACAGGTAATGAATCAGGATGTCGGATTTGTTAAGGCAGGCATGCCTGTATCTATCAAGGTTGATACCTATAACTTCCAAAAATACGGAATTTTACACGGCGTTGTCACGGTCGTTTCACCTAACAGTATAGAAGACCAAAAACTCGGACCTGTATTTGAAGTATTTATAAAGCCTGAGAATACTACGTTGATGGTTGAGGGCAAGAATGAGAGAATTAAATTCGGTATGTCCACGACAAACGAGATAAGAATTGGCAAGAGAAGAATAATTGAATTCTTTATTTATCCGCTTATCAAATATTTGGATGAAAGTATCAAGGTACAATAAGAATACACAATTGAGCCTGCATAACTATGCACAGCCTAAAACTTGTAGTATAATTAACTTAAAAAGAAGGTCAATTATGAAAGCAAAAAGATTTAATATAATATTTTTCTTGTGCCTTGCTGTATTCGGGCTGTCTTTGAATATTGCGACAGCGGAAGATACAACGACAGATACAACGACCGAAACATCAGTAGAATCTGCACAACCTGATACGACTGCCGAAACAGCGGAAGAAGAGACAACACAACCCGTTGTACAAGAAAAGGCATCCCCTTTTGTAAGGATTACAACGAACCTTTTTGGGTATAATTTTATAGCGAAAAAGATTGCAAGCTCCGCTATTGAAAAAGCCTTGAACAAAAGTGCAAAAGGGGATTACAAAGTCTCAATCGACTCATTTAGCGGTGTCGATTTAAAAAAAGGTATCTTCAAAGGTATGACCATTGACGGCTCTAACATATCCGTTGATGATGAACTTTATGTTTCAAGACTCTATATGAAGACAACCTCCGATTACAATTATATTGATTACAAACAAAGACCGATTGTATTTAAAACGGAAGTCCCGATGGACTATAAAATATTGATTACGGAGGACGATTTAAATAAGAGTTTACTAACTCATACATCAATCGTAAAAGATATATCGTCGCTGCTGCCTTTGGTTAGCCTTACAACACCAAAAGTTACTTTGCTTGACAACCAGATGAAAATATCATCAGCATTGAAACTTCCGTTCGGGAAATCGTTTAAATTTTCTATCTCTACGGGGGTTGCCGTAAAGGACGGAAAGATTGTATTTACCGATACAAAAGCAAATAACAACAACGATTTCACCCAAAAATTGATTGATGTAATGAATAATCAAAACTGGTTGGAAAAACTTAATATCAGCCTGTTTGAAGGGACTGAAACAAACATAAAAATAAAGAATATCACGATTTCACCTAAGAGATTGTGCATAGACGGTAACTTAGTAATCAAAGAGGCTGAATAAATATGGGCAGAAAAAGAAAACACGGAAATAAAAACAGCTTAATCGGAATAATTATTTTAATTATTGCCGTACTTGCATATGTAAAACTAACATTCTTTAAGGATTATAACCCTTTACAGGATATTAATATAAACCTTAAAAATCCGTTCCAAAAAGAGCAGGTAAAAGTGAACGAACGCTCTACAACTGAGGATATGTCCGCAGCAGTTGACACTAAAAAAATAAAAGAACAAGATAAAAATAGCATTATCAAAAAAGATGATGTCTTTGCAACCGTATTTTTCGCAAAAACTTCTAATGATAAAGATATTTATATTGGGTTATCGAGAAAAGTTCCTGCCTCATACAAAGGTTCTCAGGTAAAATATGCAGTCAAAATGTTGCTTGCAGGCCCTACAAGATATGAACACAAAAAAGGCGTATATTCGGAAGTTCCGTCGGGAACAAAGCTGCTTTCATACAAAGAGACTCCGAATAAGATAATAATAAATTTATCCGATGATTTTGAATACGGCGGAGGCGGAGACAGCCTCTATAAAAGGATGTATCAACTTATAAAAACCGTAAACCATAACACGAAAAAGCCGGTATACTTGTATCTGAACGGAAAACAAGCAGATATGATAGGCGGAGAAGGTTTGATGTTAAAACAACCGTTGAGGAGTAATTCTTTAGATGAGTAGTGAAAAAGATTTAGATTATTATTTGAATTTGGATTGGACTCTGATTGAAGGAACCGACACGGACTTTAACGGAGACCTTTATCATTATATCGAGATACAGGAGTTTCCGAGTTTCGTTTTCTGCGCTAAAACCAGAGAAAAAGCATTAGAGGGTTACAAACGCCAGTTAAGACTGACTCTTATGATTATGTTAGAAGACGGAGAAAGAATCCCCGAAGTCGGAGAAGTTCCGGAGGAAGTATAATGGATAAGAAGATTATATACGTAAATCCGATGGATAAATCCGATATAGACAGTGTGTTTAATATTGAGGCAGTATCATACGGCGAACATCACTGGTCCAAAGATGCTTTTTATTCCGAGGTTAAAAACAGGGTTGCAAAATACTATACCGCGAAGAACGAAAAAGACGTAATTATGGGCTATATCGGTACATGGCACATTGTAGATGAAGCACATATTACAACACTTGCGGTACATCCCGACTACAGACGCCAACATGTTGCGGACGCGCTTATTGTCAAATCCTTGGAGGATTGCTATAATGAGTTTATAAAATATATCACGTTAGAAGTCAGAGTGAGCAACGAGCCTGCCATAAAACTGTATGAAAAATACGGGTTTAAGTCGCTCGGAACAAGGAAAGGTTATTATCAGGACAATAACGAAGACGCTCTGATTATGTGGACGGAGAATATATTTTCCGATGAGTATAAAGCGTTGCTTAACAAAAACGTAGCGGAACTTGAAAATAAGATAATACTAAAATGACAAAAAGACTGCAAAAACAATTAGATTATTTTAAATACGAGGGTGAACCCGTAAAACTAAGGCTCGGCACTCTTATTGTCATAGGTTTGTGCGTACTGCTTATTATTATGGCAACATTCACTGAAGTAACCTTCAAGCATTTTTATATTCCGCTTGATTTATTCCCTAAATGGAGCCACTATTTCACGGATACGGGAGTAAATTGGCACGGATTTTTAATGACGGTTAAATACATTCCGCAGGTACCTGCCATATTCTTTATACTGGCACTTTTGGACAGAAAATATACTCTGGTAACGATATTGTTATATATAGTTCTCGGATTCGCGGGATATCCTATTTTCGCAATGGGCGGAGGCTGGAAATATATCTTCCAATACGGTGTCGGATATATTCTGTCATTCATCCCTGCCGTGTTCTTCGCGGGAACTATTTTGAACAGAAATTACAGTTTTAAAAATGTCTTTAGAGCGGTGCTCGCGGGTGTCATCATAATAAACCTTATAGGTGCGCTTATTCTTATAATCATTGCATGCCTGCGCCACGAGAGTTGGTTTATGATTAAAAATCTTCTGTATTCAATGGGTATTTTCAAATTCATTTACGATATTATATTCAGTATTATTGCGATATACTTAGCCCTCATTGCAAAACGCATTCTCTGGATTGTTATGAGCTAACCGCGCAACGGTTATCACCCTTCCACCTATGGGGGAAGGACAGCAGTTGTTTTATTTCGGCACGAAATAATTACAAATGCAGGATGAGGGTTTGTCCTCTCAAATCACAATTATATTTTGGGTAGTTGAAAAGTAGGGTGCGATGTTTCGCACCGATTAACGCAATTGATTATTTCATCAATATAAACTATTTACCCCTATTTTTCGTAGCGGTATTTGTCTTCCGCCGTTATTTCACGTATGACTTTGCAAGGATTACCGGCTGCGATTACGTTTGACGGGATATCTTTTGTAACAACACTTCCTGCTCCAATTACGGTGTTATCACCTATTGTGACATTAGGAACGACAGTAACACCTCCTCCGAACCATACGTTATTGCCGACTTTTATAGGGAACGCATATTCAAGCCCCGATATTCTCGTTTCTGCATCCAACGGATGCTGAGGAGTGTAGAAAGCACAGTTAGGACCAATAAAGACATTATCTCCGAACTCTACCTTTGCGCAATCCAAAATTATCAAATTATGATTGGCATAAAAGTTTTTGCCGATATGGATGTTGTAGCCGTAATCACAATTGAACGGCTGTTCTATGAGGAATTTGCCCGCAACACTTCCAAAAAGTTTTTTTATTATTGCCGTTCGCTCTTCCGTTTGGTCGTAGTCAAGGCGGTTATATTCCTGACAAAGTTTTTTACATTTTACTCTGTCCTGTATCAGCTCTTCTTCTCCAAAAGCGTCGTATAATTGCCCGTTTATCATTTTTTCTTTTTCGTCCATAACCTGACTCCATATTACAATGCAAATAACATAATTTTATATTACAATAGGAATAATAAAACAGTCAATAATAATTAAATTAAGGCAAAAGTATGTTAAATCAATTTTCCAGAACGGAGTTATTAATAGGTAAAGAGGGAACAGAGAAACTCAAAAATTCAAGAGTTGCGGTTTTCGGGATAGGCGGAGTCGGCGCATATACGGTTGAAGCATTGATTAGGAGCGGACTCGGCACAATAGACATCATTGATGATGATAAGGTTTGTATAACAAATGTAAACCGTCAGTTATACGCAACACGCAAGACCGTCGGCAAATACAAAGTCGATGTTGCAAGAGAAAGAATTGCCGATATTAACCCTGATGCCGTTGTGAATACTTATAAAACATTTTACACTCCAAAGACTGAGAACGAATTTGATTTTAGCCAATATGATTATGTCGTTGACGCAATAGATACGGTCGTAGGAAAATTGTCACTCATAGAACACGCCAAGGCTGCAAACACTCCTATTATTTGTGCAATGGGGGCAGCAAATAAGATGGATCCGACTAAGTTTGAGGTTGCGGATATTTCTAAAACCTCCGTTTGTCCGCTCGCACGTGTTTTAAGAGTGGAATTAAGAAAACGTAAAATAAAAGATGTTAAGGTCGTATATTCAAAAGAACCTCCGATTACTCCGTTAGAGGATATGTCTATAAGCTGTCGTGCGCACTGTGTTTGCCCTCCGGGGACAAGAAAATGCACGGTTAAACACCAAATCCCGGGCAGTAACGCATTCGTTCCGCCTGTTGTTGGATTGATTATCGCAGGCGAGGTTATTAAGGATTTAATCGGATACAATAAAAAAGTGCAAAGTGCAAAGTTAAAAGTGCAGAGTTAATAACTCAGGATTCATAAATTGAAAAGTTGGGTGCGATGTTTCGCACCGTTTCGTTACTTTAAATTTGTAATAAACTCTTAGCCACTTAGTGCCTTACTGCCTTAGTATCTCAATTAAACGTCTTCCACGCCTGTTTCAACATACTGTATATTTCTGGAGTGACAATCCGTTCCGCCTGTCTTTATGAGGTTGTATTTTTCTGCGATTTCTTTGACTTCTCTTGCGGAGTGGAATTTGAAAAACCTTCTGTGACGTTGATAAGGGTAATAGACTTCTATGCCGTCGAGCCCAATATCAACGAGTTTGCCGACGTATTTGTCAAGATTTATAGCCCAACAGCACGCAGGATGAGCCAAGACCGCTATTCCGCCTGCCTGATGTATTGCCTCTATAAGTTTTTGTAGATTTCTGTGTGCAAAGATTCTTACAATATCTTTTTCCGTACCGCGTTTTGTTTTTGCGTAAAATTTATTTAATACAGGATTTTCAACATCAATCCCGTAAGCTATTATGTGCAAAAATACGAATTTGTACCAACAATCAAACTCAACCGCAGGCAGAAGAATTTTATCGGTATATTTAAGGTGCCCTTCCACCGTATTATGGTCGCAAATAGCTATCTTGCGGAAATTTAACTCTCTTGCTTGTCTTATAATGTCTTCAAAATCCGCATTGCCGTCCGAATATTTTGAATGTATGTGCAAATTCACAAAATCAAAATACTCGTCTTCTTTAAAACTGTTGATTAAATCTTTTACTTCCTGATTGTTTTCGCTCATATTTCTTAATTTAGTTTACAATTACATATTATAGTAATAAAATTATACTATAAAATATATTATGAGAATACATTTATGGCAAGAAAAAACGGATCAATTTTTGAAATATTTTTACAATCGGTAGGGTTATATTTTACCAACATAGACCGCTTTGTATGGTATATGGTATTTCCTGTACTGGGACAGCTTTTCGGGTTTATTATGACCGCGATAATTTTATATTCTTACTGCGAATATAAGACTGTTATTTTATCGACGGTTCCTATATTAAAAACACCTATGTATTTACATATAGCATTGGCTGCTGTACTTATACCGATTGCTTTAATTTGGATAAAGGCACTCTGGGATTATGCAGTTGCATATTCTGCGGTAAACTCCATGACGGAGAACATGCTAAAATCACAAAGGGTTTATGATTTTCCCGCACATACAATGATGATAACAAGAAGATGGCTCCCGTATTTTGGGTTATTGATAATGTTCGGAAGTATACTGTTATTATCGGTTATACCGATATTTACGGTATTTGTATGGGTGCTTTTAGTATTTTACGCATTCATATTCCAAATATTTATATTTGAACCTGACCTGTCGCCCGTTGAGTGTTTCAAACGCAGTTCATCATACGTTCAGGGGCATTTTAAACAAACATTACTTATGATTTGTTTAATAGGCGGTTTAACTTATATTGTTCTTCCGCAAATAGCTCTGGTATTTTTAGAGACGGTAAAGGCAGTCGGATATTTAAAAGATTTGATTGTACCTTATATATCCGTTCCGTCTTTAGACAGAATAAACTGGGTACTCTCCGCAATGGGAGCAAAACAAATTATGCCGACACAGGTTGCATATTTCATTGTTCGGGCACTAATATTGATAGTAATGATACAATTCCTGTTACCGCTTAGAGTAATTTGCATGTGTTTATGGTATAAAAATTTCTATAACGACTCTGGCGCGATGAAACAAATTGATGACAGAATCTTGGACAGAGCAGGTGCTAAGAAAAGAAAAAGAAGAAAATAGTTATGTTTATTTGTAAAAATTGCAAATCGGTAGATAAATTTGAATTGATGTTCTCGCCGGATTACCACGGGAGCAAAAAGTTTACGCATAAGTATAACGAAAATAATGAAATAGAAATAACCGTAGACAGTTACACATTTGTGCCAGATTTAATGTTTATGAACCAGTTTGCGGTATGCAAATATTGCGGACAAATATATATGTGGGATTACGAGGACAACTGGGAAAATAAGAATAAAGAATAATATAACTTAAAGAATTTGAATTTTGTTGACAAAAATCAAAAAATAATATATAATTAAAGTATGGAAAAACTATTTACAGCCTTATACACAAAAGAAGCTGAAAATGATTTAAAAGCCCTTGATAAACAAAATATCAAAAGAGTTTTACGGACAGTAGCCGTATTTGAACAGCTTGGCAAAGACGGAGTTGATAGCAGACCAATAAACAAAGACGGATTATTTGAACTAAAAAGCGGACAAGTTCGCATATATTATATGTATCAGGAAAACAGTATCATTATTATAGGGCTAATCACATTAAAGAAAACTCAAAAAGCCCCCGAACGATACAAAGAACTTGCAAAAACCAGAATTGAAAAATACATAAGGAGTACTGATAATGGATAATTTAAAATCTAACGATGAACTAATAAAAGAGATTTTATCACCTGACGAACAAACGGAACTATATGATAAAGTCGAAAAAGAAGTAAAGAAAAAACGTGGCGGAGCACGAGCAGGGGCAGGCAGAAAGAAAAAAGATCCTGATAATGTTCTTATATTTCAAATAAGAGTATCTAAAAAGGAAAAACAATTCCTCGCATACGCAAGAAGTCATAACCTTGATTATGACAGCTTGATGCAAGGTTAAACATTATAAGTAAGTGATAAAGTAGGGTGCGGTCACTACCGCACCAGCGAGATTAATAAGAGAGGCAAATAATATGACAAAATATCAAAGAAAAAACGGAAGAAAATATGATGAGATGAGACCTGTAAAATTCACAAGAGATTTTACGAAACACGCATTGGGCTCAGTCTTAGTAGAATTTGGCGATACAAAAGTAATAACTACTGCATCAGTTGAACACAAGAAACCGAAATGGATGGAACCTGATGACCTCAGAGGTTGGATTACTGCTGAATACTCGCTTTTGCCGTCAGCTACAAACACAAGATGTTCAAGAGAAAGAAACAAAGTTTCGGGCAGAACTCACGAAATCCAAAGGTTAATCGGCAGAAGTATGAGAGCTTGCGTTGACCTTACAAAAATCCCTGATTTAACAATAACGATTGATGCGGATGTTATTCAAGCAGACGGAGGAACAAGAACAGCAAGTATCTGCGGCGGCTTTGTTGCACTACATGACGCGATAGAAAAACTCTTAAAATCAGGCGAACTCAAAGAAAATCCTATTAAAGAGCCGATAGCAGCTATCTCAATCGGTATGCTCGGAGATGATATTTTATTAGATTTAGACTATGACGAAGACTCCCATGCCAGAGTAGACTCCAATGTCGTACTCACAAAGAGCGGGAAAATAGTTGATTTTCAGACAACCTCTGAGGGTGAACCATATGAAAAAGAAAAAATGGATGAACTCTTTGACATAGCGTCAGGCGCAATAAAGAAGATTATTGCAATGTATGACAAGATATAGAGAACAGGCATTTTTTGTGTTATTTTATTAATAGCAAATAACAACATTAGGGAGCTGAAAATGAAAAAGATAATACTGTGTTTTTTGTCGATTTTGTTGCTGACATTCCAAACGGCAACGGCAAAAGACATCAAATTTGCGCAGGTAACGGACGTATTCTTTAAGGAATCTTCTCTGCCTCTGCAGAAAGTTATACAGGATATAAACAAAACACCTGATATAGATTTTGTTGTGTTCACAGGGAACAACATAGGGCGAGCAAGTGTCGAAAACCTCAAGAACTTTCTTGATGATGTTAAACATTTAAATAAACCGTATTACATAGTACTCGGGAACAAAGATGTATCAAAATCTCATAACTTAGACAAAAAAACTTATATGAAAACGGTGCGCAAATACAACCATTTTCACCCGAAAGAAACAAATTACACTTTCAAGAAGGGGAATATTGTATTTATCGTTGTAGACGGAAGTAAGGAACTTATCCCGACCGTAAACGGGTATTATAACCAACAGACAATCGCATGGGTTGATAAACAATTAACGAAGAATGCGAAATACAAAACGGTTATAATCCAGCATTTCCCGCTTGCCAACAAGCCAAACAACGAGTTTTATTACACATACAATATACTTGAATATATGCAGATGTTGAGCAGACACACCAATGTATTGGCTGTTATTAGCGGGCACTACAACAAAAACGATGAAGTCACTTACAACGGAGTTTCACATATTACAACACCGAATATGGGTGGCGGAGTCTACAAAATAATTGAGATTGACGATGACAACACCGTTTACACAATGTTAAAGGATATAAGACAATGAGCCTTACAACAGTAATTTTTGACCTTGACGGAACATTATTATACACACTGGAGGACTTAACCGACAGTCTCAATTACGCTATGAGAAAGTTTAATTTTCCCGAAAGAACAATAGACGAGGTAAGACGCTTTGTCGGGAACGGTGTCCCGAAACTCATTGAAAGAGCCATCCCCAAGGGCAAAGGAAATCCTCAATATGAGGAATGCTTATCCACTTTCAAGGCTAACTATTCCGAGAATATGACGAATAAGACAAAACCGTATGACGGTATAATCCCTATGTTAAAGAAATTGAGAGAGACGGGGTATCATTTGGCTGTTGTTTCCAACAAGTTTGACAGTGCGGTAAAAGGGTTATGCGACAAATACTTTGGCGATTTGATTGATATTGCAATCGGACAAAGACCGGCGAAAGACGGTAAAAAACTTTGTACAAAGCCTGCGCCTGATTCTGTGTTTGAGGTAATGAAAGAGCTCGGAGCAACGCAGGAGGAATGTATCTATATCGGAGATTCAGAAGTTGACATACAGACGGCAAGGAACGCGGGTATACCGTGTATCAGTGTAACTTGGGGTTATAAAGATATAGACTTCCTATACGAAAACGGTGCCGAAACAATAATATACACCCCTGATGAACTGTTAGAGTTGATTTAAGTATATGTACATTTTCACATATCACATTCAAAACAAAAAGAGGATGGTTTTTGAACCATCCTCTTTTTAGTGTCAATTTTATGCGTTAAAGGTTTTAAATGATCTGTCAATACTCTTACTTACAATTTGTTTAACCGAATCATATTCAGTCTTCAATGCGTTGTGTTCGGTATCTATTTTCGATAACTGCAAATCTAGTTTTGTATCTTTTGCATCAATGTCTTCCAATGTCTTTTCATATTTGGATTCTGCTTGTGCAATCAATTCCGTATTTTGAACTTCCGTAATTTCAGGATCTGTTGCCATGCTTGTTTCAGCGAAGATATTAATCTTGTGAGTGTCAGCTTTAAGGTCTGTGAAGATTGATTCTTCTTTAGTCATCTTGAAGAGTTGAACTTCACCGCTGTTTAAAGCATCCGACAACCAATCTCTATCAGTTGAGTTTTGTTGACTAATCGGACAGAAACCTCTGCCTGATACTATGTTACCACCGTCATCGGTGTAACCTACCATTTGGTAATAAAGTCCTTGCCAATAGTCGTAGTTTCCGTCTCCTTTCATTTCTGACGTATATGGCGTATTTATTTTATTGAATTTATCAACCCAATCGTTGTAACTTCCGTCTTGTTGAAGTTTAGACATATAGTCCGTATCTGTTTTTAAACTTGCGTCTCCTTTATATTTATTTTTAGCAACTTTGAGTAAGAAGTCACTTAAAGTATCATTCAAACTGTATGTAATACCGGAATTAGCCAAAACATTTTCTGCATTTTGTTTAGCTTCTGCGTCTAAATCAGCTCTTCCGGAATACAAATAATTTTTTGCAACGGTTGTCATAAAGTCATCAAGACTTTCAGGCAATCCGCCTTTGAACTGTTTTGCAACCTGTTCAGGTAACAAGATTTGACCTGTAGATGCGTTTGCAAGCATATACATAGAGTGAACAGCGCCTGCGTTGGACATCATCATATTGTTATATGTAACATCCTGATATTGATTACCTGTAGGGGTAATAACAGACATTTGGAATTTAGTTGAATCTAATACATCATTATATTCATTATAAGCATTGTCCTTCAAATTTACCAAATCTAACTTGGAATACTGAAGTCCTTGTGCCTGGTATTCTAAATCATGCATTCTCGATGTAAGTGATAGCAACCGTGCTTGTGACGCTGACATACCCATAATGTGGTCTCCTTGTTTTTATTCCCTTTTGCATGTATATACGGCATTTTCAGCGATTTCTTTAGTTTTTTTAATCAATTTGTTACATTTGTTTACAAAAGAAAAATCATGTAAAAAGCAGGTGTGACAATAATCACACCTGCTTTTATATTGAGCATAGATTTCTAATCTTTAAGATTACATCATACCGCCCATACCACCGTTCATGCCTGCCATTGCAGCTGCATCAGCAGCAGGTTTTTCTTCAGGGATATCAACAACGGCAGCTTCCGTAGTCAATAACATCGAAGCGATTGAAGCGGCATTTTCCAATGCTGAACGTGTAACCTTAGCCGGATCAACGATACCTGCAGTGAACATATCAGTATATCTGTACATCAATGCATCATAACCGTAAGCATCCTTACCGTTTCTAACGTTATCGATTACAACATCAGATTTAGCACCTGCGTTGTTAACGATAGCTCTCAAAGGCATATCCAAAGCAGCCATCAAGATTTTATAACCGCTCTTCTCATCATCTGAATCGAAGGTGATTGTAGGTAATTTTTCTTCCAAGTATTGTTGAACTCTTACCAACATTACACCACCACCAGGGACGATACCTTCTTCGTTAGCAGCTCTCGTTGCGTTCAAAGCATCTTCAATTCTTAATTTTCTTTCCTTAAGTTCTGTTTCAGTTGCAGCACCGACTTCGATTACAGCAACACCGCCTGATAACTTAGCAATTCTTTCTTGCATTTTTTCTTTGTCGTATTCGCTGTCTGAAATAGCCATTTGGCTCTTAATCAAATCGATGTGTTTCTTAACGGCATCTTTTGTTTCGTTACCTACAACGATTGTTGTTTCATCTTTAGTAACGGTTACACGTTTTGCCTTACCCATCATATCAGTTGTAACATTTTCCAACTTAATACCGAGTTCATCGGTGAACATTTGACCGCCTGTTAAGATAGCGATATCTTCAAGCATTGCTTTTCTTCTGTCACCAAATCCAGGAGCCTTAACAGCAACAGCTCTCAAAACTTTTCTCATCGTGTTAACAACCAATGTTGCAAGTGCTTCACCTTCAACATCTTCTGCGATTAACAACAATGAACGACCGTCACGTGCAACTTGTTCAAGAACAGGAACCAAATCAGAGATAAGGTTAATTTTCTTGTTTACACAAAGAACGTAAGCATCTTCCAAAACAGCTTCCATTCTTTCAGGATCGGTTACAAAGTAAGGTGAAATATAACCTTTGTCGAATTGCATACCTTCGACAACCTTCAAGTTAGTACCGAAAGACTTGCTTTCTTCAACTGTAATAACACCATCGTGACCAACTCTGTCCATAGCTTCTGCAATTAAGTTACCGATTTCTTCATTGTTACCTGCAGAAATTGTAGCAACTTGTGCGATACCGTCTTTAGTATTTACTGATTTAGCGGTTGCTTTAATCTTTTCAACAGCCAATTCAACAGCTCTGTCGATACCACGTTTCATTGACATTGGGTTTGCACCTGCTGTCAAGTTCTTCAAACCTTCTCTAACGATAGCTTGAGCCAAAACAGATGCTGTTGTTGTACCATCACCTGCAACATCGTTTGTCTTAGATGAAACTTCTCTCAATAATTGAGCACCTGAGTTTTCCAATCCGTCAGGAAGTTCAATCTCTTTTGCAATGGTAACACCATCGTTAACGATTTGAGGTGAACCGAATTTCTTTTGCAAAATTACGTTACGACCTTTTGGGCCCAAAGTAACTTTTACGGCATTGGCTACCGCATCAATACCTCTAAGAAGAGCCTTTCTTGCATCTTCTTCAAAAACTATTTTCTTTGCCATAATAAATTTTCTCCTATTTATATTTTCTCTATAATTTTTCACATATAATTTAGGGATTATTTACCCCCGCCCCTTAGCCTAAGATAGCTAATGCATCATTGATAGACAAGATTTTGTATTCAACGCCGTCCATCTTGATATCTGTACCTGCATATTTAGCATAAAGAACGATATCACCGACTTTAACGTCCATAGGTTCTCTTTCACCCTTTTCGGCAGCCTTACCCGGACCTACTGCAACGACTTCACCTTTTTGAGGTTTTTCTTTTGCGCTGTCAGGGATGAAGATTCCGCCTGAAGTTTGTTCTGTATCTTCTATAATCTTAATAACTATTCTGTCTGCTAACGGTTTAATATTCATATTATTTCCTCCTATAATTTATCCTCATATTACATAATCTAATGTATAACAAAATCTGCGAAATCTTAAAAATCTTAACGAAAAATTAAGATTTGGAGGGGGTAAATGTATTTCCGCTCCGCGGGAAAAATTTTGTTCAATTTTGTTGGTGCGGTAGTGACCGCACCATACATTCGAAGAACATCCGCGGAGCGACATCCGCCCCAGCTTGGGGAGGGAAGTGATTGTAGGCGAGGCACGAACCGTACAAGCACAGGTGGGGAGTAACAATTTAATTATCGGTAGACTAAAGCCTACCCTACACGCTGAGATCCTTCGCTAATTTTGAACGATTTAGCCCTATCCATACGGCTTGTCACTCAGGATGACAATTGATGTACGATTTCATATGTCAAATCATCAAAAGCCACCGCGTTACTGTCATTCTGAGCACATGCAACACAGACAAATGCGAAGAATCTAAAAATAATTTTGGCAATCATCAATTTGGTGCAACAAATTGTATCTATAAAATACCCTACATTATTTTTTCAATAACTTCATCAGGCGTCATCCCGACTTCGCCTATCTTAATATTCCCCCAACCGGCAAGGAGCGGAGTAATCTCGGGATATTTTTTACACGGCACAAGGTTATTGGAATTGTCATCCACAAAAACAGCCTCTTTTATTCCGAATTTATCCATATACTCATGCATAAAATCTGCCTTTGTCACATAATTTTTCAATTCATCTTTGCCAAATACATGTTCTGGCGGAATGCTCAGCCCATACTGATTTAACCTGTAAATAATAGCTGATTTGTTCTTCTTTGACACAATAATCAAATCAAACTTTTTATTCTTAACCCAGTCTTTGACCAAATCGAAAAACTCAAACGGAGTCTCCAACTTATCCCAAAAATCATGGTAGTTATCAATCAAATCTTTTCTTGCTTGGTAAAAACGGGTGTCAAAGCTACTCTCTGCATTCAAGTCTCTGTTTTGCATACAATTCGCATATTTTTCAACAAGCTCTTTATCGGGCAAATTCAATAATTTCATCAAATAATAATATTGCCATGAATTATACACAAGGTATTTAAAGCGATAAAACTTTTTATACTCGTTCTCGTCAATATTTTTTAAATAATCCACGCCAAAGAAAGCATGCCTGCAAACAATGTAGGCTTCCTTTATCGTATCAAATAAAACTCCGTCAAAATCAGAAAATAAAACCTTGTTCATAATTTTATTCTAACACATATATGAACTCTTTAAACGTACCTTTAAATCACACTTATAAAAAACGAAGGCGGATTTTGTTAAATCCGCCTTCGCTAAATTATTTATCGATAATAAGGTAATTAAGGGTTATCCCCTTACATTTACCCCTATTTCATAGCTTCTGCAACAGCAACAGCACATGCAACAGTAGCACCAACCATAGGGTTGTTGCCCATACCGATAACACCCATCATCTCAACGTGAGCAGGAACTGATGAAGAACCTGCGAATTGAGCGTCACCGTGCATTCTGCCCATTGTATCGGTCATACCATATGATGCAGGACCTGCAGCTACGTTATCAGGGTGCAATGTACGACCTGTACCGCCACCTGATGCAACTGAGAAGTATTTTCTTCCGTTTTCCCAGCACCATTTCTTGTAAGTACCTGCTACAGGGTGTTGGAATCTTGTAGGGTTAGTTGAGTTACCTGTGATAGATACGTCCACTTTTTCATGTTGCATAATAGCAACACCTTCGTTTACATCATCAGCACCATAGCATTTTACTTTTGCTCTGTCGCCGTCTGAGAACGGAGTTTCCTTAACAATCTTCAATTCACCTGTTTTGTAATCATAATCGGTTTCAACATAAGTAAATCCGTTTACTCTTGAGATGATGTAAGCGGCATCTTTACCAAGACCGTTCAAAATAACTCTTAAAGGTTCTTTTCTTACTTTGTTTGCGTTGTTAGCAATACCGATAGCACCTTCAGCAGCTGCGAATGATTCGTGACCTGCCAAGAAACAGAAACATTTTGTTTCTTCTCTCAACAACATTGCGCCTAAGTTACCATGACCTAAACCGACTTTTCTTCTGTCACCGACTGAACCCGGTACAGCGAAAGCCTGTAAGCCTAAGCCGATAGCTTCAGCAGCGTCTGCTGCGTTCTTAATACCTTTTTTGATAGCGATAGCGCAACCTAAAGTGTATGCCCAAGATGCGTTATCGAAAGCGATTGGTTGAATGCCTTTTACTATAGCATCAACATCTATTCCTTTTGACAAACATAATTCGCGTGCTTCGTCTAAATTCTTGAATCCGTATTCAGGAAGAACTTTAGCCAAAGTAGCTTCACGTCTGTCTTGTCCTTCAAATTTTGCCATATTTATTTTCCTTTATAATTTTCTTCTACTACTTTAAATATTTGACCGTAAATTTTATTCTACGAGCTTGAAATTACTTCTCGCTACTCTTCTCTCGGATCAATATACTTAACAGCATCTGCATATCTGCCGTAAGTACCTACGTTCTTTTCGTAAGCTTCTTTTACGTCCTTGCCTGCTTTTACGGCATCCATAAATTTGCCTAAGTTGATGAATTGATATCCGATAACTTCATCATTCTTATCAAGACCTAATTTAAGGATATAGCCTTCAGTCAAGCTTAAGTATCTTACACCTTTTTGTTTTGTAGAGTGGATTGTACCAACCATAGAGCATAAGCCTTTACCTAAATCTTCAAGACCTGCGCCTACAGGCAATCCGTTTTCAGAGAACGCTGTTTGAGTTCTGCCGTAAACGATTTGCAAGAACAATTCTCTCATTGCAACGTTAATAGCATCACAAACGAGGTCAGTGTTCAAAGCCTCTAAAATAGTTTTGCCCGGTAAAATCTCCCCTGCCATAGCGGCTGAGTGAGTCATACCCGAGCAACCTACTGTTTCTATTAATGCTTCTTGTATAATACCGTTCTTAACGTTTAACGTTAATTTACAGGTACCTTGTTGAGGTGCACAGCAACCGCAACCGTGAGTTAAACCTGAAATATCTTTTATTTCTTTACATTTTGTCCATTCACCTTCTTGAGGGATAGGAGCAGGAGAGCCCTTTACGCCACGTCTAACGCAACACTTTTCGGCAATCTCTGATGTTACTTGAATATTATCCATTTTGCCTCCTTCATAACTAACCGGATATTTTCTATTCCTATACTATTACTATTATATAGTAAACATAAATTTTTGTGACAATTAAAGATAATTTTTATATTTTTAAATTTTTAACGGTACAGAACATCTTATTATATAAATTTAACAGTTTACCAGTTATTTATGTTATAATAATATGGGGTAAGCTCCTGTTTGCCACCGCCGTCACAGACTGGTTATGAGGACATTGAGCGGAAAGGTGGTGATGAAAAATGAAATTCAGTATAACTGAAAAAGCGCTATGGCTTATCTTAGCGATAATCATAGCACTTAACATTAAGTAGGGAGTTATGAGTCCGTTATTGAGTCACATTCTTTAACGGACTTCCCTGTTTTTATTATAACGTATTTTTCTCTATTTTCAACCCTGCAAATTTCAGATTGTAACATAATGTAAATCACTATATCAGTATAAATTTAAAAGCTTTCTTTTACGTTCCTAACAGCAAAGTCCCGTCTAATGTCAGATTTGTGCACTCTTTCAAATTAGGGTAATCATCTATATTATGAGTTTTAACAAAATCAATTGCCGCACTGCGTGCAATCTCCAATATTTTAGCATCTCTTACGATATCAGATATCATCAAATCAGGCAGTCCGCTCTGTCTTACGCCCAAAAATTCCCCCGGACCTCGTATTTCCAAATCTTTTTCCGCAATAACGAACCCGTCATTTGTCTCCGTCATGACAGACAGTCTGTTTTTAATATCCCGAGAATGGCTTGCCGTTGTCAATATACAATATGACTGCAATTCACAACGTCCGACTCTGCCTCGGAGCTGGTGCAATTGCGAAAGCCCGAACCTCTCGGCATTTTCTATCACAATAACAGTTGCATTCGGCACATCCACTCCGACTTCCACAACTGTTGTCGCGACAAGGATATCATATTCACCGTTTTTGAATTTTTCCATAACCTCGTCTTTTTCGGAGTTTTTGAGTTTTCCGTGCAAAAGTCCTATCTTTAAATCACTGAATACTGTCTCTTGCAGACGTTCCGCCTCTTTAGTTGCCGCCTTGGCGGACAGAGTTTCACTCTCATCTATAAGCGGGTAAACAATATATGTCTGATGTCCCGCATTTATTTCACTCCTGATAAGGTCATAAATCTGTTTTTTCGGCATATTAAGATAAGTTTTTATCGGTTTTCTGCCTTTCGGGAGTTCATCAATAATTGTCAAATCCAAATCCCCGTTCATAGTGATAGCGAGAGTCCTTGGAATTGGAGTTGCCGTCATTGTAAGAATTTGCGGGTTTACGGCCTTCTTTCTCAACATAAGTCTCTGGTTTACCCCGAATCTGTGCTGTTCATCTATAACGACAGCCCCGAGATTATTAAACTCGACACTTTCTTGAATAAGGGCATGCGTTCCGACCGCAACATTTATCTGTCCGTTTCTTAAACCTGCTTCAAACTCCGCTCTCTGTTTTTTCTTTAAACTTCCGAGGAACAGTCCGACACTCAACCCTAAAGGTGTCAGCCATTTTACAAGGTTATTATAATGCTGTTGCGCAAGTATTTCCGTAGGTGCCATAATAGCCGCCTGATAGCCGTTTTCAACTCCCGCGAGCAACATAATACACGCGACCACGGTTTTACCGCTCCCGACATCCCCCTGCAAAAGTCTTTGCATAGGCTCTGTCGAGTTCATATCGTTCAAAATCTCATTAACCGCACGTTTCTGTGCTCCCGTAAGTTCAAACGGCAAACTTTTTATAAACTTCATAACAAGTCCGTCACGCGCAATATGCAGCGGCAATGATTTATTCTCAAGTCTGTTCTTCTCTCTTATTCTTGCCAGTTTTAACTGTACCAAGAATAGTTCTTCAAAAATCAGGGTAAATCTAGCTTTCTCAAGCATTTCCTGACTGTCCGGAAAATGGATTTGTTCGACAGCATCTTTCTTATCCAACAGATGATATTTTTCTCTCAAATAATCAGGCACAACATTGACTATCGTGTCTTTATAAAACTGAATAGCATTATAAATAGCCTTTCTTAAAGTTTTAATATTGAGGTTCTCACTCAAAGAATAAATCGGAACTATTCTGCCTACATTCAGATTATTCGTTGTTGTCAGGAAATCCTCCGACATTATGGAATAGGTTGTATTTTCAAGAGTATACTTTCCGTCGTAGGAATTGAGTTTTACCGTTCCCGAGACAATAATTCCCGCCCCCGTCGGGAACTGGCGTTTGCTGCGTTCAAGAATATATTTTGAGCTTTTGGCATTGAAAAAGTTTAAATTAATGCTCCCCGTCTCATCCCCGATACGAACTTTCATTATTCCTAAGCCTTTTTTCGTGATAAAGGCTTCAACGGATTTAATATTTCCGAAAACAGTTGTGGTTTGCCCTGCCTGCAGGTCTCTAATCTTGGTTCTTTGAGAATAGTCAATGTGTTTCCGCGGGAAATAAAACATTAAATCGCTTGCCGTAAAAATCCCCAATTTATTGAGTTTTGCCCCGACTTTTTCTCCGACTCCTTTGACATATGTTACGGAAGAGTGCGGATCCAAGATACGTTTTTTGTTCTTTTCTTCGTCTTTCTTTTGACGCAGTTCCAACTGCATAACTTTGACAAAATACTCTATAGCCTTTTTTCTGTCAGGCATGGAAAAGGTTGAATACATATCAAAATACTCAAATATAACCTTCCACCTCTCAGGAATTAGGGATTGTTTCATTATTTTGCGAATATGCATTTTCATAAAATCCGAGAAATTTTGTTTTTTCCCTCGGATATTTATGTATTTGTTTTTTACTTCTACGTTTATTGCACGCTTTAGCAGTTCTAAATTTTCCAAAATAATCCCCTGTTTTATTTATTATACCAACAGAATGAATATTTTGCAGGATTAATTCAAGTTAATCTAAATTTAGATAATATTTATTATATGTTGTTATTCCCCCTCACTGCATTTGTAATTGTTTCGTTCCGAAACAAAACAACTGCTGTCTCTCCCGCAGAAGGGGGAGAGACTAAAGCTTTTACGAAAGCAAAAGCTAACCTTTGCAGAGCAAAGGTTTAACCCTCGCCCCTTTGTGGGAGAGGGTGCCGAAGGCGGGTGAGGGGTGCAATTAAGTTTACATAATAAATATTATCCCAACCCTTCTCATAAAAATATATTACTTTATTTTTAAATCTTTTTCATCTCTGAAATTTCAGGGTTAAGCAAACGTCTGCCGACATTGGTGAAGTTAACCGAGCATAAAACTTTGTCGCCATAGTTAATCATCTTTTCGACAACGCCTTCCCCAAATTCTTGGTGGAATACTCTGTCACCCTGTTGCAATGCGTCACTGTTTACTTTGTCTTCATCAGGAATTGCAGCGGAATATTCAGGTACATTCTGCGCAGGTTTTTCCTTCATCTCCAACGGTTGCGGAGTCGGTTGCGGAATTTGTTGTTGTCCTTGTGGCGGAGGCGGAACCTGTCTTTGAGGCTGTGGCTGCGGTCTCGGCTGCTGCTGTTGCGGAGCCTGTGCCTGCGGTTCATAATCAGGTATTTCCTGTGCTTGTTGAGGTTGTTCCTGATTTATAGCAGAGATTTCCTCGTCAGGTTTTGACAATTCTTCTATCATATCCAAATCATCGTCGGATAATTCTTCTTCATCTTCAATGTCGGGAACAGAGTCTAATGCCTCCTGTACTTCGTCGGAAGGTGCATTTTGTGCTTGAGCCGGTGCGCTCTCTTCAACAGGTTGTGCAGGCTCTTCCGCAATCGGAACTTCTGCAGGTTGCGGAGCCGGTTCTTGCGGAGCAATAATTTCTTCTGCAGGTTGAGGTTCCTGAACCTGTGGTACAGGTTCAACCGTCGGAGTCGGTTGAGGTTGAACAGCTTGCGGAGCAGGTGTCGGAGTCTCTTCTACAGTCGGAGTCTGAACTTGAGGGGTTGGCTCTGTCGGAGCTTCCGCTACAGGTTGAACACTCTCTGCCGTAGCTCCTGCCATTTGCGCAATCTGTGCTTCTTGTGACAATTCCTGCGGTACTTCTTGCGTAGGTTGTGGCGTTACAGGTTGTGCAGGGTCAACTATCTGTTCCGCTGCAGGCTGTACAGGTGTCGTTTCAGACGCGACAGGCTCAGTCGGAGTCGGTTGAGGCTCAACAACAAGTTCCGTCGAAATTTGTACAGCTTCAGGTTCTGCAGGTGCAGTCTCTTCAGTATGTACCTCTTCTACAGGAGCAACATTTGGCAAAGCCGTCTCTTCTGTAGGAGTAACTTGTATCGTCGGTTCTGTTGTCTGTACAGGCGGAACTGGGGCCACCGTCGACTGTTCTACATCCGTTTTTATTTGGTTTGTTATAATGCTTGGGATGTAAGCATCGCTCTTTGTCATTTGGAAGAGTTTTGCAATGAGCGGTACAAACTTGGTCATTTTACCGTATGCAATAAACTCATCTTCAGCCAATCTGTGCAAGAAGATATTATATCCGCCAAAATCTTTTTGCTGTTTGAGCGGTGTGAACATAAGCATGTTCTTTGAACGTTTTTTAAGGTCATTCAAATATGCGTGATCATACCCGCAAATCATTGTTGTGTGTACGTTTTCTGTATCAAGTATTTGCTGTAACAAGAACTTGTCAGAGTTTTCGTTAGTAACAGGAGTGAACGCGTAAAATTCAGAGCCGAGTTTCTTCAATACGGAATAAACATACTTAATACATTCTTGCTGTAAACTTTCTTGCAGGCATGAAATATCCAATACGACAGTGCTTTCCGTTTCAAATTTTTCTTGCAAAACCTTAAATTCGGATTCCTGTTGCGCAAAAATATGTTGGTCTTTTATCTGTTTAATTTTGTTTTTCAGGATAACCAATTGCATAAGTTTGGTGCGCATAAATTCGGAATCAATAACGGCTTTGAAGGTATCGAACGGTATAAATTCAACTGTTTTGGAGTATTCGCTCAAATCCTCAAAGATAGCCTGAATCATAGCTTTGCTTTCAGCTGTAGCGTCTTCAAATCCTTTTTCATAAATATAGTTTATGGTGGAATCGTTCAAAGGCAATCTGAAATCTTTTGTTACGGTAAGTTTGTTTGATTTAAAAATCCCCGTTGTATCAAATACAACGATTTTCCCTTTTCTTGCCTGAATTTGAAGAGCAAGGTTATTCAACAAAACTTTCGTAATGAAGAATTTTTCCGCCATAATAATCGGATTATCTTTCAATATATTGAAGTCTACAACGATATTGTCTTTTTTGCCCGCAATTTTACCGAGAGTGAGCGGGTTAGAGTGTTCGAGAGTGTTTAACAATACGGAAGTATCAAACTTTTCAATCTCTGCTCTGAGTGTCGGGATTGAACCGTCATAGGCATGGATGCCGTTTTCATAATTAAATATAAGTTTTGCGACGGCGATTTTTCCGACTCTTGTTGCTTCAAGATACAAAACTTGCGCAATATATGACTTGTGCGTATCTTTTATCAAGACAAGGCTCGACAGCTCTAAATCCTCTTCATAGCAAAGCTTTACCAGATTGTTTTTTACTTCAATAATATTCATTTATAAATCCTTTTATACTCTTTCTCATTATGTATACTAACATAAAACGATTACGCTTATATCCATTAAATGGTTTATTAATCACGTTTGGGTTGAATGAAATTGAATATTAATTTTATATTCAAAACAATTATAACATTGACGAACTTATCATGTTGTGATAACATGATAATATGATTAAATCGTTTGACGATAAAGATGCAGAAAATATCTATGACGGGTTTGCATCTAAAAAATATAAAAATTTACAAAAAATTATAAAACGTAAATTGGATATGATTCACTATGCATTTTCAGAAAATGATTTAAGAGTTCCTCCTGCAAATCATTTTGAACAATTAAAAGGTGATTTAAAAGGATACAGCTCTATAAGAATAAATGACCAATACAGAATAATTTTTAAATTTAAAGATGGCTATGCCTATAATATTAGAATAGTTGATTATCACAAATAGGAGAAAATAATGAAAAACAGACCATATACTCATCCGGGCGAAATATTATTAGAAGAATTTGTAAAACCTAACCACTTAACTCAAAAGAAATTATGCGAATTATTAGGGGTTGGGATAAAAACTATAAGTGAACTATACAATCAAAAAAGAGGAATAAGTCCCGTTATGGCTCATAAATTGGCAAATTTATTCGGTACAACTCCTGAATTTTGGATGAATGCACAATGTTATTACGATTTATATGTTGCTTATGAAAAAGAAAAAGAAAGTATAGATAAAGTTAAAAGAATAGCATAATTGAGTTTTTTAATTCCGTATCGTGACTTAAAAAATTATACGTTAATTGTCATCCTGAGCAATAAATCGTGTAAATATGCTTAAATTGTTGATATAACTGCGAAGGATCTTAATAATATATTGGTGCAAAAAATTGCACCCTGCTATCTGTCGGATTAGTAAATCCGACCTACTTACTTTAAAATTTACCCCTACGCCTTTTTGTTTCTTTCGGCGAACATTTCTACATGTTCTCTAAAGTTATCAATATATTTTTTATAGGAGTCAACAAGGTTTTGGAACTCACTGTCAGGCATAATCTCTAACGCTTTACTTTCAACTTCTATCATCGGGATAATGTTATCACGCATATATTCACGACCTTTGTCCGTTAAATATATATGCATGTTAGGGTATTTGCCCGCTTTTAATTCAATATAACCTTCTTGTTTTAATTTTTTTATAGCTGAATTAACAGTCTTTTTATTTAAGTAACTAATCTCTGATATTTCTTTTTGCAAACATCCTTCACCTAAATCTAACATTGAGGACATAACAATAAAAATACCTTCAGGAACATTTTTTGTTAATAACAGTTTCTCGTAAATACTGCTTATTTCACTTAACATTCCGTTTATGTGTCTTAATCTGTTTTCTTTTAATAAAGTCGGCATATATGATAGTTCTTCCTTTTTATTATTATACCTTATTTTTAATATAACATAAGAAATTAAAATTAAAGCAAAAAAATTTACAAAAGTTAATAGTCTGATATCAGACCATTTACTTTTTTTATTATGTATGCTATTTTGAAAAACATAAGAAAGGCATATGTGCCTTAAAGTAATTTAGTGAGGAAATAAAATGATTTGTTTAGAAAAAGAAAAAAGACTAACAGATGAAGAAATTAAAGAAATGGACGCCGAATATGATTCATACGGTGATACAGTTCACTATTCACCTGATCCAAAAGTTTTCAGAGGATGTGAAGGCTCATATATGTATGATTCAAATGACATCCCTTATTTAGATTTGCAGATGATGCATTCGGCTTGTAACTTTGGTTACAGAAATCAAAGAATAAATGACGGTTTAATTGATCAAATTAATACAATGCCGCAAATATGCTCTAAGTTTTTATATGATTACAAACCTATGGTAGCTAAGAAAATTGCTGATATGAACTATAAAAGATTCCACGAAAAGGGAAGAGTTCACTTCAACGTAGGTGGTGCTCAAGCTAACGAAGATGCACTTAAAGTTATCAGAAATTATACGGGTAAAAATTCCGTATTCGCATTCCAAGGCGGTTATCACGGAAGAACAATTGCAACAACCTGTATGACATCAAGCTACAGATACAGAGAAAAATACGGACATTTTGGGGACAGAGCTCAATTCATTCCGTTCCCATACTGCTTCAGATGCCCTTACGGTATGAAGTGTGATTCTTGTAACCACTTCTGTGTAAAACAAGTAGCTAAGATGTTCGAAAGCGAATACAATTCATATTACGATCCTAAGACAGGTGATTGTGAATATAAAGCATTCTACTGTGAACCAATCTTAGGTACAGGCGGATATATTAATCCACCTGAATGGTATTTCAAAGAATTAAAACAAATCCTTGACGAACATAATATTATGTTCTGTATTGATGAAATTCAAATGGGTATGTTCAGAACAGGTAAACTCTGGGCTATTGAAAACTACGGAGTTACTCCTGATGTTATGACATTTGCAAAATCAGTTACAAACGGTATGGATCCGCTTGCAGGATTATGGGCAAGAGAAAAATTCATCTCTCCTGAGATATTTAAACCGGGTTCAACTCACTCTACATTCTGTTCTAACCCTATGGGTATGAGAGCAGCTTATGAAGTAATGAGTATTGTTGAAGAAGATGAAAAGAAACTTGAACACGATATTCCGATTAAATCTAAGAGATTTATGAACGGTTTGAATTACTTGAAATCTAAATATAAATCAATCGGTGATGTCGGAGGTATCGGTTTCGCTTTGAGAATTGAACTTACTCAAGAAGACGGTATCACACCTAACAGAGAATTGTGTGATGCTTTGCAAGAAGAAGGTTTGAAGGGTGATTTATCATACAATGGCAAGAAATGTGGTCTTGTTCTTAATAACGGTGGTTTCTTTAAGAACATTATTACACTTGTTCCGCAATTGTATATCACCAATGAAGAAATAGATATGTCAATTGATTTGTTCGACCAGTTATTCAGCAGATTGGACAAGTAAAGTGTCATTAGATTTCGAACTGATACATAAAGATAGAACTACGAGTCGTGCCGTGCTATTATTTCACGGCATGACGGGTAGTCCGTACGAAATGAAAAAGTACGGACATTTTTTGTATTCCGCAGGTTATGACGTATATTGCGATTGCCTTCCGGGGCACGGTGACAAGGTAGCAGATATCTATACCGTAACTTATCAGGATTGGCTCAATTTCGCTTATGAAAGATTTAAATATTTAAAGAGCAAATATGACGATGTATTCACATCAGGGGTTTGCTTGGGGGCTGTACTTGCAATAGCCGTTGCGGAAAAATTTCCTGATGAAGTATCGGGAGTTGTAGCATTATCAACCACATTATTCTTAGACGGTTGGAGATTGCCTTGGTATAAAATATTTATTCCGATTGCTCTTGCAACCTTAATCAGATTTTATTATACATATCCTGAGTGCGAACCGCACGGGATTAAGAACGAAAGAACACGTAAAGTGGTCGCTATGTTATTAGAAAAAAGTGACGTCGGGATGAACGATTTTCCTATGACGTGTATCTTTGAATTACTTAAGTTATCAAGAAAAGTAAGAAACAAAAACTTCTTGAAACGTATCAAAGCTCCTATCATTTTGATACACTCCAAATATGATGACCTCACGAGTCCTAAGAGTGCTTACGTTGTCTACGACGGGATTTCATCAAAAGATAAGAAATTGATTATTCTAAATGACAGCTATCATATGGTGCTTTATGATAACGAAAAAGAATTTGTATTCCATACGGCGGCTGATTTCTTTGATGCACATTGCAAATCTGAGGCAGAAAAGGAGTGTGTACCATGCTAAGTTTAGTTCTAAAAATATTATTCGGATTGAGTGCAATTATTCTGACAGGTATGACGATTTACGGTAAAATGTTCGTTTTCAGAAAGAAAAAACCGCAATTTGTATCTGATTACGTCGCAATGATTGCGTTGTTTATGAGTGTATATGTTTTAACGGCTCTGGCATTAATATTTGTTTTGCCAACGGCACACGCAAAATCTATGATGTTTGTATTTGCCGTTATTCCGTTTATAATCGGGCATATGGCTACATATAATACTGAAAAATATTACACCGCTTTTCAGATTTTACTTTATTTAATCAGTATCGGATATATTATATAAGATAATTGAGCAATTATTTTTAAAGAATTTTGTAACAAAATATTTCATAGCTTGCTAAGATGATAGCATGCTATTGACATGTTTTTAAAAATCGTTATAATTTATACTGTTATGAGAAAATTTGAAGCCAGCCGTGATTACGGTTTTTATTTAAAACAAATAATTGAAATTTTTGACAAAAAGGCAAATGCCGATTTGCGGAAATACAATGTTACGGCGTCTCAAATGCGCTATATTTTTACAGTTTTCAGGTATGGGAATATAGACGTTCCTATGAAAGTTATTGAAAAAGAACTTGATGTTGCTCAATCCACAATATCGGGGCTCACTTCGAGACTTTTGGAAAAAGGTCTCATAACCGTAAATATAGATAAGAATAATCCGAACGGAAAGGCGGTTTCATTAACGGATAAAACCGATAAAATCCTTGACGGCGGTGAAAAATTCCACCAATACCTGGAATCACTAATTGCGAAACCATTGACTGATAAAGAAAAAGAACTATTCCTAATAATACTGAAAAAGGTGCTTAGCAATTTGACTGACAAAAAGGAGCTACCATAATGATCAACGCGGTAATACATCCTGAAGTACTGTCTGTTACGGCTTTTATATTGGATTTCTCAGCCGGCAGTCATACTCATTTACCAATCATACGTATTGCCGATATATTCCTTTCGTCTGATTGCTTTGAGATGCGGTAACCCCGTATCTCAGCACCTTTATGTATTATAATATCATAAAACAGTTTTTTATTTATTCTCCATAATTATTTTAAAAATTGTTTATATGAGGAGTGCCAAATAATGCAAAAAAAGAAAACAAGAATATTAAAGCACCTATCAAAAGTGGTTAAAGAAAATTTTACAGGCTTTTTAGCAAAGCAGTTCCAATTTGAGAGGGTAAACGGTCCAATCATGAAGTCTTTTTCATGGTACAGAAAAACTTTAAAACTTAGTTAAAAACAATAAAAACGCATAAAAATCATACTAAACCCCGATTGTACTTGAGTAAAAAAACGATATATAATATTTTTGACGGTATAAAAGTAACAATTTATTAATAAAATTGGCTCTGACTGACAAAAAACTTTTTTACAAGTATTATATAAATGTCGACCAACTTATTAGAAATTGTGTAATGAAAATAAATATCGGTATATCGTTAATAAACAACAATAATCTTTCTTACGGCTATGTTTCCGCAAAACAAAACGGCAGAAACAATGTGATAGGAAACTCAACACAGGTTATCAGCAAATCGGGAGCGAAATGTATGCAGTCTTATGCAATCCCTGACAATCAAATATCTTTCGGCAAAAGAATAGAGAATCACCGAAGCTGGGGAGCTAATGTTGAAAAGACGGACGCAGACGGAGTACAGACGGTTAATTTTAAAGTATGGGCACCGTATGCCGACAAAGTCGTTGTCGAGGTCAGAAACCCCGAAGATGTTGTCTCTCTGACTCCCGAACAAAGAAAAGATAAGCACTTAAAGGATAATTGGGCAGGGAACTGGCATGTGGATGCGGATGTCAATGACGACAAATCAATAATTATCCCGCTTGAAAAATGCAAAGATAACGTATTCAAAGCAGGAGCGGAAATCCCGTTCCCGAACGGAATGTACAGATATATTCTGCTTGATAAAGATGATAAAGTAATTTCAAAAACGAAAGATCCCGTTGCAAAAGCGCAGCCGCATATATTCAGCTGGTCGCAGATTTATGATGAAAAAGCTTTCAAATGGACTGATGATGATTGGGTAAACGGGAATAATTCGGCAAAGGTTTCAGACCTTACAAGACATCCGAAATATTTATTGGATAGCGCAGGGTTGTCCGCAACGGACAAAAACGGAAACCCGCTGATGAAACCGTCAAATTTGATTGTTCGTCAGATAAATATTCCGACTTTCACTGAGGAAGGCTCTATTGAGGCAGCTACAAAAGAACTTGATAAAATAGCCGATGAAGGAATCTTTAACGGAGTACTTTTGATGCCTGTTGAAGGTACCTATGGCGAAAACTGGGGCTATGACGGAGTGGACAAATACGCGGTATCAAGAGGAGTCGCAGGAGAAAACAGCAAAGATAACGCTATCGCAAGAAATGACGCACTGAAAGCGTTTGTAAATTATGCACACTCAAAAAACCTTAACGTCGGTATGGATTGGGTTCCGAGCCATATATTTAATGAAGGACCAACATACAGTGACGCTAAACAGCAGGGAATTACTCATGAGGAAGGCAAAGAGTTATCAGGCGATACACTCGCAAAATTCGGGCCTTATGAACTGCAGGGCAAATGGGGCGGAAGCCAGTTTAACTTAGAAGACGGAGACCTTGCAACACGTTCAAGAGTAAGAGACTACGTAGTCAATATGCCGCTAAATTGGATTGATAACTACCATATTGATTTTATAAGAGCGGACCAAACTCCTGAAATGCACTCGAATTATACGATGAAACAAGTCGCACAGGAGGTAAGATATCACTTCCCGCATACGGTTATCCATTGGGAAGACCACAGAACATCGGACGGTTTGACTCGTGATTTAACGCCGGAGGAAGTACCATACAACGATTTATCCGCACACCGCAAGGCTATCTCAAAGACTGAGGCGGATGATGTTTCTTTATACAATATCGGCGGAAACGAGCATTGGGATTTTGCGTTCTCTCATTCAATAGAGGCACTATTGTTGAATAAAACTATTATGGGTTATAACCCGTCGGTTTACACTTTGGTCGATAACATAAAAGATATCGGCGGAACAAAATATTTTATGAGCCATGATGAGATTGGAAACGACAACGGCACAAGATTGATGACTAAAGTCATTAACAAAGATTTGGATATCGATCACCATTTATCATACAAAGACGGCGAAAACTCCGCGCAAAGACGTATCAGAGGATTAGATACAATACAGGATTTGTTTGCCGCGTACGAATTTGATAAAGATAATTGGGATGAAAAATTTGATGAGATATCCGAGAAAAACGGACTAAAAGGAATTACGAAAAAACAATTTGAAAATGAGGCAGAACGAGCAAAAGACAAACATAAACAGGCAATCGGGCTTTTGTTTATGGTTCCGGGTTCAAAGATGATTTTCCAAGGTGATGCTTACGGAGAGATTAATCCGTTCAGATTTACAAGAAATCAGGCTGTAGATGAACCTAACCTTGAAGAAGAAAAAGGTTATGATTTTAAAGAGGCGTTCAAAGAATCAAAGATTGATCCCGAACATCATACAATATACGGCATTCACAGATTGTCACATGTTATGAGCAGGTTGGTTAAACGTAATCCTGCGCTACAAGATGTTCAGGCAATGGACAAGCTGGACGCTATGGTACCGCTAGTAGATGATAACAATAAAGTTATCGCGATAAAACGTTTTAACGATAAAGGAAACAGCGTTATCGCGTTTTATAATTTTGGCGGAGACAACCTCAAAAACTATCATCTGAATAATTCTTCCGAAATCTTCGGCAATGACGATTGGGAAGAGACAATAAACTCAAACGATATAAGATACGGCGGGAGCGGGAAATGTCGTAACAGCAGGTATGAAAAGTTCGCCGTCGACAAAAATGTCGATATAAACATCCCCGCAAACGGGTTTGTAATATTGGAAAAAGCAAGAGAAAATAAACAAACATAAACAATATGATTATGATATAATATATATGCAATCAACAACAGGGAGGAAAATATGAAGGTAAATAGTATCAGTAATTATTCATTAGGAGTTTCAAACAATTATAACAATAAAAGTGCAAAGGCAGCACCTCATTTCACAGGCAAACAAGTTCCGACACCCGGAGTATTTGAGTATAGAGCTGACAGCCCGTTTGCAAATTTATTGATGAAAATTTCTGCCAGAATAATAGCAAAGATGAACAAAGCTCCGAAAAAAGCACCGGAAGTAAACGAAAAAATTACGGAAATGACTCCGGAAGCAAAAAAATTATATGACAAAGTTCAAAACAAATGTGACGGAAAATTCCTTTTCTATTCACGCGAGAAAAGCCCTGAATTAAAACAATTGGCTGAATACTACAAAAACGAAGAAATTTTGTCAGCAAGAAACGCTAAAAAGGCATAAATATTTAGTTTAATCGCCCGCTTACAGACTTATATAAACCGAGTACAGCTATAATTACGTCTGTTTTACTGCGTATTTCCTCTTTTTGGAGCGATAACAGACTCTCTCTGTATTTTATTATATCGAGATATGAGATAGCACCTTTTTGGTATTTATAATTCATATCCGTATAATATTTATTTTCGCACTTTACTCTTGTTATATCATTTTGGTTTTTAGTCGTATCTGTCTTTAGTTCCACCAAAGAATCATTTATTTCTTGGATTGAGGTTAAAACTGTTTTTTGATAAGTGTTAAACATCTGCTCATATTTATATTTTTTAGCTCTCAATCTTGCCCTTAATCTTCCGCCTTGAAAAATAGGCTGTGTAAGCCCTCCGCCTGCGGAAGCTATAAAACTTTTCCAATCAAACATAGTGGAAAAATTATAGGCATTGAACCCTAAAAACCCTGTCAAATTTATCTGCGGTAGCATATTTTTTCTTGCGATTTTTACATCTAAATCAGCTGCTTGCAACTCCGCCTCCGCCTTTAGCACATCAGGTCTTTGATAAACTATATCGGTAGAAATACTTTGAGGCAAATCTGTCGGAATTTTTATATTATCTATTGAACCTCGTTTTAAATCGGAAGAGTTTTCACTTGATTCTCCCGTGAGTACTGCAAGTTGGTTTAATAATTTACCCTGATTATTTTTGAGTGTCTCCAACTCCGACAGACTCTCGGTATAAGATTTTTGAGCTATTGTGACATCCGTTGAGGAGGACAGCCCGTATTCATAATTTATCTTAGTTAAATCCAAAATTTCTTTACGTATATTTATCAGTTTTTTTGAATTTCGATTTGTTTATCGACACACATAATGTTGAAATATACGGAACCCGTCAAAGATTTGAGCGATATTACGGCAGCTTTTTCATCATATTCAAGAGCCTCCAACTCTTTTTTCAGTTTCTTTGTGTAGTTTCTGTTCTTGCCCCAAATATCGACCTCATAATTAACCGTGAAGGGAAATCTTATGCTCGATACATAATATGACGGGAAAAACATGCCTGCAAAAGGAATATTGCCCGAATATTTTTCTCTTGATGCGGTAGCGTTAAAGTTTATCGTAGGGAGTTCATTCGCAAGCCCTTCTTTTACGTTTTCTTTACCCTCTAAGACTTTAAGAGCGTTTATTTTTATATCATAATTTGAATTTGCCGTTTTCATAACATAGCCCGTCAAAATCGGATCGTTGAATTTATCCCACCAGTTTTGGTTTGCATATTCCATTGCAACATTTTGCGAAACGTCACTAATTGAAAATGCAGGCAGAGTAACTGTTATAAACATTAATAAAATAGTTAAAAATTTTTTCATTGTTTATCCTTTTTGAATATTTTTAAATATCTTTCTCTTACTTCGGGAGTGTTATATGCTTTCAATTTCCGTTGAAAGTTCATAACACTTATGTATAAAACAGGAATTAAGAACAGATTTAAAATAGTAGATACAATCATACCTCCGCATACTGCAGTCCCCATTGAAATACGGCTTGTAGAGCCGACACCCGTTGCAAATACAAGCGGTAACATCCCTAAAATGCAGGCAAAAGAGGTCATCATAATAGGTCGAAATCTTATATAAGCCGCCTCGACTACCGCATCTCTAAAGTTTGCGCCTTTTGCGTGTAATTGATTTGCAAATTCAACGATAAGAATAGCATTTTTACTTGCAAGCCCTATTAACATAACTAGCCCGATTTGACAGAATACGTCATTATCCAACCCCCTCAAGAATTGGAACGTTATTGCCCCGAAAATTGCAAGCGGAACTGCCAGAAGAATAATTATCGGAGAAAACAGGTTTTCATATTGTGCGGCAAGGATTAAGAATACAAAAACAAAGCTCAATAGAAATATCAACCCTGCGAGTTTTCCCGATTCCTGTTGTTCAAGTACAATGCCCGACCATTCGTAAGAGAAATTTTGCGGGAGTACTTTTGATGCAAGCTTTTCCATTTCTCTGACGGCTTGTCCCATACTCGTACCTTGAGAGGCGGAGCCAGTTATTTCCGTAGAACGGCGAAGATTATAGTGGAAAATCGTATCCGCTCCGTGTGTTGTTGAATATGTTGTCAAGTTAGATAGCGGGAGCATTTTACCGTCAGAGGCGATTCAATGGATGGTGGTAACAGCAGAATTAAAAACGGTTCGCAAATAATAGTAGATACAAGTGTAAAAGAATATATAAATGACGGTATTTATGCAATAAGAATAGAAAACGCCTTATTTGTAAAACGCCTGCAATATATGCCGGGAAAATTATTAGTTAAAAGCGATAACCCAATATACCAACCATTTGAAGTGGATTTAAAAACTGATAGTGTGAATATTATTGGCGCTGTTGTTTATGTTATGAACGACATGTCCTGCATATAATAAAATAATAAAAATACAAAAATACGGAACTCAAATATGAATTCCGTCTTTTTATTTTATCTTATATATTAATTAATATGTTAAATTCAAAATCACAAAAATTTTTAATTGTAAAAAGACACATGATTTGATTTCTTTGGACAGATGGTTTGATTATTTCGGTGCAAAAAATTGCACCC
>DLEF01000046.1:30057-41985 GCA_002481545.1 Cyanobacteria bacterium UBA7753 | reverse complement strand
AACCCTCTTTTAAATGGTGGGCGTTAGAAGACTCGAACTTCTGACCCTCTCCTTGTAAGGGAGACGCTCTACCAACTGAGCTAAACGCCCTCGCAAGACAATGTTATAATAAACATAATTTAATGTCAATAATTAGATTGTCATATTATTTGAATAATGACGGAATGTATCAAATGTTTTAAATCTGTTATCCGCAGGACGGGTGTATGCAGGTTTTGTTACAGGGGTTGGGGTAACAGGGTTTTGAACTGTTGTATTTGTAGCATTCAATTGAGTTAAATATTTTTTCTGACGTCTGGAAGCAATTTTATTTCTCAAAATCGGAGTGATTAGGTTACTTGCGATAATACCGCCTGCCAAAGCTGCAACAGAGCCAGTGAAGCCTTTGAACATGTCATATGTATTTTTAACTGAACCTGTGAATCCCGGGACTTTAGTTACATCAAAATTCCATTGTCCTCTTCTTGCTATCGTTTTTGTTTGACGCATGAAGTTTACAACTTCTTTAGGTACAATTTTACCTGTAGAAAGGAGTTTGGAAGATAACAATACCAACGGCTGTGTTAACATCAGGTATGAGCCGATATTGACACTGGCGTCAGCAGTTTCTTGAGATATCATGTATCTCTTTTGAGAGTTTGAATATTTTTTGTTCGTCGCAATACCGAAGATTTGAGCGGCAGAGGATGCAACCCAACCTGCAATGGATGTAAGTACAAGTACGTTACCCATATTTGCTATGCTCGTACGAGCGAGTGCGTGCATCGGTTTTCTGTACCAAGGAATGTTTGCCATTACGACTCACCCCCTCTCATAGAGTTTCTAAAGTCCGCAAAAGCATCAGATATTGTTTCTTTTGCGTCTTTTCTCGGGGTGAATGTATCTCCGTTGTTAGGATTTGTATTAGTTCCGTTCGGAGCAGGGGCTTGTGTATTATCTTTCAGGTTAAATACATGAAGCATTTTTTGAGTTATTTTGTTGGTTAAAGGAACATCAATGAGGACGTTTGTAAATAACATTGCCATAAGTCCTATTATGGTTGATATTCCGCTACGGTAATTCTTAATCCAATCAGGAAATTTGCCGTTTAAATATCTTACGTAAGCTCTTGATGGCATTAAAGCTCTGCGCCATCCTTTAGCGAGCGGATCAGGGGAGGTAAAGGCTTTCGTTCCGTAGTAACACAATGATCTTACTACACAACCGACTGTTGTGCCTGCTACTATTTTGCCGATTGTTCTACAGGTTGAGGTTTTAGCAGTCTCTTTATCTACATCAGGGTTATAATAATCAATAAGCGGCTGAGATAATATGGCGGTAGCTCCCATAATACCTCTGTTTACGTCAGGTCTGCTTAATGTTGCTCCAATTCTGTTGCATATCTCAGGTGTATTTACGGTAGCGTTAGGAAAGCACTTGATAGCTCGGCGCCCAAATGCGTCCCACATTTTATTAAATGGTTTTAATATACTACCTGTATTCATACCTAACCCTACTGTATATAACGCTATTTTCTTTCAATATTTGCTAAATTGTTACAAATCTTTACAAAGTCTCTTCTAAAACTATTGTTTTTAGGGGCTAAGAAAAAATATATCCGTTCGGGTAATTTAAAATTTAAAAACCTTTTTATAATGAGATTGAAAAATAATTTTAAGGAGAATTTTATGTTTGAACTTTTGCTAAGATGGTTTTTGTATGCGCTTTCAATAATGTTTATCGCTCTTATTATCCCGGGGATAGCCGTAAAAGATTTTACGAGTGCTCTTTTGGTTACGATTGTGCTGGCTCTTGTGAATGCAGTTATTAAGCCTGTGTTGATGTTTGTATCGTTGCCGATAAATTTCCTCACTCTTGGTTTATTCACATTTGTGATAAACGCGCTCTTACTCCTCCTTGTGAGTAAAATTACGCCTAATTTTGATGTCGAAGGATTTTTACCTGCCTTCTTTGGGGCTTTGATATTATCGTTATTGGCTCTTTTGATAGGAAAAATATAGTTATCTGTAACGGAAAAACATGCCTTTTGATTAAAAGGCATGTTTTATCAGGATATAATCTTAAATACAAACAAACTATATATCAAGGCAAACAATGCAAATTTAATAATTACATCCTGAGATTTAGTTGAAATAAAATGAATTTGTTATTGCTTGGATATTTCAAGTTCCTTTTTTATCGGAACATCGAATGCATCAGGAATAAGCATATATTTCATACCCTCTGATTGCAGTTTAGAAATCAATTCACTGATTTCGGTTTCATTTTCGAATACATCGTAGGAATAAGTAAGCATAGTACACCCCTATCTTTTTTTATTAATACACTAACACATAGACCACCAACATAGTATCATATTTATTTTTGTTTGTAAAGCAATAAAATTGGGGTGTGTAGAAATATAAGCCAAAAAATATCGCAAAACCATGCAAAAATAATACTTTACAAATAAATATTTTTTGATAAGATATAAATATAGAGATATTCCTCAGTAGCTCAATGGTGGAGCAACCGGCTGTTAACCGGTAGGTTGTTGGTTCGAGCCCAACCTGGGGAGTATCTTTTTATTATTCCTTTAGTTTATCTACACAGTTTAACAGCATTAAAAGTTTTCTTTATAATTCCTATAGAAAATGTATTTTATAAATAGACAGTTAAAATTGAACAAGTCGGACAACCAAATTAAGCAAGTTCAATTTTGTGAAAATTAAGTCGGAAATTGTTTAATTTTGTCTGTCAGACATTTCAAATTAAGCAGATAATTTGTTCAATTCTCTATGATAATTTTTTATTTATCCATCAGAATTCTATTTAAACAATTCATAAATTCACTCATGCAACATATCGAAAGAGAGTAATAAACATTCATTCCTTCCCGTCTGTCTTTGATTAAACCTGCTGATTTTAATTTAGTAAGACTTTTTGAAATATGCGGTTGTTCATATTTACTCAATGCTTTTTGAATTTCACAAACACATTTTTCACCGTCTAATAATTGGTCTATAACATCAAGCCTTACAGGATATATAAAACACAAAGAAAAAATAATTTGCCAGTCCAAATAATACAAATTTATATATTTTTATACTAATATATTTACGGAGATAAAACTATGGATAAGCATAAAACAAACGTAATGAGAATACTTGATAATTTCAAGATTAATTACAAACACTATAGTTACACCGATACAGATGCAATAAGTGGAATTGAAGTTGCAACAGTTCTAAACCAAAATCCAGAACAAGTATTTAAAACTCTAGTAACAGTTAGTAAAACTAAGAAATACTACGTTTTTGTTATACCAGTAGCAAAAGAACTAGACCTTAAAAAAGCAGCAAAAAGTGTAAATGAAAAATCAATAGAAATGCTAAAATTAAAAGATTTGTTACCTACAACTGGATATATCCATGGTGGTTGCTCACCGATTGGTATGAAGAAATTCTTCACAACAGTAATTGATGAAACTGCAAAGAATTTCAACACAATTATTTTTAGTGGAGGTAAAATCGGCTACCAAGTTGAACTATCACTCAACGACCTATCAAAAGTTATTAAATATTCAACTGCAGATATTACCAAAACAGCATAAAAAAAGAGTAACAAATTAGTTACTCTTTTTTTATTTATAAAGTATAACTATTTAACTTTTGATGCTAAATCTTGAACAACTGACAAAATAACATTGAAGTCTGTTTTATGTGGATCAAATGTTGCATATTTCAATGTTTTTATACTAAAATCATCACCTGCGTTTTGTAATGATAATAAATCCTTTTGAGCCGGAGTTAGTTCACTATTTGGTGATAACAAACAAAGAGTATTACTTGCATCAACTCTTCCCTTATCTGCATAACTAATAGATACAAAAGGTTTACCATCTTCTGTCACACCTTTGCCCAAAGAGAATGAATTAACATTATTTTTATCACGCATTCTCAAAACTTCCATATTATTATATTCATTACCATTAAACAATGTTACAGTATTTGAATTTAGTCTACTCGGAATCATGTTATCAGATGTAACTGTTACATTGATATAACCACTACCACCAGTATATTGAACTGTTCCAATTCTATCAGCCTCTTTTGATAAGTCATAATTATGAGGTTTTACATAACTCTTTTTACCAACCACATCTATTATCGCATCTTGAACAGATTTACCCTTTGTTTCTGCCGGTGAAAACAAACTATCACAATATTTTACATATTCTTTTATTGCTATATATTCATCTTTAGCACTAATTGCATCATTAACTTCCTTTGGTAATTTTGATGTATTAAACAACTCTTTTGGTTGACGCAAAACAATTTCCAAACTCATTCTTCTTGAATCATTAAATGTAGAATGAATATCCTTTAATTGTTCCAATTGTTCTTTTTTACCTAGTTTTGAAGTTTTATCCACATAACCTTGTAAAATTTCTGGATCAAAAAATTCTTTCAAAGATTCATTTTTTCTTTGGTTTTCAATAGTTTCTTGCAATGATTTTTTTAATGTTTTAATTTCCTTTGAAACATTATTTCCTAAAACACCTTTTTTAAACAACAATCCACCAACAACCGCTGCAGAAACTGCAGTCGCAGCAGTAGCCAAACCAACTTTAAATGCTGTTTTATGAGATTGTGCTTTATCATCACAATCACAACAACCTTTAAAATTCACTGATTTTTGTTGTATTTCATTATTATGAATATTATTTATTTTTAACATACACACCTTCCTTTTCAGTATAATAAAAGTCCGTAAAAAATTTATTTTGCTAACGAAATAAAACCTTGCCATAAAGAAGTTTTTTCATTCTTATCTTCTTTTTTAGAAAATTCTGCTACATCTGGTTTTTCTTCTAAATTTGCTCTTTCTAATTTGGTTGATTCTTTAACACCAGAAGAATTTTCATTAACTGAATTAACTTGTTTATTTGAATCTAAACTACAAAATGTAATAGCCATGGCACACCTGATTTTTTTAACTACACACATATAAAAAAACATAAACTAAAAAATATTTGCTATTATTTAACAAAATTTTACAATAAATTTAGAAAAATATTTAACATGATACAATATAACTAAACAGATTATTAAGGAGCTATAAGTAGGTCGGATTTACAAATCCGACAATATAACTATCTTAGTGCCTTTTTCCTATTTAAACTTAACTTTTTGACCTTCTTTTATATCGTCATTTAGGTTGGTTATTAAGTGTTCGTTGCCTTTGAGTCCTTCAAGTATCTCTACCTTATCCCCGAAGTCTCTGCCCTGTTTTACACGGATAAAATGTACAGTCGAATCAGGTCTGACTTCCGCTACATATTGGTCAGGTGATTTGAAGGTGGTCAAACATGCCGGATTAACAGTCATAACCTTTTGTTTACCCTTGATATTGATATCTGTTTTAACATACAAACCGCTGTAGAGCCCTGATTTATTATCGTTAGGAACAATCAAAGCAACTTCCATTGACCTTGATACATTATCCAATTTGCCTGATATCTGTGAAATATATCCTCTTATCTTTTTTGTAGGGTTTTCAGGAGCGTAAACATCTACTGCCTGACCGTTTGTGATAAATCTTACAAAGTTTTGCGGAACAAATACCGTAGCACGGAATTTGTCTATTTGTTGAATCTCAAAAAGACTCGTGCTTGTCGTGCTTCCGCCTGCGACAACGTTTGCACCCGCATCAACGTTATATTTGCTTATGATACCGCTAAACGGTGCAACAACTCTTTTATATTTTTGCAATTCGGTCAATCTTCTTAAATCTGATTGAGCCTTTTGTACATCAGCTTTTGCGCTAAAGAAGTTCATTTCGGCTGTTTTATAATCGTTATATTTAGTATCTATCTCTTGTCTTGAAACGGCTCCGCCGACTGCAGACCTTTTGTATCTGTCATATGTCTGTTTTGCATAACTGTATTGATATCTTGTCTCCATAAGGTGTTTTTGAGCCGATATCAAAGCTGACCTTGCACTCTGTGCCTCAGCATCCAAATCAGGGGTGTCAATGGTTGCTAAAGTCTGACCTTGTCTGACGTGCTGCCCAAGTTGTACGTATCTTTGTTTTACCAAACCGTTTATTCTTGAGAATATTTCGGTATGCAGATACGGTTTCAATTCACCCGATAATGTGAGAACATTGTCTCCGTCAGATATCTCGGGAGTCTCCGTGAGAGCTATATACTCAACTGAATGCGCCGATATTGAGGTTGTCACAAACCTTATAACTTTCGGAACAGCCCCGATTATAAACAATATTAAAACAACTATTATTGCCGCACGTTTTGGATCGTGATTAGTTATTTTTCCCCAACCGTCAGCGATTGCCGTCTTTATTTTCTCTATATCAAAATTAATCATCATCTACCACCTTTTCATACTTTTTGTTTTTGTTTAGGATTCCGAACATAAGAGGAACTATAACAAGTGTTGCGAATGTAGCGAACATCAAACCACCGATTACGGTACGTCCGATAGGAACGTTCTGTTCTCCGCCTTCTCCGATACCGAGTGCCATTGGTAACATACCCAAAATCATAGCTGACGCGGTCATAATAACAGGTCTTATACGCGTATAACCTGCCTCTATTGCTGCATGAACGGAGTCGAGCCCTTCTCTCATCTTATCCGTTGCGAATGATACAACAAGGATTGAGTTTGAACACGATACCCCGACCGCCATAATGGAGCCCATAAGCGCCTGAACACTAAACGTTGTATCAGTTGCAAACAATGTCCATAATATCCCTGCCAAAGCCAAAGGAACAGGCGTAATAATAATGAATGGGTTTCTCCAAGATTGGAAGTTAACAACAATCAACAGATAAACCAATATTAAGGATAACAGCAACCCTGATATCAATGATGTGAATGCATAATCCATTGATTTTGCCTGACCGTAAATGTTTATAAATGTTCCTCGAGGAGCCGTCTTTTGGTATCTGTTAACAATCTTGTTAATATCGTGTGATACCCCCGCAAGGTCTCTGTCTTGAATGTTTAACAGAATATCATATATAGGTTGAATATCATAGTGGCTCACAACGCTGGATGTCGTACCTGATGAAACGGAGGCTACGTTAGAGAGTCTTACAGGCATATTGTCGTTGTATGATACAGGAACATCGGTGACGTTCTTAACCGTATCAACGTTATATGTAGGAACTTGCAGAGCAAGAACATAGTTTACACCGTTCTCGGGATCAACCCAGTAGTTTGGAGCAACCATACCGCTTGATGTTAATGCGGTCAAAAGGTTTTCTGATATCGTTTCCTGTGACAGGTTCATTATCTGTGCTCTGTTCTTATCAACATTTACTCTTATTTCAGGAGCATCCGTAATCTGGTGAATATGCGCATCCGCTACCCCTCTGACCTTTTTGACATCTTCAAGCATCTTTGTAGCAAGTTTATAATTATCAGCCAAGTCTTTACCCTGTATCTTGATATCAACAGGAGATGCAAGCCCGAAGTTTAAGATTTTACCTACCATATCAGCGTTCTGGAAGAAGAACTGTGTATCAGGATATTCTTCATTCAGTCTCTTTCTCAATGCCTTAACATATTTCTTTGTAGGTTTGTGGTGTTCATTTAATGATATCAAAATTTCACCGTCACCTACCCCGAAGAAAGAGTTATCCATAAACGCAAGGTTAATCATACTTGCAGGAAGCCCGATATTATCAAGGATTACATCCAACTCATCAGCCGGAATAACCTCTTTTATCGTTTGTTCAATCTTCGTAAATTCTCTTGCCGTTTCTTCAATTCTCGTTCCGTGAGGGGCATAAACGTGCATTCTAATCTGTCCTGCATCAACCTCAGGGAAGAAGTTTTGTCCGATAAACGGAACCAAAATTAAGCCTGACAGTACAATCAAACCGTATAATTTAGCAACACGCTTAGGGTGAGGGAAGATATCATTTTCAAGATAATGTCTGTATCCTTCTTTGAACTTACTGAAGTTTACGTTTACCAAATTGTTTATTTTATAAAGTATTGAGTCTTTGTTTAAAACTTCTTTATCCTTCAACAATTTATCAACCATAACAGGTACAAATGTGTTAGATAATAAGTATGAACCTATCATTGAGAAGATAACCGACATAGCAAGCGGAATAAACAGGTATTTTGTTGCACCTTCCATCATAAAGATTGGTGCAAATACGATACATATTGATAACGTAGATACCAAAGTAGGTGTCGCAACCTCTGCCGCCGATTTATATATAATTTCTTCAATCTTCTTTCCTTGCTCAATGAGGATTTCTTTGTTCCTTAAAATGTTTTCGATTACAACGGTTGCGTTATCAACCAACATACCGATTGCCAAGCCTAAACCGCTCAATGACATCATATTTATCGTTTGTCCGCACATAGATGAGCAAATAATTGCAAACAGTACGGATAGCGGAATTGACATACCGATAATTATGGTTGAACGAACACTACCCAAGAATATCAATACCATCAACGCTGTTAATATTGCTGCCAAAGTCCCTGAGAACACAACGTCTCTAATTGCACTTTTTACGAAGATTGACTGGTCGAACAGTACCTGCATTTTGACGCTTTCAGGAATTGTTTTTGCAATTCTTGGGAGCAGTTTTTTAGTTCCCGCAACAACGTTCAAAGATGATACTTTCCCTGCTTTGTATACAGCCATAAGTGATCCCGGTGAGCCGTTCTCTCTTACAATATTAGTTTGGATTGCGTTACCGTCGTGGATGTAGCCTACATCTGATAAATATACAAGCTGGTTATTTTTGGGTGAATAGATAGGAAAATCATTCATTTCATCAACTGTTTTTGATGCGTTGTTCAGTGATATAAGATAATCTTTTCCGCCGATTTTTGCGTTACCTGACGGAATGATTACGTTTTGGTTTGCAACATCTTTTGTAACCTGAGCAGGGGTTAAGCCTCTAGCCTCCATTTTTTGCATATCAAGGTCAACCATTATCTGACGGACTTTACCGCCCATAGGTAACGGAACCTGAGCTCCTTCTACATTGGTAAGTTGTACCTTGATGTTGTTCTGTGCAAGGTCGGTAACCTTCTGCAAAGGTAATTTCTTAGAAGAAATTACTACCTGTAATACAGGGATTGTAGTCGGTGTGTATTTCAATACGTCAGGCGGTTTAATACCCAACGGCATGTTTTTCATTGATACCTGAGAGGCGGAACTTATCTGTGTGATTGCCGTATTAACATCAGCTCCCGGATGCAGGAATACTCTGATAACCCCAACCCCTAAGAGTGATTGTGATTCAATGTGTTCAATATCGTTTACGTTTGCGGAATATGCTCTTTCAGCAATGGTTACGATTCTTCGCTCAATATCTTTCGCCTGCATACCTGTGTATGTCCATACAGCGGTAACAACAGGAGTGTTAATTTCAGGGAAGATATCAATAGGCGTCTTTAAAATGGCTAAAATACCCATAATCAAGATGAACAAAGCCATAACGATTATCGTATAATGATATTTTAAAACCATTTTAATAAACTTTTTCATCTTACAGAGCCCCTCCCAGTGATTTGTAAATATCTACGGAATCAACGAGAGCACTGACCTTTGCTCCGTACATCGAATTAAGATTGTTTAAAACTTGTCTCCTTGCATCAAGCTCGTCTATTCTGTTTCCTAATCCGTTATTATATCTGATTTGGGCTACATTATAAAAATGCTCTGATTTCTTCGTCGCCTTGTCAAATTCAACAAATGAATTGTAATCGGTTTTAAAACTTGAAAGGTTATTTTCTACTTCACAGAAAGCGTTTAACAAAACATTGTTATAATGATAAAGTTTTTCGGTTGCCAATTCTTTGTTATATTTGAGATAAGACATCTTGTATCCGCCCGAATATAAATCAAACAACAGCCCTGCCCCTAATTGGTAAACGGTGCTGTCCCAGTTAAAAATTCGTGAGCCCTTTATTGCCTCAAACCCTATTGATTCGTTTAGGTTTATTGATGGCAAAAACATTTTTCTTGCGACTCTTACATCAATAGCAGCCTTCTTTAATTCCAATTCGGATTGAACAACATCAGGACGGTTAAAGATTAAATCAGAATTTACGTCTTTCTTTTCTTCAAACGGGAGTTTTAATTCTGAAATATCTTTTCTTTGTATCTCTGAATTACCTTCAGGTGAAACACCTCTGAGTACAGCAAACTGATGTAATAATATATCACGTTGTTTTAAAAGTGCGTTTAAGTCATTTTGTCTCTCTACAATTTCATATTCACTAATATATAAGTTATCGTAAGGAATAATTCCTCCGTCGTATAACTGACGTTTTAACTTTATTGTCTCTTCAAGGTTTGAAACGAGTTCTGTATAATTTTTGATTAAAGAGTCAGTCAAAATTATATTAAAGTATGATGCTGCAATTTCGGAGGATATAGAGAGCTTTGCAATATTTAAGTCTTCCGTTGTTATTTTAACCTGATACCTTGACGATTTTACTTTATCCGAAATCTTCCCGAAGATATCAAGCTCCCAATTCAAAAGCAATGGAAAATAAAGATGCTCATGGCTTGAATATTTCCCCGTGAATTTTGAAACCGTTTTATAAGGATAAACGCTAGGATTTATACTTAACTGTGGTAATCGTTGAGAATTAATAGTTCCCAAAATTGCTTCGGATTGCTTTATCCTTGATTTCGCAATTTTAATATCAAAATTATTTTCTAAGGCTTGAGCTATATATTTGTTTAATAGTTCATCATGATAGCTTTCCCAATATGAAGGCAATATATAATCTCTTACAAATTCTTTTTTGTTGCGTGATATTCTGACTTTTTTTGTTTTATTTGTCGGGGTTGATTTGGATTGAGGTGCGACATCCTGTATTGCAAAAGCTGTTGTCTGCAATACCATGCACAATATTACGGTTAATGTAATTATCTTTTTCATTTATATATAATCCCAATCAATAATAAAATTATAAAATAATAAATAATAAATGTATAATTCTTAATAAATATAAACATCATAGCTTAAAGTTATAATAAATTTAAAAATTTATGTTTTTTAGGTATAATAAAATTATGAATATAAATCAAATGAAATATGTGCTTACAGTTGCGGAAGAAAAAAGTTTCACAAAAGCAGCCAAGAAACTGTATATATCACAGCCTTCTTTGAGTAAAAGTATAAAGCTCTTAGAGGAGGAATTGAAAACCGAGTTATTTACGAGAAAACCTCTTAAACTTACTTATGCGGGCGAAATATTTGTAAAACAAGCACAGAGAATATTTAAAGATATCGAAGATACAAGAATACAAATATCCGATATTTCAACCGAGTCAAAATCTCATTTGATAGTTGGGGTGCCTTCGCACAGGTGTGATTATTTTATTCCGAAAATATTAAAGAAATTACATAAAGAATTTCCGAATTGTCTCGTAACAATAGAAGAATATCCTACATACTTGCTTAAAACAATGATTGAGAGCGATAAATTGGATTTGTTTATCGGGGCGGAAATTCCAAACTCGAGTAATTATAAAAACGTCCATATCTTTGATGAAGAATTGTTCCTTGCATACCCGAAACAGTGGGGAGCCGATATTAAAGGTGATGAAGTCGATATAAAACAATTCAAAGACCGTAATTTTATAATGTTTTCCGAATTTATCTATTTAAGAGAAATCGTAAGACACCTGTATGAAAAGAATAATATTGATATAAATTTTAATATTGAATGCCACAACGTAGAGACAATTTATTCTATGATACGTAACGGGCTCGGAGTTTCTCTTCTTCCTGAATTGTATCTAAAGTTTCTCCCGAAAGATAACAAAGTTTCTTATAAAAGAATAAAAAACTTTAATTACAAACGAGATTTATCCGTTTTTTATAAAAAAGAGAAATTTTTGACAAAACCGGCTCGTCGTTTTATTGAAATTTTC
>DLEF01000046.1:0-30027 GCA_002481545.1 Cyanobacteria bacterium UBA7753 | reverse complement strand
ATTTAAAAATTTAAAGAAATATGAAAATTTTAAAAAAATCATGATATTTTTTAGTTATTTTGTGTAAAGATTTGTAACAATTTTTATGAATTTATCCCTCTAATCCTAAAGATTTTTAAGAATATGCCGTCAATTGTATTGTAAGACTGTATGTAACAGTCTGCATATGGGAAAAAAGAAAAGGAAACAGTACAGAAAATGGGAATGTCAGCGTCACAAGTAAGATTTTTATCTCTTCAAAGTCGTAAACATTCGATTACGAATCAGCTTGCTAAGCTTTCTAACAGAAAGATGGCGCTTTCTCGTGACATGAATACTGTTGCAATGAGATATACACAAGCCTTGAACGAAAAACTTTTAAAATGGTCTAACGATTCAGGCTCTAATTACAGTACATTGACTTATGATTTGTTAATGCGCCCTAACGATTTGAGCTTTGAAAAGCCTTATATCGTTACAAAAGCTTCTACAGGTGAAGTTGTATTGAACAATGATGAATTAAACTTGGAACAATACGGCTTAACTCCTAACGAAGATCATTTGACTTACCAAAAATTGGCATCATACATTTCATCATTCAGCGGTGTTGATTCTCAAGGTAATGTTATATATAAAAATGGAGGTAATGTTAAAACTGATACTGCGGGTAAAGTTGTTGGCGGCGGTCAGGCTATCGACAATGCTTTCACTGTTCCTAATAATAAAGATTTCTCATTCAATGAAAACTTACGTTATGATTTGTATGTAAAAATGGGTTTAATTACTCAAGATGATTATGATAAACAGGTAAATTGTTTAATTGGTTTATACGGCAGTAAAGAAGCAAAAGACACAGGTATTTACCCTGTAGGTTCAGCTTGGGGTGATTATTATATTGCACAAGGCAACCTTGAAGCATACGACAATTATCTTGCTTCTTCTCATGAGATTGCTCATTCTAATGTAGCTAAAGACTCTCAAAAAACAGAAAAATCATATAATGATCCTCAAAAGAATGTATCTAATGAGCGTACAGAATATACATATGATACCGATGTATATAACGGTACTTCTTTTAATGGAGATAATGGCGTTTCATTCACTAAACAAACGAATAACAACTACGGTTCTTTGACTCACGTTGATTTCAGAGGACTTGTTACTACCAATGCTGACGGTAAATATATTTACGGAAAAGACAGAAGTACTGTTGTAAATGATTTGACCAATGAAACTCAAGATAAAATCTATAATGATAATTGGAATATTGTAAGTACAAATTATGACTCTCTTTTTAACGGGGCTTCATCATTAAGTGACACAACATTTAAAACAAAAATCAGTAAGGATGGTATGACTTATACTTATACGACAAACGATATTCTTGAAAATATCATAAGTAACTCACATGTAAAATTTTCAACCGTTAATAATCAGGCAAATGCAAAAACTGCGAATGAAGCTGAAATTCTAGCCAGCTTAAAAGATGGTACAAAATTAGAAGGTGGCTTGCATGTAAATGACTATAATAAACATTGCGTTCAAGGTGATATTAAACCTTCTATTGAAAACATGGTTGATAAATTTGCTATCCTTCTTCAACAAAATACAATAGTTGATTTTTCTGACTGGGGTGATGCTATTAAGAAAGCCAAAGACGCTACCGTAGCTTTATGCTCACAAGACCAATCTTCAACTAAATGCGGTGGTAACGGAAGTAAACATGCTACCTTAAATGCCAGAAGTCAAGCAGATAATCATGCTGTCGGTATAGGTATGAAACACTTTGACGTTGGTACTTTTTGGGTCAGCAGAGCTTACACATCGGTATGTATCAACACTCAAATCGTTTTTGATACATTCATGTCTTTTTTGAATGCTTATCATAACGGCTCGGGAGCAACAATTAATCCTAGTGCAAATTCTGCTTATATAGATGGCCCTAGAAAAAGCGGTACAACTACTGTTACTGAAGTAATCGATGGCGTCACTTCTGAATATACGGAAGAAAACGCTATTATGGAAACAACAGGTTCAAAATACAGAGCATCTTATGACAGTAAAATATATTTAGAATCATCTGTAACCGGAACTAATAGTGATGGTGACGACGTTACAATGATTGAAAGAAAAGAAATGACTACTAATTCTGCAGAAGATGCTTTTAAAGGAGATAGCAGAGAAGATATATATAAGAAAGTTGGGAGTGATTTTGTAGCACTTACAACTCTTGAAAAAGCAAGTTATCCCGGCACAAAATATTACCTTAAAGCAGGCGGCAATTATGAAAGCTGTATTTATTACAACAGCGGTTCTAAACAGATGTACATCAATGAAGCTAATCCTAGTGCCAATGTATATGGCGTATTAAACAATGATAACGGAACTTATTATTTTACAAGTGCAGATGCTTTAAATGCATATAAAAATTATGGTACAATATCTTCTACAGGTGTTATATCCCTTTCTGATACTGCTTCTACCGGAAGTTACCCTGTTACATTGGAAGATGATGCAAGAGATACCGTAATTCTTAACAATAGTAAAAGCGCTTCTGAATATGATATTAAAGTTGACACTTATGTAAAAGAAGATCCTGACTATCGCCGCAAGTTGGAAAAGAAAGTACAAGATGCTGCGGATAGAATCAAAGATTTAGAAGACCAAATGGATGATGCATATTCAGGTTCCAATAAAAAACTTATGGATTACTATGATGCATTATTCCAAAGAATTGCTGAAAACGGTTGGACTGTTGATAACAACACATCTTCTTCAAAATCAACTTCTACAACATATTTGAACAACAAATTACAAAATAACGATTATTTCGTTACCGAATGCCAATCCAGAGCTGATTATACGGGTTATAATTATACTTCCAAGATGGCTCAAAACATCACAAAAATCTATGAAGTATATGATAATGACTCTGCAAGTACAGCTCTTGCAGATTATGAATGCGAAAAGAAAGAAATCCAAGCAAAAGAAGATCGTATAGACTTGGTAATGGAAAAACTTGAAACAGAACAGGAGGCTATCACGACGACGATGGATTCGGTCAAGAAGATAATTGATAATAACATCAAAAAGACCTTCCGGATGTTTGCCTGAGAAAGGGCAGTAAATATCGGGTTTGACTTTTAGGATGTTCAAATTAGTCTGTTGTCGAATACCGAAAACGATTGAGTTTTGTACAATACATGTATGTTTAACTCAATTTGGTATCACAGTTTAATCAAACCCGTATTGTCACCGCCTGATAGCATATTTGCTCCGGTTTGGAGTGTTCTGTATTTTACAATTTTTTGTTCTTTGGTTCTTTATATCTCAAAACCCTCTAAGAACAAATTTTTCGGTTATTTGTATTTTATAACCCAATTATTGCTAAATGCATTTTGGGTATACGTGTTTTTCGGAATGCAAAATATAGCATACGCCCTTTATATCATCATTTTGCTTGATGTATTTGTTCTCTTGACTATAAAAGATTTTTACAATGTGACCAAACAGGCAGGACTTGTTCTTATTCCGTATTTTATATGGATACTCTTTGCAACATACTTAAATACGGGATACTTAATCCTTAACAGATAGTCTGTGTTGTTTATTCGTCTACGATTAAACCTTCTTTTGCAAGTTCACGTATTGATTTCATAAATAACAGCAATGGCATAATCATAAAACATGCAGCCGCAAATATTCGGAATGCATCAATATATGCCCAAAGTGTAGCCTGTAATTGTAATTGTTGGTACATTAATCCTTGCGCCATATTAGTAGCTGTAGCAGGATCAACCGTTGTCGGTAAGAAACTCTGTGCATATGCCGTTACACGGTCTACAAAGTTTTGGTTCGTTCCTGTGAGGTATCCTACCATCATATATTGGTGTTTTTGTGAAAATCTTGAAATAATCGTAGTTACGAGGGATGCCCCGATAGCACCGCCGATGTTTTTCAACATGTTCTGGAATGCTGATGCATTCGTAAGTTGAGAGTTTTTCAATGTAATCATTGATAAGTTAATTAACGGTACAATTGCTAACGTCATACCAAGTCCGAACAGGTAGTTCGGGAATGCGATATCAATCAATGCAATCTGTAAGTTCATTTGCCCGAATGCAAGACCGCCGCATCCGATTAGAGCTAGTCCTACAAGTACCTGCAAACGTTCGCTGACCTTATCCCCTATTAAGGCAGATATAATAATACCTGTGAATGAACCGGCACCACGCGGGAGCATTGATATACCGCTCAAGAATGATGTATATCCGAATAATGACTGTAACATAGACGGCAGAATGGCTGCAGATCCTAAAAGTACACCCATCAATATGATTTGTATAACGGTACCGAAGAAGAAGTTCTTATCTTTCCCTACTTCCAGGTTTACCAAAGCTTTATCTTTATCCCTTAACTGTGTATAGAAGAATAAAATACAAGAAATAACCGATATTGCTGATAACCAGCATACCCAAGTTGAACCAAACCAGTCTGCATCGTTACCTTTATCCAATACAATCTGTAATGTAACAATCCAACCTGTAAGGAAAATAACTCCCAATTTGTCCAATCTTACTCCTGCCTCTTTTGCTCCGTAAGGGGATTCTTCCAGAAGCATTTTTGATGTTATAAATGCGAGTATACCGATAGGCAGGTTAATCATATAAATATACGGCCAAGAAAGATTTTCCGTAATCCAACCGCCGAGCGCAGGTCCGACGATAGGTCCTATGATTACACCAAATCCGAACAATGCCATTGCTCGACCTCTTTCTTCTTTTGAGAAACACTCAAGCATGATGGACTGAGCAAGCGGTAATAAGGCACCACCGCCAAGCCCCTGTAAAAATCTTGATAAAATCATTTCAGGCAGGCTTCGTGATAAACCGCACATGCAGGATGCAACCGTAAATAAAACAACACTAAACAAAAAGTAATTGTTTCTGCCGAATTTCTTACACATATAGTCAACGCAAGGAATAATCAAACCGCTCGCAATCATATAGAATGTCAAAATCCAAGTGGATTCGTTATGACTGCAAGAGAAAGTACCTGCCATATAAGGCAATGCTACGTTAGAAATCGTTTCATCAAGAACGAACATAAGCATTGAAATCATCAATGGTATGGATATAATCCACGGATTCTTTTTAGGTTTCCATACTATTTCCTGAGCTGTATTTTCTTCTGACATAGCTCCCTCCTATATTTGCAAAACAGGTTGTAGTGTTGACTGTAAAATTTTTCCAATCTATTCCGCCGGTTATTACATATCCTTATTAGAGTATTTTACTATAAACTAAAAATAATATGCAACTTTTTATTCAAATTAAGTAGTAGTAACTGTTTCCCTGTGCTAAGAACGGTTAATGATTTTACCTATATATTTTTATCATACAAATTATCTTAATTAAAAAACAAATTTACTTTACTTATTTATCAAATATAATAGATATATTACAAAAGAGTGTGCCCGTAGCTCAGTCGGATAGAGCGTAAGTCTCCGAAGCTTAAGGTCATGGGTTCGACTCCCATCGGGCATAGTTTTAGAAGTGAGGGAAGAATGGATAAAAAAGTTTATATAGAAACATTAGGTTGTCAGATGAATAAATCGGATGCGGAACGTATGTTCGGGATGCTCGGATATATGGGATATGAAAAGACAACGGAGCCGAGAAAAGCGGATTTGCTTATAATAAATACCTGCTCTATCAGACAACTGTCTGAGGATAAAGCTTACAGCCAAATCGGCGTTTGGGGAAAATGGAAGAAAAACAGACCAAATATAAAAATAGGCTTTTCAGGCTGCGTTGCTCAACAGGTTAAAGAAAACTTGTTTAAGCGTGCTCCTTATGTCGATTTTGTAATCGGAACTCAAAGATTATATGAACTTCCCGAAATCGTAAAAAGAGTAGAGAATGGCGAAAGAGTTTGTTCATGCGATGAAAAACCTTATACCGAAAAAGATTATAAAATAGAGCGAGTAAAAAGTATAAATGCATGGATTCCGATTATGGAAGGATGCAACAATTTCTGTTCATATTGTATTGTTCCTTATACAAGAGGCAGAGAGCGTTCAAGAGACTTTAAAAATATTATGACGGAAGTTAAAAACGCTCTGAAAGAAGGTTTCAAAGAAGTTACACTTTTGGGACAAAATGTAGACAGCTATCACGGAAAAGGTGGAAACGGTGAAGATGTTAACTTGTCAGGATTGCTCAAAGCTATAAATGCACTTGAAGATTACGGCAAGTTCAGAGTTCGTTTTGTAACCTCTTACCCGACGGATATTACGGACGAGTTGATTGATACCGTGCTTGAGTGTGACAAGGTTTGCGAATACTTCCATATTCCTATGCAATCAGGAGATGACGAAGTTTTAAAGAAAATGAACAGAAGGTATGATGTAGCTGCTTATACAAAGATATGTAATCATATTCGTTCCCGTGTTAAGGACGTTACAATCACGAGTGACTTTATTGCAGGTTTTCCGGGAGAAACTGAGGAACAATTCCAACATACTTTAGATGAGATGAAAAAATTGGAACTGGATTATTCTAATACGGCTGCTTATTCTCCTCGTGAAAGAACTGTTGCAGCAAAATGGAAAGATAAATTTATCCCTGATGATGTTAAAACAGAGCGTCTTGCACGTCTAAATGAGACTAACAGAGAATGTTGTGTTATGTCCAATAAAAAATATATCGGGCGAGAAATGGAAGTTTTGGTCGAAAAATTTGAAAATCATAACGGCACAAACGTAATATCGGGCAGAACTCGCAACAACAAAATGGTTCATATACCTTGTGAACGTGATTTGACGGGTGAATTTGTAAATGTCAAAATTGTCGGAGCTATGACTTGGTATTTAAAGGGTGAAATGATTGATTAATTTAATAATTAACCAATTATAAAATATTCTCCATCAATCTTGGCGCGTTTGCCGTAAGGAACTGTTATTTTGTCCTTTGCATGGGTTATTTTAAACCCGCCGAGTGTCGGAACGTTCAATTTTTTAGATACTTCAGAGAACAGCTCCTCCAACTGGTCAGGATATCCGCTGTCTAAGAAGTCTCCGAGAATTATACCTTTTACATTATTTCTGAATTTATCAATATGTAATAATTGCGTGAACATTTTATCTATTTTATAGACAGGTTCGTTTAAATCCTCCGTAAAGAAGATAAAATCTTCATCAGGGATAAAATCAATTCCGCATAAAGATTGAATTGATGCAAGGTTTCCCCCGAAGGTTATACCCTTACTGTTCCCTTTTTTATAAATTTTTTCTGCTTTGAATTTTAAACTGTTTCCCTCAACTGCTTTAAAGAAATTATCTATAGTAAACTTTGATTTTTCTTCCGCTCCGAAATCACTTCTGCACATTGGAGCCGAATAGGTGATAAGTCCTGCTTCTTTTAGGAACATTGCGGATAAAATAGTTATATCAGAGTAGCCACAAAAGATTTTAGGATTATTCTTAATTAAGTTATAATCTATCTTATCTATCAGTCTTAATGTTCCGTAACCGCCCCTAGCACAGACGATTGCATTTATATCGTTATTTGAAAAAGCCCAAAGCAGGTCAGAAAGTCTGTTATCATCAGTGTCGGACATATATTTGTTTTGATTAAACAAATGAGGGGAGTATAAAACTTTATAACCTCTGTTTTCAAAAAAACTCCCTGCTCTTAAAATAGCATTTTTATCAAGTACACTTCCTGCAGGTGCTATAATTCCAATAGTATCGCCTTTTGTTAAATGTTTTGGCTCTGTTATATCCATAGATTTTTCCTTTATGTTATAATAATTTTATCATGAATGAGGGATATTTACCGTTATATAGAAAATACAGACCGCAAAAGCTTGATGATATTGTAGGACAGGCGCATATTAAGAAAGCCTTGTCAAACGCAATAAAACTCAATAAGATTGCTCATGCGTATTTATTTACAGGCCCGAGAGGAACAGGTAAAACCTCTACTGCCAGAATTTTGGCTAAATCTTTGAACTGTGTAAACGGTCCTACCGTGACACCTTGTGAAAAGTGCGAAAGCTGTATTTCCATTACAAATACCGTTCCTATCGACGTTATCGAGATGGATGCTGCAAGTAACCGTTCCGTTGATGACGCAAGAGAAATACTTGAAAAAGTTAATTATGCCCCTGTTCACGGTAAATATAAAATCTATATCATAGACGAAGTCCATATGTTAACGGATCAGGCGTTCAACGCTTTACTTAAAACCTTGGAGGAACCGCCGAAAAACGTTATATTTATTCTTGCTACGACCGAGGCACACAAGGTCTTGCCTACGATTATCAGCCGTTGCCAAAGATTTGATTTCAAAAGAATTACGACGGAAGATATAATTGAGCATTTAAGAAAAATATCCGATAAAGAAGGTCTGAAAATTACGGACGGCGCTCTTGCTGTTATTGCGAAAAGTTCCGCAGGCGGAATGCGTGACAGTTTGTCACTCCTTGATCAAGTCAGCAGTATGGGAGGGCAGGAAGAAATTACCGAAGAAGATATCAACAACCTTCTCGGCAGATTATCTTTTGATTCTTTAAGTAAATTAAGCGATTTTATTATTAAATCAGATGGTGCGTCCGCTATATCGGAATTGGAAAAGATATACAATGACGGGAATGAACCGATACAGATTTTGACGAACTTGTTATTACATTTCAAAAATATGTTAATCGTGAAAACCTGCGATAAAAAATCCGCTCTTGAATTAACAAATTTATCAAAAGAACAGGTTGAATCTTTGATAAAAACTGTTGAACAAGTAGAAAAACATCAAATTGTATTTTTGATAAACAAGGTTTCCGATTACATAAAAGAAATGAAACAGACAACAAATCAACAGTTATGGCTTGAAGTCGCACTTATCGATTTGGCTAATCTCGCCGACAATACGAAATTGGAAGATTTGGAAAACAGACTTTTAAGATTAGAGGGCGGACAAGTTCAACCTGCAAGACCGACTGTTCAAGCTCCTGTTCATCATGCACAGCCTGTTCCGCACGTCCACGAACACGTACAAGAAAAACATGAACAACCAAAAACAGTTCAAGAAAATCATGTTGAACCTGTTGTTGAACATAAAGAAGTTTCTGCCGAACCTGCAAAAGTCGCAGAGGCTCCGACTCAATCCGTACATAATGAAACACAACAGCCTCAACCTCCGCAACAGCAAATATCACAAGGCGGAGATAATCTTTCTAAACTTTGGCTTGATGCTATAAATGTTCTTGTCGGCAACGATGCTCCTAAGCGAGCTGCACTAAAAGGAATGGCTGGCGTCGTTGAGTATAACGGTAATGAAATTGTGTTAGCCGTAAAAAATCAGATTTTTGCAAACAGATTTAACGAACCTGTTCGCAGAAGTAAGCTTATGTCCGCATTTTCTCAGATTTTGGGAAAAGATGATTTCAATTTGGTTATCAGGGCAAGAACGGCTGCGGATGCAAAAATTGTTCCTCCGAAAGAAGAGCAACCTAAAAAAAAAATAACCCCTCCTCATGAAGTTATGCAAAAGATAGAGGAAGTTTCCGACGAAGAAAAGGAAACTGTCTCGGAACACAATGAGGCAAAGAAAAATACCGAAAATGAAGAACATATGAAATCTGATTTCGCAACTTCTGTTCGTAATTTATTTGACGGTAAATTTATTGAGTAATTTTAATGCATAAAAATGCCCCTGAAATACCCTTTGGTATTGTTTTTTGATATCTATTAAGAGATGTTAAATATGTTTAGTTTTGTTAAGTTTGATAGGCATGGATAATACACCTGTAATCCGCTAATAGTCTTATTCTTAAAATAGTTTAAGATTGGCGAGGTATTCGCTATGGTTTTTAAATCCGAAATACATTATAATAATAGTAGACAGTTTATTGTTGAGAACTATTACAAGAGTATAAATATCCATTTTTTAAGTTCACTCCCTTGTGGGGTGTGCTGAGTATGCATATGAGGAAGATAGCGAAAAATTTTATATACACGCTTGCTATGCTTGTATTTGGTACAAGTACTGCGTTTGCTGCGACCGTAAATGTTTCGACTTACGGCGAACTTGTTAATGCTCTTCAAAACCCCGATGATACAACGATAAACATATCTTCCAAAAACTTAAATGCAACTGAGGATAATTACAATTTAGGTTCTCTTTCTGTCGATTCTTTAACAATAAACGCATCCTCATCTGTTATTAACGCATATGTCTCATCAGCGCTTTCGGGTTACGGCTTTACTGTCGGGGACGGTCAAACGCTGTCTTTAGCCAATACGGGAAGTTCAACTTGGCAAAATTTCTCTCGTGATTACGGGGCATTGATTAATTCTGTCGGAAATGCAACAATTTCAGGCGGTACATACTCAGCAATGAATGCAACTGCAGACGGTGGCGCGATATATTCTACAGGGACGCTTAATGTAAGTAATGCCACCTTCTCTTCAAATAAATCCGCTCAAAAAGGCGGAGCAATTTATACGGGCGGAAAAACTGAAATATCAAACACAACATTTTCTTCTAACTCAGCCGCACAGGGTGGTGCGATATACTCTATAAGTGATATAGTTCTCAAAAATTCAACTTTTACAAATAACGTGGCAACTACCGCGGGTGGTGCAATCTACGGTGCAGGAACAGTGGAAATTGCATCTGACGACAGCAGTGTCAATTCCACTTTCAGAGGCAATTATGTCGGGACATCGGATAACCCTGATTATACAGCCGTTTATATGGAAAAGAGTTCAACATTGAAAATGACTCCGACAAACGGTGCGTCCATAATCTTCTATGATAAAATTTCGGGTGATGCCGATAAATACAACCTCTCTATATCAGGTGACAGCAACAGTTCCGTAAAGTTCTATAATGCTGTCAAAAATGCTGATATTACTCTAAATAATGCAAATGTTGTTCTTGGAATTAACGGTTCGGATAAAGGCAGTTTTGATTCTTCCTCTCTGACTGCTCAAACAGGCTCAATATCCGTAAAAGACGGTGTAAATTCAAATTATAATCTTGGCGTTCTTAATTCGGCTGAAGCTGTCGATTATCTCTTTGATTTTGCATATTCAAACGGTGCTGTTACCTCCGATACATTTACCGTAAACTCGGGCTCTACAGGTATTATCAAACTTACATCATTAAATGATTTTAATGTCTCAACGCTGTCTTCAGATGTAAAAAAATTGGTAAACAATCCTATAGAAACTCAAATTCTCAACAATACGGGCAGCACGGTCAAATTACAATTGCCGTCTGATAAAACGGCATCCGTAACCCCTGAAAATTATTACACAGGCTCTCGTTATACCGTAAAATATAACGGTTCAAGTGACTATGACTTTCTCGGTACATACGGATTGAGAATTAATGATGCAGGTAATGCTGTTGTTATCTTTGCCGATTTGTCAGATACCTTGATGGAATTAAACACGTATTCTCCGAACAACACGGCTGACAGATATTTTACTTTAGGCGCAAATACCTACGCCGTTACTGCTAATACCGGTAAAACTTCTTCTGTCGGTAAAATGAATGTAGTCGGAACAAACTCTTCAAGCTCTATTATAAATTACGGAAGTTCTTATTCAGGCTTTGTTGTTCCCGAAACAGCTTCTCTAAACTTGTCCGATTTGACTATCCAAAATGCAAAAACTACAGGAAACGGCAGTGTCATTAGAAATTCAGGGGTTGTTAATATATCCGATGTAATATTTAATTCTAACTCTGCGGCTCTTGGCGGAGTGATTTATAATAACGGAACCTTGAATATTTCTGATTCAACATTTACTTCAAACAAAGGCTCGGAAGGCGGAGCTATATATTCCGTAGGAAATTTAGTTCTCAAAAATACGTCATTCAACAACAACTCCGCAACCACAAATGGCGGAGCTATCTATGGAGCTGGAACGGTATCAATATCCTCCGATAACAGCAGTAAAAATTCTACCTTCGGAAACAATTATACAGGTTCAACCTCAAACGCTGATTATGTTGCTGTTTATATGGATAATGGTTCAACCTTAAATCTCGTTCCTACAAATTCCGCATCCATAAACTTCTATGATAAGATTTCGGGCAGTTCAGATGGGTATAATGTCGCTATAACGGGAGACGGTTCAGGCTCCGTAAAATTATACAATGCCGTAAATAATGCAAATGTAACTTTGAATAATGCCACACTTGTCCTTGGCAGAAACGGTGCTGACAGAGCTAATTTTGAAACGTCGTCTTTAAACGCACAAACAGGTACAATATCTTCCAAAGACGGTTTAAACATCAATTATAACTTAGGTACTTTGACCTCTTCAGAAAACGTCAAATATTTGACTGATTTTGAGTATAAAAACGGAGCCTTTAATGCTGATACATTTACTGTAAATGCAGGCTCAACAGGAACTATTACTCTTACATCGCTTTCTGATTTTGATTTATCTGTAGTTACAAATATAATCGATTTAGCAAAAAATCCGGTAGAAAAGCAAATCCTTGATAATACGGGAAGTTCGGTTAAATTAAAACTTCCTACGGATAAAACCGTTACTGTTTCAATTGCTGATTATTATGACAGTGCAAATACTCGTTATAATGTAACATATAGTAGTGACAGCAGTTATGATTTTGTCGGAAAATACGGATTAAGCATAAATGATGCGGGCAATACCGTAATCTTATCTGCAGCGGCAGATGATTTATTGAGAGCAATTAACACCTATACTCCGTCAGGTTCTGAGCCTGTTGCTGACAGATATTTTAATATGAGTGAGGCTACATATACCGTTTCCGCAAACACAGGGACAACATCGACTTCCGGTTCTATGAATGTTGTCGGCACAAGTATGGATAAATCAATCATTGACTACGGAAATAAATATTCAGGTTTTGTCGCTCCGATATCTTCAAACTTAAATATATCTACCGTTACTGTTAAAAACGCTTTATCTGCAACTAACGGTGGGGTTGTTAACAATGCGGGTACTACAAATATAACAAACTCCGCATTTACGGGTAACGTTGCAACTCATGGTGCCGTAATTTATAACACCGGCAATTTGGTGATTACTGATTCCGTATTTGATTCAAACAGAGCTTATTCCTTGAGTGAATCTACATCAGGCGGTGCTATTTATAACACAGGTACTATCAATTATATTTCAAATGCTGAATTTAGAAACAACTATAGCGGTTCAAATGCGGGTAACGGCTACGGTGGTGCAATATATAACACAGGCTCGATTGGTTATATTTCTGCGTCGTTTATCGGTAACTATATAGATTCTATTGCTCTTAATACCGGCGGTGCAATCTATTCAACCGCAGATTTAAGAATGCTTGCCGATAACGCAAATTATATTATGTCCGGCAACTATGTTATGAATAACGGCACCAAATCTTATAATGCTATTTATATGAGTCCTGATAAACAAAACAGAACTCCGAAATTAACATTTGAAGTAGATAACGGCGGATCATGGACATTGTTTGATCCTGTTAACGGTACAGACCAGAAATATTCTTTAGATATTATATCTAATACAGGAGGCGGAACTCTCAATTTATTTAACCAATTAAACAACGCTAATGTAACAATAGGAACCGGCGTTACTTTAAACTTGTCCGAAAAGAATTATGACTCCTCGTTAGATTCTGTTTATACGACATATGACTTTAATTCATTGTCTGATAATACATCGAGTCCTGCCAATTTGATATTAGATTTGTTATATTCAACCGATGAGTCAAACCGTAAATCTGATGTAATTCATGTCACAGGCTCTAACGGATTAAAATTTATAATCAAAGATATTATCGGAGTAAAGGCTTCCGATATAACAGATAATGAAATTGTTTATAATATTATCAATACTTACAGCCCTAATGTTTCAATAGAATTAGATCCTGACCTTGCCGCTAATTTAGTAAACGGTATGAATTTGTATAACTCATACTTCCAAGACGGGGTATTTAAAATAACATCTGATGATTTTCTTGGCAGTACCGGTGTTAAAGTTTCTGATGACGGGCATTCCTTGGTATTCGGAAGAGTTTTAAATGATGATATTTTGAGTACTATAAATACGTTTACTCCGCAGCAGAGTGCTGTCCCTGACCTTAAAGACAGTGTACTCGTAGACAGGTATATGTATATTACCTCTTCTAATGACGGAGTTTATAAGGCTATTTCTTCAACGGGTAAAACCGCTGTTTATACCGATACCGAAGGTAACTACAAAACTTTCTATTTAATAGGGGAACCTGAAAACGGAGCTGTTGTTGATTATGATAATAAATATTCAGGGTTTATTTTAGATCAAAATGCAAAAGTTAATATTTCAAACGTAACTTTTAAGAATGCAAATTCTGACACGTTTGGTGCCGTATTCCAAAACAGAGGGAATTTAGTCCTTGATAAAGTTAATTTTGAAAGCAATGCTTTAACAACGACGCCATCTTCAGACATAACCGGCGGTATATTTTATAATGCTGCGACATTTGCAGATTTAACATCTGATTTTACAAATAACAAAGTTACACTAAACTCTTTAGGTGAAGATTCTAAAGCTGTTTATACCGTATATGGCGGTGTTTTATATAACAGCAGTACAATAAATTCAATATCGGGCACATATTCAGGAAACACTGTTAGTACTCTCGGAAACGGAACAGTTAGAGGCGGTGTTCTTTCAATAGGAGCATTAGGGAGTGTAAAATCTCTAAAGAATGCAACATTTAGTTCTAACAGGGTTGACAGTGTCGCTCAATCCGTGTTCGGTGGTGCAATCTATAATGCAGGAACAATAAGCGGTGCACTGCAGGCAAACTTTGATTCAAACATTATAAGTACATCCGGAAATACTCCTGATGGTGACAACATAGTAGCGCAGGGCGGTGCTGTTTACACATCAGGAACATTAAGTTCCATAAAATCTGACTTTACTTCAAACAGAGCAGTAAACTCAAACGGTTCGGCATCAGGTGGTGCATTATATTTGGCAAGCAATTTGAGCTCATTAACGAGTAACTTTACTTCAAACTTTGCAAGTGCATCCGGTTCCGGCGGAAACGCTATGGGTGGTGCTTTATATAGCGAAAATGCGAATACTTTCAATATAAATAATTCAATGTTTACACAGAACAAGGCTGTTGCTCAATCAGGTAATGCATATGGCGGTGCAATTTATAACTCAAAAATAATATCATCTGTTGCATCGACTGATGATTCAAAATATTACTTTATCGGGAACTATGCAATATCTTCGAGTATATCAGCTACATCTCAGGGTGGCGCAATCTATAATGCAACAGGTGCGACAATGTCCGCAATCTCGACATATTTCGAAAATAACTATGCTCAGTCATACGGTGATGCAATGGGTGGTGCAATCCAAAACTTAGGTTCTGTTTCCGAGATTTCATCTGACTTTAAAAATAACTATGCTATAAGTACAAATAGAGCTGCAACAGGTGGTGCTTTATCGATATTAGGCAGTTTATCTTCCGTTTCAGGAACTTTTGAAGGAAACTATGTTCAAGGTGCAACATTGGCTCGAGGCGGTGCGTTATCTGTGCAGCCAACCGGTTCAAATAATCAAGTGCTTACGATATCATCTTCTTTTATCGGGAACTATGCAATAAGTTCCGGTTCTGCGTTGGGTGGTGCAATATATACTATTTCAGATTTACTGTTTAATGCTCGTAACAAAACTATAGAATTTATAGGTAACTATGTTGCATCATCAACAAATGCTGATTCAAAGAATTATCAAGCCATATATGTTAACGGAACTAACCGAACCTTAAACTTTAATATGTCTGAAAATGGCGGGTACAATATTCAAGACGGTATCGGCGGTGCATATACGTATAATGTAAACTTTAGAGGGACAGACAGTACTCCGGGCAGAGTTTATTTGATGGGAGAAACAGATAATGCTATTGTTTCGCTAAACAATGTTGAGTTTACTTTCGGGAAAGATACTTTTAAAAACGGAAAAACCAATACCGTAAATACAACCTCTGTGTTTAAACCTAACAGTGGTATCGCAAACTTGCAGGATAATGCAATTACAGCTTATAATATCGCTGCATATCAACCTACGGCAAATGCGCAAAAGGATAACAATTTTGTATTCCAATTAGACTTAAATCAAGATAATAAAACCATTGATACCTTTAATGTTGACTCTTCACAATCTTCGGGCGTATTTGTTATTAATTCAATCAAAATGATAGGTTCTTCTAAAAATATTGAAGACAATATCTATAAGGTTATAACCGGTGGTAATAATTCTATATACTTAGTTGCGGGTAAAGACTTGAACGGAAATATCGCTGTTGTTTTACCTGATGTAACTTATGATTATTATGTCGGAAAGGCTACTAACGGTTATGTTTACAGAATAGCAACAACCAATACATATCGTGATTCAATTAACTTGAGTTATCAGGAAGGTGTCGATTTGCTCCACGATTGGAATATATTTAAAACAAATGATGCTAAAACATTCAGACTTCCGGGCGTAAATAATACATATAGAGTTCAAAGAGATACCGGATATACAGTTCCAAATACAACTCACAGAGTAATTGGGACAATGCAAAATTCTCTTTATCCGTTAATAGATTATATGAATCAGTACTCAGGGTTTATATTACAAAACGGAACAAGTTTATCCTTGGAAAGAGTATGGATACAGAATGCAACAACAGCAGGCAGAAGTACAGCTGCGGATGCAAATTTGAATAACGGGGCTTTGGTCTATTCTACAGGTGGCTCTTTAACAATGAACTATGTCAGATTAGCGAATAACACTGCAAATTCAGGCGGTGCAATATACAGTACCGCAGGCGTGACAGGTTACAATGCTGTATTCAATACAAATACTGCAACACAATCAGGCGGGGCTATTTACAGTGCAGGTTCTCTTTCTTTATCATCCGGAGGCTTTACTGGTAATACCGCAGGGAATAAAGGTGGTGCAATTTACAGTACAAATTCTCTCGGTTTAAATAATGTCTCGTTTACAAGTAACTCTGCGACGGGAGAAGGCGGTGCTATATATGCTGATAAAGGTAGTTCCGCAACTGTATCGGCAGGCACATTCAGTCAAAATACATCAGGCACAATAGGTGGTGCTATATATGCCGATACTTTAAATTTGGATACAGGAAGAACAAGTTTTAGCAATAATACAGCCACGGAACAAGGTGGCGCCTTATATATCGGAAAATTACTTGATGTAACAAGTAACGGGGTTTCATTTAATTCAAACTACGCTAAACTTGGGGGTGCTGTCTATGTTGATGAAAATGCCGCATACAATATTCATAGCAGATATAATGATGATTACGAGAGACTTGAAGATGCTAATGTTACGTACACAGGAAACGGTGTAATAAAAGATTCTGACGGGAATATAACATCTATTGCCGATAAAGGCGGTGCGTTATATATCCTTGGAACATATACTCCGGGCAGTTATTCTTCACAAACCTTTAGCGGTAACTATGCTAATCAGGGTGGTGCTATATATTCAAATTACAAACTCGATTATTCAAGCGAAACTGTTCAACATGCAGGAAGTGCCGGAGTCTCATTTAGCGGGAACTATGCTCTAGGCGATGGTGCTTTAGGCGGGGCGATTTATGCAGTTGCTTCTGCTCCTGTTAGTTTTTCAAGTGATTCTGTTACTTCCAACTATTCTGAAGGTTCAGGCGGTGCAATATATTCAGAAGCGAATGTATATGCTTATGGAACGAGTTTTAATTCCAATACCGCAAAAACCGGCAGTGGCGGTGCAATATACTTGAATAATACAGATACGTCAGGTGCAAATAAATTGAGCTTAAATTTGGATGTTGATACACTAAATTCAAATACAGCAGCAGAGTTAGGCGGAGCTTTGTATTTGACTGAAAATACTTCTTTGAGTATTTGGGGCGGACATATGGAAGGTAACTCTGCGAAAAAGGGTGGTGTTGCATATCTGTCAGATAATACCTCAGCAAGCATTTCTTCGCAGGCTGTCTCAACCGCTACTGCTAACAATGTAGTTACTAATGTTATAGATACAAATTATTATTCTAATAATGCTATATCAATCAAAGGTAACTCTGCAACTGAAGAGGGCGGAGCTTTCTATTTTTCAAATACGACAAACACCTCATATAATATGCGGACTTTTGAGTCAAATACAGCGGGTACAAAAGGTGGTGCCGTTTATAATGAAGGCACTATAACCAACTCTTCTGCTACAGGTTATTATGCAATGAGTAAATTCTTGAGCAATGCTGTTAATGCAACTGCTGAAAGTACTGATGCTATGGGTGGGGCTTTGTACAATAGCGGAACTTTTAATGCCTCATGGGGTGCTCAGGATTCAGGCGTTAACTTCTATTATAATACTGCCTCTTCTTCAACGGGCAGTGCATTAGGCGGTGCAATTTATAATTCAGGAAGTATTTTAAGCTCTAAAGAACCGCATATTTGGTATGGCAGATACAACATAAACAACAACTCTGTAACTACTACCGCAAATAATTCGGTAGCTGCAGGCGGTGGTGTATATAACACGGGAACCATTGACTTCTTATGGTATATAAGGTCTAATACCGCGACAGCTACTAATGGAACTAATTCTTCCGCAATCGGTGCAGGTTTGTACAATACGGGTACTATTAACAATATGTATGTTGATGTCAGATGGAACAATGCCTATGGTAATTCAGGTGCTGACGGAATATCAATGGGCGGCGGTATTTATAATACAGGCACCATTACCCCTGATATCACAGGTACAGGCTCTTCTCGCAGAACAAATAACGGTTATTACGGTATTTACATTGAAAGCAATAATGTTAATGATAAATCAGGCTCGGCAATGGGCGGTGGTATTTATAATACAGGTAAGATCGGCTTGGATTCGGGTGATACATCTCGTTTATACATAAATAATAACTCCGTAACAGGTGTTGTAAACGCCTATGGCGGTGGCGTCTATAATGGCGTTGGCGGGGTTATACAAAATATGCTCGCACAAAGTAACCATGCAATTGCAACAAATGGTGATGCTCTCGGTGGCGGTTTATATAATGCAGGAATAATTGAAAAATATATATTGATTAATAACTCAAGGTGGTATGTAAATTCATCTAACAGTAACTATGTTCGTGCGGATAACGGGACGGCAGCCGGTGGTGCTATTTACAACTCGGGTAATATTAACGGGATAGAATTTCAGTATGACGATGACGATCCTGAAATTAACAGGATTGAAGTTGCAAACTTCGCTAACAACTATGCAAGAGGTAAAAATGCATATGGTGGTGCTATTTATACAACAACTCCTCTTACATTTATAAATGCATCCTTCACAAATAACTATGCCTATGGTTCGGCTGATGCAAAGGGAGGCGCAATTTATTCAACTTCTGATATTACACTTCAACCGTCAGGAACAACTGTTGCGAATATTCAGGGCAATTATATTACGGTAAACGGGGTACGCTCTAATCAGGCTATATATATGGCAAATCCTGATTCAACTCTTACGTTTAATGCTCTGAATGCGGCAATGGTAAAAATATATGATACTATTGACGGTGCTCAAGGGTATAATATCAACATTAAAGGTAATAATACCGCAAGTGTCAGATTTATGAGTAATAATGCTCTTATTAAAAATGCTGATACAACCGTAAATACCGTTAATTTATCCATCGCCAATAACACATTCGCTGATACAAATGATACCTTAAATACACAAAGCGGTAGAATCGCAACAACTGACGGTTCTGCAAGCAACTATACGATTAATAAACTTACGTCAAGCGCAAATGCGAATTATGTATTTGATATTGATTTCTCAAACTCTGTCGCAGATAAATTAGTCACTCCTGATTCATCTTCATCAGGTACTGTTTATATAAAAACTTTAAACTTTATTGACTCTTCTGCCGTCTCAGGTCAAACTAAAACTTTCCAAATACTTTCTAATGCTGACGGAAATTCGAATTTACAATTGGCTCTTGATTCCGCCATAAACGGTAAAAAATACACATCTCAACTCCCGAACACTGTTGTTTATTGGAACGAAAAATATGCGGATACCGTTTATTCCGTTGGATTAGCAACAACAAAAACAACAAATGACAGTATATCCGTAACTGTAGACAGTTTAAGACCGAGAGACATCTTGGCTGTTATAAATCAATATGACAGTTTAAATGATGAAAAATATTTCATATTTGATGATACTTCAAATGTATATAAAGTAACTGAAAACACCGGTGTAACCAGTGATAAGAAAAAATTCCATATTAACGGGCCTACTTATGCTGATCCTAAAGTCGATTATAACAAGAATTACTATGGTTTCGAAATGTCAAAAAGAGGCTCAAATATTGATACTCGATACGTCGATTATATAAATGCATATAAATCGAAATCAGACACAAGTGACGGTAATGGTGCAGTATTTGATATTACCTCGGCATCAACTTTGTATTTCTTAGACGGTGTTATTAGAGATTCCGTAGCTGAGGGATATGGTGGTGCCGCTTATATCAACAATGCCTCATCCGCTACATTTGATTGGATTGCGTTTAACAATAACCTGGCTAGTGAGGGTGGTGCCGTTTATTTAAACACAACAAATAATGTAAGGATTTCACAATCATCCTTTAGCGGAAATAAAGCTGTTAACACATCCGGAGTTGCAAGAGGCGGGGCTATATATTCTAAAGGTGCTCTTACTATCTATAATGATTCGGAAAGTTACGGCGGGGTTCCGTTTAACGGGAACTATGCAATCGGCTCAACCAGTGCTCTTGGTGGTGCAATATATTCAAAAGGTAATGTTACATTACAAGGTCACGGCTATATTCAAGGTAACTATACTCAAACGGGTAACGGAGGCAAAGTCTCTAACTTTATTTATCTTGACGGGAATAATTTAACCTTTACAATACAAGCTGACAGCAACAGAGATATTCGTTCGGGTGAAAGATACGGTTTCAGGATTAAAGATGATTTTGATGCCTCATCAAATTATAATCTGGTTCTTAATTATGGCAACATATATTTGTTAAATGAAAATCTCGGACCTGCAACTGCAACGGTTAATAGTGCAAATGTTTGGGTTTCCCCTAATACGTTTGATGATGTTCCGATTACATTCAAAGGCGGTTCTCTGCGTACAACTGATGATTATGGCGCAACAATTTACTCTTCATCGGATGCAAAATATCCTGACGGTTATCAGTTTATGAAACTAACCGTAAATACAGGAAACTATAACACAGAATGTGACAGACAGAGATTGAATACCTATATTGATTTTGACACTAATGACGTCTCAAAATATGACCAAATTACTGTTGGTAGCGGTTCGACAGGGATATTATATCTGACATATGACAGACAAAAAGATTTACCTGCTCAAGAGACTATATTTAAAATATTAAACTCCGCTGACGGTGGTTTAACAAGAGAAACTGCTCCCGTATATCTAGAGTTGGATCCGTACTTCAATTTGTGGGATAGAAATAATGTTAATCAATATAAAACCGTTCTTCCTGCCGTAGCGGATTACAATTTTGGATATTCAAACACTTATGTTTGGAAGCTTTGGACGACAGATTCTTACCATGACAGCATCAGAGTTGTATATCAAGATACGGATTTGTTGTCAGAATTAAACAGAAAAGATTATTTTGAAGATAACAGAATATTCTATATTCCTAAAAATGCCGGTTATATTGTCGGAAGAAACACAGGTACAACTTGGAACGGAACGGATATGAGTGTTCTGTATAAGTTCGCTGATGGTGAAACAAATGATATTTTTAATAACTTAGCAACCCGTGATTATCCTGTTATTAACTATGGCGGTAATTATTCGGGATTCCATGTTCCTGTCTCAAAAGACGGTCAGACCGGCTTAACAATAAATGGCGTCAGAATAATAAATGCTGTATCATCTTCTAACGGTGCTGTTATTGGCGCCAAAATAGATGGTGACGTAAACAACAGACCGACTACTTCATTAGGCAGAATAAACATAACAAATACTATATTTCAGAGTAACAGCGTAAATTCAAGTGTATCTGATATAGCAGGCGGTGCAATTCATTCAAGCGGTGAAATCTTAGAATTGTCGGGCTCAATGTTAAGTAACAGTGCAACATCGTCTTCTAACGCTTATGCAGGTGCATTGTATAACGGCGGAACGATAGGTGATATGAATGAAATCTTTACTTCAAACCGTGTATCGTCATCGTCTACATCATCAAATAATACTGCAGCCGGTGGTGCACTTTATAATACAAACGGTGCAACCATTGCATCCATAAAGGGTTCATTCTCAAGTAATGCCGTCAATACATCCTCTGCTTATGCCCAAGGTGGTGCGTTATATAATAACGGTGTTATTACAAACGGAATAACAGCTTCTTTCTCAAGCAACTATGTTGTAACCTCTTCTGACGGTTTGGCAGCCGGCGGTGCTGTATATAATGATACTTCTGCAGAACAAAATCTTAATATAACAGGTTCATTCACAGGTAACTATGCTATATCGGGAACAAATAATTCATCAGGCGGTGCGTTGTTTAACAACGCTGTTATGGGCACAATCTCGTCTTCAAGCATATCAGGTAACTACACATATGCTTCTTCCTCTTTAGCACAAGGTGGTGCGATTGCAAACTTGGGTACAATTTCAAAAGTTGATACCCAAACCTTAAACTCTAACAGTGCAACCTCAAAATCATCAATAGCGCAAGGTGGTGCTGTTTACAACGCCGGACAAATTACCGAATTTAATTCTTCTACTGTTAGCGGTAATACAGTTACATCGACTGATTCAACAGCACAAGGCGGTGTCCTCTATAACGAAGGACAAATAACCAAATTTAATACTCAATCCTTTAGTTCAAATAAAGCAACTTCTACATCGGGAACCGCTCAGGGTGGTGCTATTGCTATAGGCTCAAGAGGTACTATCGCAGGCGAACTTGACGGCAGCTTTGAAAACAACGAAGTATCATCTACTTCTGGATTAGCACAAGGCGGTGCTCTCTATGTTGAAGGTTCTATATCGAATTTAAAAGGATACACTAATAATGGTACTACTGCTAACAGTACTTTTACATCAAATAAAGCTACATCTCAAACAGGCAGTGCATATGGTGCTGCAATCGTAGTGGCAGGTGGCTCGACCAGAGCTATTATAAGTAATATAACATCAGATTTTACAAGCAACTACCTGTCAGCGGGAAGAAACGCATATGGCGGTGCAATCTACCAAAATAAAAACTCCCGTATTTCGACATTAAACGGCAGTTTTAATTCTAATACTGCATCCGCAGGTGCAACCGCATCAGGCGGTGCAATATATAACGAAGGTGAAATCCAGACTCTTATTGCAAAAGATATAGACGGAAAAGCCGGATTTTATCAAAATATAGCAACAACATCAGGTGTGGCTGCTAGAGGCGGTGCAATATCAAACAGCGGTAATATACAGTCCGTAACGGGTAACTTTACCGAAAATAAAGCAATATCTACAAATGCGTCAGGTATTGCATACGGCGGTGCAATCTATAACACGGGTACGCTCGCTGTTGTTTCGGGTTCATTCATCGGAAACTATGCAATAGGAAACACTTCAAATTCCGGAGGTTCTCATGGTGGCGCTATCTATACTACCGCAGATATAATCATGAGAGCAGATAAAGCACAGGACAAAAATGCGGATTATGTTGTAAAAGGAAACTATTATTCTAATGATATGGGCGTAAATATGCCAATTGAATCTGTTTACGTGGCAAATAAAGATGCTACATTAACCATTGATGCTAAAAATGGCGGTAGTTGGGCTCTTTACGACCAAATCAACGGTGTTAAAGGATATAATACAATATTAACTTCTTCTGATGCAACTTTAGGCAATCCGTCAGGAAAGATTTATTTATATACAAACATTAACAATTCAAATGTAACTTTAAATAATGCTAATATTACTACTGTTGAAGGCGCTGACGGAACAGAAGATTATGTTCAGCAAAACTCTGTTTATGCGTTTGATAAATTAACAGTTACACCTGACGCTACTACAAAATGGGGAATTGATTTCTTTAGAGATTCAGAAGGCTCTTGGGTTGCCGATACAATTAATGCAGGTAAAGGCTCTACAGGTACTATTGAAATTAGTGAACTAAAAGGTTTGAGTCAGGATGATATCGTCCTTGACGTAGTAAAGAACAGCTTTTCATATAAAATTATTTATAGAGATTCTTCCGACGAGTTCGCAGATAATAAATTGTCTATCACCCTATCTAAAGAATTAACGGATTATTATAATAAGACAATTCAAGCCGATATTTACAGCGTAAAAGATGAAAACGGAAATCCTCTGTATTATGAACTTACGCCTGACAGTTATACAGGTACAATCGGTCTTCATGTCAATGAAACAGGGGATACCATTGTTGTAGGTTCCGTCACTCCTGCAGATTCATTAGCTCAGGTTAACCAGTTAAAATCAACTATAGAAAGACGTTTCATTGTATCGGATACGACAACTCCTTATAAAACCGTAGAAAATACAGGTGAAACAGGTCTGACAGGGGCTATGCACTTAATTGGTGTTTTGGGCGAAAATAACGCAAGACCTGGAATTGATTACCAAAACAAAAACAGTGGTTTTGTTATTCCTAAGAACGGAAAAGTTACCATTCAAAATGTCGATATCGCAAACGCTGTCGGAACAGCAGTAAATCAAGGCGGTATAATTGCTAATAACTCAGGTAATTTAGTAATAGAAAACAGTATATTTAGAGACAGTAACGGAGCTATCCAGTCGGATGTCGGCGGTGTTATCGTTAACAATGCTAACAGTACATTATCTATATCAAAGGATGATGGCACTACCGAAACCTCATCAATTACGTCAGAGTTTAATAATAATACAATAACCAATAACTTTGGCTCAATTAATGCGGGTGCTCTTTATAACAAAGGTACAATTGATGTATTGAATGCAAACTTTACCGCAAATATCGTAAATGCACTGAATGATTCACAAGGTGGCGCAATATACAATGAGGGTACAATCTCTTCAGTTACAGGTGTTCTTCAACGTAACTCTGCATTCTCAAAAAGCTCCAATGCTTTTGGTGGCGGTATTTATAACAAAGGTACAATATCAAAAATCAACGGTAACGCAATTATTTCAAACGTAGTCGGTATTTATAACGACGGCGGAGTTGACGTTTCTTATCCTAAGAATGTACAGGGTGGCGGTCTTTATAACACAGGAACAATAGATGAAATTACATCCGAATTTTCATCAAACTCTTCTCAAAACGCTACGGAAATAAGTTCCGGCGGTGCTATATATAACTCAGGTACGATAAATACTTTATCATCTGATTTTACCGGTAACAGTGTATCCGTTAGCGGAGATGCGTTCGCGAATGCTGTTGCATATGGCGGTGCTATTCACCTTGCTGATAAAGGTAAAATAACCAATGTAACAGGTACATTCTCGGGTAATAACATTATCATCGGAAATTCAGGTTACGGCGGTGCTATCAGTGTCGATGAAAACGCTGTTATTACAAACCTCATAACCGCTAATAACAGAATTGATGATTTAGAATCTTATGACAGAGCTGGTATTATCTCAAACAGCTATGTATCATCAGGTACAGGTGATGCAATGGGTGGTGCGATATCTCTTGCAGGTACAATCAATACTTTGCAAACGGCGTTCGTTCAAAATATAACAAGATCAGATAACGGTAATGCATACGGTGGCGCTCTTTATCTGCCTGAAACAGGTACCGTAAATTATGCGGATGTAGTTTTTTACGGTAACAGTGCAAACTCCACTTATAATCAAGCAATCGGTGGTGCCGTTTATCTGCTCGGTACATTAACCTTCCCTACGGATGAAACGGTTATATTCTCTAAAAACGTAGCATTATCACGTTCTCAAACTGCTAAAGGCGGTGCATTATATATAGGAACGACAGGTCACATTAAAAACTTGGCTGATGTAAGTTTCTCGGGTAACTTAGTTCAATCTGACGGTGATTATGCATATGGTGGTGCTATCTATAACGAAACTGAGGACTCCCTCCCTCTAATAGGCGGCAGCTTTAATTCTAACTATGCTGTCGGTAATTACGCAAATGCAGGTGCTATCTACAACACAGGCAATATTAATACTATGCTTGCAACATTCACCGGCAACTACGCAAGCGGTAATAATACCTTTGGTGGTGCTATCGTAAACGACGGAGAAAAAGCCGTTATTGAGGCAATCGGTTCTGTTGATAAACCTACCGTATTTGACTCAAACTATTCAAAATCATCATTGGCAGATAACGGTGTCGCTGCAGCGGGTGCAATTCAAAACAAAGGCGGAACTATCAACAATATTTATGCTGATATCACAAACAATAATGCAACCGGTAAAATCGTATACGGTGGTGCTATTGTCAACGAAGGCGGAACGATAGAAAACATATACGGTGATATCAAAGGCAACTATATCTCAGGTAACTCAAATGCAGGAAACGCAACCTCCGCAAAAGGTGGTGCAATATATAATACAGGCTCCTTTAATTCAATAGAAGGCTCTATTACAGGAAACTATGCAGTCGCCGATAACGCTCTTGGCGGTGCTATTTATACAACAGGTGATATCAAATTTAACTCTGTCGGCAAAGACTATGTTATTAGAGATAACTATATCTCTGCTCCTGATAGTGACATAAAAACTAATCAGGCAATATATGTTGACGGGGAAGATGTTACTCTCGCATTCAATGCAATAAATCAAGGCTCTTATACAATCGATGATGATTTCACAGGTTCACAAGTTTATACCCTTACATTTACTGGCGAAAACGGTGATGATTATGCATCGGGTTCTAAATATGTACTAAACGGACATTTTGATAATGCTACAGCTTCGTTTAATTCAGGTTACTATAAATTCCAAGCTGACAGTTTCGCAAATGAAAACACAACTCTGGCAGTAAATGACGGTACCGTTATGATGAATGACGGGGCATTTACCGAATATGTTATCGGTGGAGCTCTTACATCAAACGAAGTCGCAAAATATGATTTGGATATTAATTCCGACGTTTATAATGATGAAAATGTAAGAATTGGTGCTGCTGATAGTATCAAAACAGGAGCAGGCTCTGACGGCACCGTTTATATCAATTCATTGAACGGTACTAAAAACGTAAATGACGGTGAAAGACTCGTTATAAAAATATTAAAAGTTGCTGACAGCGACAATCCTGACTTGGCTGATAAAAAACTTCAACTCGCATTAAATCCTGAAATTAAACTCGATGACGGTGTTGATAATGTATTTAAAGAAGTCGCATCTTATCTTGATGAATCAACAGGACAATACATTGTTCACAGTAGTGATTTTATAGGTCAAATCGGTGTATTCTTGAATGACGAGAAAGACAGTGTTGTTTTATCAAGAATAACCTTAGATACTCTCAGAGAAACCAATATGTCTGATTTAACTCCGAGAATTTATCAGATTGATTCTAACAAACAAAATGTCGTTGAAAATGTAGCCTTAGGCGAAACTGGTAGCGGAGAATTTACAGTTAACGGTATTTCAGACGATAGCAGTGCAAGTTCAATTGATTTGAACGGTCATACAGGGTTTGACCTTGAAAAGCAAACTGATTTAACCGTAAATAATGTGACAATTAATGGCGCAGGCGTTGATGATAACGGGAAAGGTGCTATCTATGTAAATTACCATGATGATGAAAACGACGTATACTCAACAGTTGCTTTGAATAATGTAATATTATCAGGTAATAAAAATGCGTTAACGAATGATAAGGGACAGGTTACTTTAGATAATGTTACCGTTTCTGCAGGAACTGAGGATTCTGCAAATGATATAATCAACAATTCTATATTGACTGTTAATAAATCGACAGTATCTTCAAAATTGACCAATACTTCACGATTAACGATAAATGATGATGTAACCGTACAATCGCTTGTAAACAGCGGAAATGTTGATATTACTCCGACTGACGGAGTTGATAATGTTACGACAACATTGAATGTTTTACAAAACAACGGAACCGTTAATTTATCAACTACATCAAAACTTATCTCTAATATATCGGGAACAGGTACAGTCCAAACTACCGATAAGTCTGTTGCTACTGATTTGACGGAAGCTGTATTTAACGGAAACACAATGATTGCAAATAACGGTGATTTGACCTTCGCTGTTAATACATTTGCTAACGTCGGAGAGGCTAAATTTGGCGGAGTTAAGACAACAGATGAAGAAGGAAATGAGTCTGTCGTTGGCGGAATCAATATAAGAGCTGCAGACAATACAATCAATCGATATAATATCAACAAATTAACAGCAGGTGAAAATGCAAATCTGTTTATTGATTCTTCTATTGATTATAATACTCCTAATAATTCAACAATAGATAATTTCTCTGTCGGAGCAGGCTCAACGGGTAATTTGATAGTATCGGATATCACAGGTATTGATGCAGACCAATTAGTCAAAAATGTTGCGATAGAACTCATTGTTATAAACAATGTTCAAGACTCTAATGTAACTATTTCTTTGACGGATGATTTGGTTAATAACTTAAAGAGAACTTATGATGTTCAGTTCTATCAAAACAAATCCGACAACAAATATTATGTATACAGTGATTCTTATATCGGTGATACGGGCGTATATCTGAATGATTCTCAAACCGGTATTATTTTAGGTCATATAAATGCGAAAAAGACTTTGCACGAAACAACTATATTTGAAGATACCGCAAACGAAAGAATTTATACCTTCCGCGGAGACTCTGACTCCATTCGTGTCCAAGAAGACATCAACTTAAGCTACGTAGATGACACAACGACAACTGCAGGAGCAGGAATCTTTACAATCAACGGTAAAGATGAAGACGCAAGCCACAGTATAGTTGACTTGTCAGACAGTAATGATTCATCCGTAAGATATAACGGATTTGAACTTAATAAGGAAACAACATTTAATACAAATAATATAACAATAGAAAACGGTGATACTGCATTAAGTTCTAATAACGACAAAGCTGTATCGACTTTGAATAATACTGTATTTACAAACAATACAGTTGCAATAAACAATATTTTAGGAACAGTTAACCTTAATAATGCACTTGTAAACATTTCTGATGATAATAACGTTGATACAAATAATGTTCTAAACGCATCAACAATGAACATTGCAAACAGCACAATCAAAACATCCGTTACAAACAGCGGTGATTTAACAACAACCGAAGATGCCGCAAACAATAATATCAATAAGATAACAAATACTAAAAATACTAACTTGAATGGTCAGAATGATGTAATAACAACCTTTGAAAACACCGGTGAAATAGCAGAATTAAAAACGGCAGGAAAAACAACAATAACAACATTAACTAACTCGGGTAATGTTGAAACTTCGGGAGAAAATATTATTGATACCGCAACTAACGATAAAACAATAACTCTTGGCGGTACTGTTGCTGATATAACTACAAAATTAAATAATAACGAAAATGCAACGTTTACATCAACTACTACAACATCAACTCATATCAAAGAAGCTGATAACAAAGGTACTATGGACTTAAACGGCACAAACGATACCGTAGATACTTTAACGAACTCTAATGCTGTAACCGCAACGAGCACAACAATCCTCAAAACTGTAACAAACAATGAAAACGCAACAATAACTTCAACCGGTACAACAACTATAGAAGATGTAACAAACAGCGGAACAATCGCTCTAAACGGGGAAGATACCGTAAAGAAATTAACTAATAACAATATTGTTACAACAACAGAAAACACAACATTCGGTAACATAATAAACAATGCAGCGGGTACAATAACCTCCGAAGGAACAACAACTTACAATACCGTATCAAACGCAGGAACAATCAACCTCAAGGG
>DLEF01000002.1 GCA_002481545.1 Cyanobacteria bacterium UBA7753 | reverse complement strand
GGTCAGGCATTGCCTGACAAAAGTATTCAAGGCTCGAGATACTTGGCTGGACAAACCCTCACCCGTAGCACTAATCGACTTGATACAAGTGCTACTACCCTCTCCCAGAGGTAGAGGGTGGCTCCGTCGGCACTAAAAAAGACTCCTGCGAAAACAAGAGTCTTAAAAGATTGGGCAGAGGTAAGGACTCCGTTTGCGAGACTCAAAACTTTAAAGTACAGTTTTGAGATAAGTGTAACAAAACAAAAGAAATACTAACGGAGCAAATGGAGGGGAGAACCACCACGGTGGAGAGAAGATACCTCTGATGTAAAAAAGACCCTTGCAAGTAACAAGAGTCTTAAAAGATTGGGCAGAGGTAAGGACTCCGTTTGCGGTACTCAAAACTTTTAAGTACAGTTTTGAGAAAAGTGTCAATAAACAAAATGAAATAGAAAAGGAGCAAATGGAGGGGAGAACCACCACGGTGGAGAGAAAACACCTCGGCACTAAAAAAGACCCCTGTTTTGAACAAGAGTCTTTAGAAAAGATTGGGCAGAGGTGGATTCGAACCACCGTAGTCTCGCGACGACAGATTTACAGTCTGTTCCCTTTAGCCACTCGGGCATCTACCCATATTTAATTTTCACACATGATTTTATTAAGGTAAGAACTCAATAAAATATGCCCTTGACGAGATTTGAACTCGTGACCTCTCCCTTACCAAGGGAGTGCTCTACCCCTGAGCCACAAGGGCGGAGTTTAAAAAAGCCGGTAATAGGAATCGAACCTACAACCTACGGTTTACAAAACCGTTGCTCTACCGTTGAGCTATACCGGCGTAATTACATTCTATTAAGAATATGCTTATATGTCAAGTTTCGGATTAGTGTTTTACTTCGGAATGTTCTTCCCTATTTTGTTCACTATTCTGCTCTAATTCAGCGTTTATCGTATTTTCAAGTGCTTTCCAAGAGTTTAGCATTTCTTCTCTTGCGCGAGCATTCATGTTGAGTTCTCTTGCTCTCATTATGGATTTTGTTATTAAATCGGCCTGTTCAGCTTGTCTTTCTTCTCTTATTTTTTGCATAACGGCATCCATTTCGCCGGGAGTCAAATCATCTGTTGATTTAAATTCAACAAATTTAATCTTTTTACCAACCAGTATTAAGTAGCTGACAACCATGATACCCCATAAAAGAGTACCTTGAAGAAGTCCTATTGTTGGTACTGCGCCCGTGAACGCTGATACAAGGTTCCAACCGCATTTCATAACAAAGCCCGGGAATAAAATAAACCCTGCAGCGAGGCATGTTACTGCTCCTATTATGAATAATATACCTTTAATACCGTTGATTTGAATTACATTTAATCTGTTTTTCATATTGACTTCCTTTTTGATGAATTTGTTTCGGCTTTATTCGGTTATTGGGGCTTTTTAGCCTATCCTTCACCAATCATCTTCAAAAATTCATCTTCTGATAATATTTGTACACCAAGATTGGTAGCTTTGTCAAATTTTGAGCCCGGATTTTCACCCGCTACAACATAAGATGTTTTCTTAGAAACAGATGATGAGGTTTTGCCTCCTCTTTCCTTTATTTTATCACTTGCATCGTCTCTTGTCATGGAGTGGAGTGTGCCTGTCAAAACGAAGGTCATGCCTGCAAACTCGTTAGATTTTACGGTGCCTGATTCTTGAGGTTTTACTCCGTTTGCAAAAAGTTCCGATATCATCTCTAAATTAGTTTCGTCATGGAAAAATTCATATACGCTTTTGGCTATCTTTTCTCCGATGCCTTCTATGTTAGAGAGTCTTTCAACACTTGCATTTTTGATGTTCTCATATGTGCCAAGCTCATTTACCAAAATATCAGCAGTTTCTTTGCCAACGTGTCTGATTGATAGTGCTGTTATGAACTTGGCGAGCGGTCTGGTTTTACTCTCTTGTATTGAGTTATACATATTGAAAGCTGATTTTTCTTTGACTAAATCCAGCATCATAAAATCCTGCATGGTTAGTTTGTAAAAATCTGCAGGGGTTTTAACCATGTTCATATTGTATAACTGTTCTATGTTTGAAGGTCCTATGTAGTCTATGTCCATAGCCTCTTTAGATACCCAGTATTCCAGTCTTGCCTTTGCTATAGCGGGGCAATTCCTGTTAGAGCAGTAAGCGACGACCTCGCCATCTTTGTATTCCAACGGTGAATGACATACAGGGCATTCTGTCGGCGGAATATATTTAGGTCTTGAATAGTGCTCTTCATCTTCGACCACTTTAACTACTTTAGGGATGATTTCCGCAGCTTTTTTGATAAATACGTTATCGCCTATTCTGACATCAAGCCTGTCTATCTCGTCAAAATTATGCAGACTGGCTCTTGAGACGGTACTTCCTGCCAAAAGAACAGGGGTTAAAACTGCTACAGGAGTGATTGCACCTGTTTTGCCGACTCCGATTTCTATGCCTTCAAGCTTCGTTGATATCTCTTCCGGCGGGAACTTAAACGCAGTTGCCCATTTTGGAGCTCTGGCGGTATATCCGAGTTCGTTTTGAGCCGCGAAATCGTTTACTTTTATAACGACGCCGTCCGTTGCATAGTTGAGTTCAAATCTTTTTGTTGCCCAATCTTTGCAGAATTGAACGGCACCCGCAACATCTTTTACGCGCCTTATATTCGGATTTGTTTTGAATCCGAGTTTTTGAATGTATTGAAGGCTGTCCCAATGAGTTTTGATTGTGTTGTTGCCGTCCGGCATGATAACGGTGTATGTAAACATTGATAAATCACGTTTTGCCGTGATTGTACTGTCTAATTGTCTTAGGGAGCCTGCTGCCGCATTACGCGGGTTAGCAAAGATTTTTTCGCCGTTTTTGAGGTTTTCTTCGTTCAGTTTGTTAAACGAAGTTATCGGCATATAAATCTCTCCTCTGACATCAATGTCAACGGGTTCAAAGAGTTTCAAAGGAATTGCTTTAATCGTTTTCAGGTTTTGGGTGATATTTTCGCCGATTATTCCGTTGCCTCGTGTTACACCTGTTGTAAATATACCTTTTTTATAGTTTAGAGCTATTGCGAGTCCGTCGATTTTAAGTTCGCAGACAAGGTCGAGCTTTCTGCCACACTCTTTGGTTATTCTTTCATACCACTTGTTCAAATCTTCCGTATTATATGAGTTATCGAGACTGTAGAGACGGTGTTCATGTCTGTATTCTTCAAACCCAGTAGAGATAGAGCCGACTCTCTGTGTCGGGCTGTCGGGGGTTTTAAGTTCGGGATGTTCTTTTTCAATCTCTTTTAATTCGGAGAACATCATATCATACTCATAATCACTGATAGTCGGATTATCAAGTACATAATAGTTATAATTATGTTTGTTTAATTCATCTTTTAAATACTCTACTCGTTCTTTTATATCCATATCCCACCTATTTTAAAATTATTTTACCTCTAATTCAGAACAAAATCATTAATTTGTTTTAAACCCGATTTTTGACGGTCTTGTTATATCCAATAAATAATTGATTGCTTTTTGCATCTCTGTTACATTTTTGTTATTGTCTTTTGCATAATTGATAAAAGCCTGTTCCAGATTTTCAATTCGTCCGGTCAATTCGTTTTGTGAAATTGCATACTGTTTCAATTTATCAAAAACTCTAATTATTTGAATACTTACATTTATAGCTTTTTGAGAATTTAAGACATTTGATAACATTAGAGTTCCATATTCCGTGAAAACAAAAGGTAATGAACGTACTTTTGATACATTCGGATTTGCGGTCACAATTTGTGACCGCAAATTGTCCCATTCTTCTTTCGTTAATCTGAACATAAAATCTTCAGGGAATCTTTCACTGTTTCTTTTTACAGCCTGATTAAGGACTTTTGTTTGTACTCCGTATAAACTTGCTAAGTCCATATCCAACATTACTTTTTTATTTCTTATAAAATAAATTTTACTTTCAATAACTTGTACAGGCATTATATTTTCCACTGTTTTCTCCTCTAATTCAGAACAAAATCATTAATTGTTTGAGGTTTTTCCTGTTTTGTATCTTTTTTAAATACCTTTTTTATATACAGAACAACGCCGTTTTCTTTCTTTTCTGGTTCTTCAAATATATCTTTTTTGGGGGTTGAAACGTTATCTTTTGTTACTTGTTCAAGTATAAGAGTTTTTGAGTCTTTTTGAGAATCGGGGTTCATTTTGATATAAATGTTATGGAAAAACACTCTGACAGGCATGAAAAAGCGGGACGGAATAATCAGCCCAATAATAAATCCGAATAATAAAGCAAGGATTATAAAAGTAAATGATTCACTGTCTAATGTATTTTTCTTTCCCATAGAAGAATTATACCATAAACATTTATCCCTATTGAGGGTGTGTATAAATGCCGTATCGGGCTTAGCCTTTTGCCATTTCCCGCAGTTTTTTGAGTTGGTCTCGTATTTCCGCTGCTCTTTCAAAATCAAGGAGTTTTGCAGATTTGTGCATATCTTTTTCAAGTTTGTCGATGAGCTTCGGCAAATCTTTCTTATCAATACCTTGTTCAACCATTTCTTCCGCAACGATATCTTCAAGATTTCTGTAGCTTTCAACGAGTGATAACAGGTTATTTTCAATAGGTTTTTTAATCGTTTGCGGAATAATACCGTATTTTTTGTTGTGTGCCATTTGGATTTTACGACGTCTCTCAGTCTCATCAATAGCCCTTTGCATAGAATCAGTAATCTTATCCGCATACATAATGACTTCACCGCAGGCGTTACGGGCGGCACGACCTATGGTCTGTATCAAACTTGTATCCGATCTTAAAAATCCTTCCTTGTCGGCATCCATAATAGCAACAAGTGAAACTTCAGGAATATCAAGCCCCTCTCTCAAGAGGTTTACACCTATTAGAACATCAAACTCGCCGAGTCTTAAATCTCTCAATATTTCGACACGCTCAATTGATTTTATATCGCTGTGCAAATATCTTACCCTTATTCCTTCCTGTAAGAAATAATCACACAAGTCCTCTGCCATACGTTTCGTGAGTGTCGTAATAAGTACACGTTCGTTCTTTTTGCAGCGCGCATCAATTTCTTTTTCCAAATCAGGGATTTGACTGTCGATAGGTCGGACGGATATTTTAGGATCAACAAGCCCTGTCGGTCTGATAATCTGTTCGACAATCTGTTCGGATGTTTGTCTTTCAAACTCTCCCGGGGTTGCCGATATGTATATTTTTTGTCCGACTTTATCAAAAAATTCGTTTTCTTTTAACGGTCTGTTATCCTTTGCACAAGGTAATCTGAACCCGTATTTTACCAGTGTATCTTTTCTTGATTGGTCGCCGTGATACATCCCTTTCAATTGCGGGATTGTTACGTGTGATTCATCAATAACGGTTAAGAAATCGCCTCTAAAATAATCCAAGAGTGTAGCAGGTGCACTCCCCACAGGTCTGCGCTCTATTATTCTTGAATAGTTCTCAATCCCCGAACAATAACCCATTTCTTTTATCATTTCTATATCGTATTTTACACGTTGTTCAAGTCTTTGCGCCTCTAATATCTTATTTTCGTCATAAAGTTCCGTAAGTCTGTTTTTGAGTTCCTGCCTTATGAGCGATATCGTCTCTTCCATATTCTCATCATAAGAAAGATAGTGCACGGCAGGATAAATATTGATTTTGTCAGGAGTTTCGACAATCTCCCCCGAGACGGGATCAATCTTGATTATTTTTTCTATTTCGTCCCCGAAGAACATTATTCTCGTAACAATCTTTTCGTATGCAGGCATGAGCTCTACTATATCTCCGCGCACACGGAAGGTCGAATGTTCAAGTGCAACATCGTTTCTTTTATATTGAACGCTTACAAGGTGTTTGAGAAGTTCGTCTCTGTCTATTTCATCGCCGACTTTGAGTTCTATTGTGCCTTTGAAATAATTTTCAGGCAAACCTAAACCGTAGATACAACTAACGGACGCAACTATTATCACATCATTTCTTTCGTACAGACTTCGCGTTGTATTATGGCGCAGGCGGTCTATTTCTTCGTTAATGCTTGCGGATTTTTCTATATAAGTATCGGTTCTCGGGATATATGCCTCCGGTTGGTAATAGTCATAATAACTTATGAAATACTCAACGGCATTTTCGGGGAAAAGCTCTTTAAATTCGTTATACAACTGCGCCGCCAAAGTCTTGTTATGAGCGATAACAAGCGTAGGTTTCTGTACCTTTTCTATAACGTTTGCAATGGTAAACGTTTTACCGGAGCCCGTTATACCCAAAAGAGTCTGGGTGTCGTATCCGAGGTTTATTCCCTCAACCAGTTTTTCAATGGCTTGAGGCTGGTCGCCTGCAGGTGAATATTTAGAATGTATTTTGAACTTTTTTTCCATACCAATATTATATGTTGACAATATTTTTAGACAACAGGGGTGGGGGTAAATGTATATGTATATGTATATCCTTACTTTGAAAGGCTATATCTCTGTTTATACTGTCGGGCGGGCGCTGTCAATAATAATGGTATTTTTTATAAATGAGTGCGCAAGAAGTAACAGGAACGGGTTGAGTTCATACGTTGAAGACAGGTTGACCGTAGCTTCTTGGTTATCAAATTCGTTCGGTACCTGTTCGCGTCGTTCAACATTGATATTAGATTGCATTGTATGGTTATCGGTTACATCTTTCATCCTTGCAAGTAAATCATCTTTCGGGAAGGTGTCGTTACATTGGATGTTCATATCGACTGTGTTTGCCGAAAGCAAAACAAGTGAACCGTTTACATTGCCGTAATTCTTCGTTTGGATATAAACCTTTAATAATGATGAGAAATCCGAAGATTCGGGATGTGCTTCTATTTGCAGGTTAAAGCCTACCCCCTGCTGCAGAGGGTACCAAGGCAGATACAACGTTATAATGTTTTTAAGTATTTGTGACGGATTGTTTTCCTCCGCAGACATGCTCTCTGATACGAGTTTCATTGTTGTTGCAACTTGTGAGCTGTCTATCCCTTGTTTAGAGGCACTCGCCATTGCAAGTATCAATTTCGAACGCGCATCATTGCCGTTATGTTTCAGGTTTTGCGAAAGTTCTTTTAAGTTGATTAAACCTGTGAATAACAATTCCATTGCATCATCGGATAAACGTTGACGCATTTGCGTTATGGTCGGATTTTGCATATCATTCATTGACAAATTTGCGTACAATTCCGCCATAGCATCCGAGTGTTCCCCCGGCTCTTTCGGTTGTCCGATATCATCTTCCGGAGGGTGATGATGTTCAGGCATTTTATTTGCACGAGCAAGTCTGTCCAATTGTGCCTGCAAATCAGGACGGATTGGCTGGTCAAGTCGTATATGACCGTCAAGCATTGCATTTTGATTGTAATCATCTATAATCCGTTTTTCAATCGGATTTATGTCAATCGGTGGTCTGTCACGCATACCGAGTCTGTTATCTATCGGTCGGCGATGCGGATCAAACGGACGCCTGTCATCAAGTGGCGGACGATTGTCTATTGGCGGTCTCCTGTCAAATGGCGGTCTGTTATCGATAGGAGGTCTATTGTCGATAGGCGGACG
>DLEF01000026.1 GCA_002481545.1 Cyanobacteria bacterium UBA7753 | reverse complement strand
AACATAGTATATACTTGGTATATCTGTAATATTGACAAACATGTTATTAATCATTATAAATGGAAGAAATGAACAAAATCATTGTTTAATCGTTTTAGAATTGTAATATACATATACACATGAATAAGAGCAGAAATATTGATAAATATTACATATATTGATATTTGAATAAAGTTAAGGTATAATTATGGTATTACGTTTAAAACATAGTGAGAGTATATTTTAGAAAGGAATAGTTCTATGAAAAATTCTGTAAAAGTTTTATCTGTAGCAGCATTAGCTGTCGGATTATGCGTTGGTATGAATACTGTTACTACAACAGCAGCTCCTGCAAACTCAATTGCAGTTGTTGATGTAGCACAAGTTATCAACAATAACAGCCAAGTTAAGAAATTAAAAGAAGCTCAAGAAAAGAAATCAGAAGCTTTGAAAACATGGGTTGAAGCAGCAAGAGCTGATGTTGAAAAACAAAAAACAGATTCTGAAAAAGAATCTTTAACTCAAAAATACAACAAAGAATTACAATCAAAAGTAAATTCACAAAGACAAGAATTATATGCTGAATCTACAAAGATTGATAAGAAAATCGGTGAAGCTATCGCTAAGAACGCTCAAACTAACGGTTATTCAATCGTTTTGGTTAAGGGTGCTGTTTTGTACGGCGGTGCTGATATCACTGAAGCTATCAAGAAAGCTACTAAGTAGTTTTTATAGCGAAACCGGATTAAGGCGGGAATATTTCCCGCCTTTTTTAATTAATAATACTTTTTTACTAGTCATTTTTCAGAAAAATAGCTCTGCGGGGGGATGAATACATTGCCTTAAAAAGTTTATTATAATAAGGTAAGTTAGTTATATCTGAGTAATGATTAAAAAATCTAATCACAAAATGTGTTATCTGACTTGAGGAGTAGCTGGCTTACACTTTTTTATGCCATTTTTCCTAATTGGAATTTGTATTTTAGATATAAATATTAATATATATGTATTGGTGTGGCGTTAAAATCGCTGTATTGTTAAAAAGTTTAATAAAAATTTACAATTTGTTACATTTAAAAGCATGAGATAATTCTTGTACTTTTGACACTTTTTATTAACATGCATGTTTGTTTATTTTTACATGTAAAATATTATCGCACATAATAATACAAGATTAGAAAAACAATCAGAAATGAAATTAATATTAACTTTACATCTTTAAGTTTGGGGCGCAATTTTTATTTTTTGGTGCTTTTAAATATGTATAAAGGTTGGTATAATCTTTTGTACAGGTAGTGAAAATCAATAACCGGCACAAATAAGATTTATTTTACCGATTCATTTTCAAAAAAGTGTGTATAGTAAATAGCGAAATTGTATGATAACAAGAATTAATAATACTCAATTTAACAACAACATTCAGAACAACAACTTAAAGAGAAAAAACAATTCTCCGAACTTTGGTAACCGTTTTACGGACAAAGTTGTAAAAGGAGCTGTAAAAGGTATACAGGCATGTGAAAAGAACCCTATGGTTAACGTAGCCGCAATCGATGTAATCACGGCAATCGGACCTCGTAGTATTTGGGAATCTTTTACAAACCTTTTTGCAGGTTTTGAAGCACTCAGAAGAGAATCTTCTGGACTTATTATTAACTGTTTAATCCCCGGTTTCATCGCATTAGGCGCAGCAAAGCTTACAAACAGAGCTGTCATGGGCGGTAAATCAAATATGTCAGGCTGCTGGGCAGGCAAAGATGAAATTGACTCAGTAAAAGATTATTATGAAAAAGCTCCTGAAACCGATGCTTACAAAGCCGGCATGGGAAAATATAACGATGCCAAAAAAGCAAGAGTTTATGCAACGCATTATAACATCCTATCTGATGCGCAAGGTGTAGACGGAAACGAAACAAGAAACTTCAAAGATATAAAAGAATTTAATATTGAAGACGCTGCCGAAAAGTTAACAGCAAGTACTTTTGGCGAAAAGAAAGTTAAAAAAGCCGAGACTTCTCTTGACAAAGCTTTCAATAATGCAGCAGAGCAAACCCATATTACCGAAAATATCAAATTCGGGAAAGAAGGAAAAACCTTCTCATCTGATTTAAAATCCGCAATGAAAAATACAACAGGTATTTTAAAAGGATTTTTAGCAGACGGGGCTAATGAAAAACCTCAAATCGAGAAGTTCGCTCAAAAGGCTAAAAAGCTTGTTAATGTAAAAAGCGGTATAGCAATGGCTGTCATTTTGCCTTTGGCAGCATCTATGCAGGCTATAAACAGACACATAACGACAAAACTTTCGGGAGTTAAAGGTGCTCCTATATATAATGACTTCGCTCAGAAGAAAGAGGAAGTAAAGAAAACTCCTGAACAGGAAAAAGCCGAAAAGAAAGCACTATTAAAGCAAAAAGCTATTTCAATCGGTTCAATCGTAGGTTTATCATTCTTATCAATGATGAAATTGCCTACATTATCAACCTTTAAAAATATCTTCCAATTCAAGGGACAGTTCCCGACTATGGATCAGGCAAGAGCTATTTCAACCGTAACATTCGGTTCCCGTATGGCTGTAGCTGATGATAAGAACGAATTGGCAGAAGCAACCGTCAGAGATGATATAACATTTGCGAGCATGTATTTCTTAGGTGACTATGCAGCTAAGGGTTATGCAACATACTTAGAACACAAAGACGGTGTTAAACTGTTAAACAGAACAAAACCGTTAGATAAAAAAGCTAATATCTTCAAAAGATTCGGCAACTGGGTTGTAAATACTCACTTGAAATCTTCAAGCGAACTTGCAGCCGACGGAAAACACAGTCTTGAAGATATGAAGTTCTTACGTAACAAATGTCAGGGTGTAAACTTAGGTTCATCGTTGTTAATCCTTGGTTTATTTGTCCCTGTATATACAAGATTAAAGACTCAAAGAAAACATAAAAAAGAATTGCTGGCTCAACAACAAGAACAAGCAAAAAAATTACAAAATGTAAATTTTTCAGGTCAAAATAGCAATTCTAAATCTTTAAGTGTCTTTAATACCATGAATACAGAAGGTAGTAACAGTAAATTTTCAGCATTCCAATCGTTCAAAAAGATTGCAGAAGAAAGATAGTAAATGAAGGTTAGTTTATCCAATAATAACATCATTCAACAACGTAATATATCCAATGTAAGAAATCAAAGAAACAATAAAAGCGCAAAAGCTCAAAACAGTAACGGGCAAGTTTCTTTTAAAGGTGCAGGAACAGCTGCAACCGCTTTTTTGGATTTCTTGGCAACCAATCCTGTTTGGGGTGCTACCGCAACCGACGTAGGATTTATGGGTACTCCAACCACTTTGACGGAAATTTCACGTCGTGGTTTGGGTTACGGTGCTGAGGCTGCATTCAGAGAATATACTTCAACAATCAACGATGCCTGTGTCGGCTTGTACGGCTTGGGTGCAGGTACTGTTCTTGCGGGTGCCTTGGCAAAAGGTATAGACAAACCTCAAAAGATATTCGCATCAAACGAATCTGTTGATGTTCATACCGCTTTATGGAAAGACAGCAACGGTGATGTTAATAAATATGTAGATAAATATGTAGATAATTTAAAAGGATTTAATCCGAATAGTGACAGAGCCGATGCAAAAGGTTATGTATCTATTGAAGACGGTGAACTAAAAAATTCTATCAAGAATGATATGAAATCAGTGTTAGATACAAACATTGATAACAAACAAAGAGATAAAATCCTAAAAAGACTCGGTGCCGAAATAGTAGAAGCAACAGGTTCCGATGCGGAATTGGTATTGTCTCACGGTGATAAGTCCGTTACATCTTCAATCGGAACCGTAACCGATGACTTTTATAAAATGACAAAAGCCATGAAAGAAAACGGCAACGTCAGCAAGATTGGTGAATTTGCATCAAAATTAAAAAGATTTGGCAAAGGCAGAGCCATGCTTGGGCTTGGAGCCGCAATGGCAGTTTCATCCTGTTTCCAACCGATAAACGTATGGTTGACGAAGAAAAGAACAGGCTCTGACGGTTTTGGCGGAGACTCAAGTAAGCCGAAAGATAATTCCGCTAAGTTCAAAGCTAAAAAACTTGCATCAATGGCAGCAATGAGCGGTATCATGCTTGCAACATTGAAAGCAAAACCTTCTCAATTCATTGATAAGATGATGTACAAAGGTATGGCACCTACCGTTGACCAATTCAAAGGTTTGTACGGTATAACAATTCTTTCCAGAATGTGGATGGGCAGACAGGATGATGAACTTAGAGAAATCAACATTAAGAGTATCTTAGGTTATCTGAACTGGCTTGTACTCGGTAACGTTGTAGAAAAGGGCGTTGCTTATGCAATGGAAAAGAAGGGCAATCCTATCTTGAAATATAATAAAGAAGGTTCTAAAGACGGATTTATCTTTAAACACTTTGGTGAAAAAGTTGATAAATTCTTCAACGGTTCTATCACTTCAAGACGTGAAATGATATCGGAAGCCTTGAAGAAAGAAGGCAAGAGTGTTTTGAACGCTGACGGCACAGCAAAGAATATGAAACAATTGTTGAAAGATGCTAAAGCTTTGAACAATCCTGCTTTGAATAAAAATCTTAAATTGAGAACAATCGCCCAACTTGCAAACTATGCATACTCGGGTATCGTCCTCGGATTTGGTGTTCCGTTCCTGAACATTTCTATTACAAACGGTGTAACCAAGAAAAGAAATGCTAAGAAGGAACATGAAAATATCATGAAAACAAGTAAAGATATGGCAATAAACAACCAAATCCAACAGTCGTCATTTGCTGAAATGAAGAAAAATTACTCAAAGACGGCATAAAAAAGCATAACATTGGAATGTATATAAACGGAGTCAATCGACTCCTTTTTTTTGTCTGAAATTAATGATTTGTTTAATTGTATAACTGTTTATTCAATTTTGTGATTGACAAATATATATTTTTTGTGGTTTTATATTGGTATGAATAATTCATTTGTTAATAATTTAATTTGTTGTTGCTGTAAGTTTTAATTAAGAACTTACTTCTATTTTTGTGCAACAAATTCAAATCAAATAAAAATTAAAAGCGGTTCTTAAAAATGTGTTTTAGGAACCGCTTTTTTAGGGGGAAAATAATATGGATAATTCAAATGAAAGTATAACTGCTAAACTTTGTTCTTATGCAAGGGCGAACCACTGCTTGTGCAAACAGGATAAGATTTTTGATGATTTTCTCGCTCTGAAACTTATGGGAAATAAGGAATATAAAGAAACCGAGAAAATTATTGAGAACATCAAACCCGACGGAGTTTTTGAACAAATATATATGTCCTATAGTTTTGCCGAGGAGCGCATATTCAGAGGGCAGATTATGCAGATTTTTGAATGCGTATAAAAATATCCAATATGTTATCTTAGGGGCAGGCATGGATACATTCTCCGTAAGAAACAAAAATAAAAATATTGATATTTTTGAGCTTGACCACCCGTTGACGCAAAAATATAAACTAAAAAGGCTGCAAAATACAGGGTTTGATATTCCTGATAACGTATATTTTGTGCCGATAGATTCAAGATAGAAAACATAAATGATGTTCTCTATGCTTCGGGGTTTGATTTTAAGAAACCGACTTTCTTGAGTTTTTTAGGTGTTACTTATTATCTGAACAAATCGGATTTTGAAAATACTATCAGAAGCATTGCAAATACTACTAGCGGTCAGACGGAAATCGTCATTGATTTCCCTGATAAAGAAATTTTCGGAACAAAAAGAGCAAAATACCTCGCGGACATTACGGCATCGGTTGGCGAGCCTATGCAAGAGGGGCTTGAGCTTACGGAAATTAAGAATATTTTGGCAAAATACGGGTTTTCCGTAGAAAATCATATGAGCCCAAAAGATATTCAGGGCGAATATTTGAAGAATAACGAAAATTTAAAAGCATATGAAAACGTACATTTTATAACAGCATTGAAGGAGATATAAGTCATGAAAAATTTTGAAACACTTTTAATCCACGGCGGATTGTCGATAGATGAAACAACGGGAGCGGTGAATGTTCCTATTTATCAAACTTCGACTTTTAAACAGGATGCATTGGGCAAAACAAGAGGTTATGAATATTCAAGAACGGGTAATCCGACAAGGGAAGCGTTGGAAAAACTTATAGCTGAACTGGAAAACGGCAAATACGGTTTTGCGTTTGCCTCCGGGCTTGCGGCAATAACTACTGTTTTATCACTGTTCAAATCCGGTGATAATATCGTAATTTCCGACAATGTGTATGGCGGAACATACAGATTGCTAAACCAAGTTTTCAATAATTTTGGGATAACATTTTCTGTAGTTGAAAACGGCGATTATGAAAAGACGATAACCGAGAACAAAAACACAAAAGCAGTTTTGGTGGAAAGTCCTGCAAATCCGCTTTTATCAATTACCGACCTCAAAAAAGTTTCCGAGATTGCGCATAAGCACGGGATATTATCTATCGTGGATAATACGTTTATGACTCCTTATTTACAGCGTCCGTTGGAGCTCGGGGCGGATATAGTAATCCATAGTGCAACTAAGTATTTGGGCGGACACTGCGACATTGTAGCAGGTTTGGTTATTGTGAGAGATGAAGAACTTGCTGAAAAGATAGCATTTTTGCAAAACTCAATCGGAGCTATATTAGAGCCGTTTGATTCGTTCCTTTTGATTAGAGGGATAAAAACTCTTGCCGTCAGAATGGACAGGATAGCAGAAAACGCGCAGGCTGTAGCTGAATTTTTAGACAAAAACGACGCCGTCAAAAAAGTATATTATCCCGGGTTAAAGACTGCACAAGGTCATGACATCCATTCAAAACAGGCTAAAAACGGGGGTGGAATGATATCGTTTGAACTCAAAGAAAATTATGATATTGAAAAATTCTTCTCTTCATTAAAGCTTGTAATGCTTGCGGAAAGCCTTGGCGGAGTTGAGTCTTTGGTTTGCCATCCTGCGAGTATGACGCATGCTTCAATCCCTTACAATGTAAGACAAGAGCTTGGAATAACGGACGGGCTTATAAGATTATCCGTCGGGATAGAGAAGGAAGAAGATATCATTGAAGATTTATCGCAAGCAATCGGAAAGGCGGCAAAATAATGTTATATAATTCAATGCAAGAGTTAATCGGGAATACGCCGATGGTAAAATTGAACAATATAGAACATCCCGACACGGTTAAGTTATTCGGGAAGTTGGAATATTATAACCCATCAGGCTCCGTAAAAGACAGAACGGGTAAGTATATGATAGAGGATGCGGAAAGGCGCGGACTCCTCAAAAAAGGCGGAACAATAATTGAAGGTACCGCAGGAAATACGGGGCTCGGGATAGCATTTGCGGCACTGAATAAAGGCTATAGAGTAATCTTTGTTGTTCCGGAGAAATTCTCGGAGGAGAAACAAACCCTTATGCGTGCATTAGGTGCAGAAATTGTAAATACCCCGAGAGAAGACGGAATGTTGGGTGCAGCCGCAAAAGCTGAGGAGTTAAAGAAAACAATAAAAGGTGCAATCTCGCTCCAACAATTCAAAAACCCCGCTAACCCACGCGCGCATTATGAAACAACAGGCAAAGAAATTTATGAGGATATGGAAGGTAAGATTGATTATCTTATCTCGGGCGCAGGCTCGGGCGGAACATTCTCCGGTATTATGCACTATCTAAAGGAGAAAAATCCGAATATCCAAGGGGTACTTGCCGATCCGATAGGCTCAACGATGGGTGGCGGTGAACACGCTGATTATAACATTGAAGGTATTGGGAACGACTTTATAGCGGACACTATGGATATGAAAATGGTGGATACAGTTATAAAAGTCTCCGACAAAGAAGCCTTTGACGGCTCAAAAGAACTCGCAAAAAAAGAAGGAATACTCGCGGGTTCAAGCTCGGGTGCGGCACTCGCGGCAGCAAAAAAACTGATTGAACAGGGCGCAAAAGGCAACCTTGTGCTTGTTTTTCCTGATAGGGGCGACAGATATTTTTCAAAGGGGTTATACAAATAACCCCTAAATTTTTTATTAAAACGCGTCTGTCGTTTTTATTTTGTTTTTGAACTTGGTAATGTTGTTTTGGAATATCAGGTTAACGGTTCCCGTAGGACCGCTTCTTTGTTTTGCAATAATGATTTCCGCCTCTCCTTTGTTCTTTGCAATTTCTTCAGGGTTTTCTTCATCGGCTTGACCTTTTGATGCGTAATATTCACCACGATAGATGAACATAACGATATCCGCGTCCTGCTCGATTGAACCTGAATCTCTTAAATCTGACAACATAGGTCGTTTATCGGTACGTGATTCCGTTGCACGGGACAACTGTGAAAGTGCGATAATCGGAACATTCAATTCTTTTGCAAGGATTTTTAAACCTCTTGAAATTTGAGAAATCTGTTGAGTTCTGTCTGTTTCTCTTCCGCTTGTCTCCATCAACTGCAAATAATCGATTAGGATAAGGCTAAGGTTACTGTCGGACATTGCTAAACGACGACACTTTGCACGGATATCCGTGAGTGAGCACCCCGGAGTATCATCAATATAAATAGGTGCCGATGATAATCTGTCCATAGCGTTTACAAGTTTTTCCCAGTCGGTTGACTGCATATTCCCCGAACGCAGTCTTTGAGAATCAACCTCTGCCTCTGCGCACATAAGACGCTGTACAAGCTGATCTTTTGACATTTCGAGAGAGAATATAGCGACTGTTTTGCCGTAATGAAGAGCCGCATTAGATGCTATATTCAGTGCGAATGCTGTTTTCCCCATTGCAGGACGTGCCGCAAGGATAATTAAATCAGATTTTTGGAACCCGTTTGTCATATCATCCAAGTCGTAAAATCCTGATTCCACACCTGTTTTTTTGTCTCTGTTTTTATAACGTTCATCAATCTTATCGTAAGTATCTACAACTAAATCTCCGATTGGAACAAGGTCTGTTGAATTTTTCCCTGATGAAATATCGAAGATAAGTTTTTCCGCTTTTTCCAGAGATTCATCACTTGTTGTTTGTTGGTCATAACCTGCCGTTGTAATCTCGGAGCCCGCCATAATAAGAGCACGCTTTGTTGCTGTCTCTACTATGCTTTTTGCGTAGTATGCAACGTTGGAGGTCTGTATACATTTAAAACTTAAATCGTTTATATATGCACGACCGCCGATTAAATCCAGCTTTTGATTCATATTTAAAACATCCGATACGGATACAATATCAATCATTTCATTGTTATTTGTAAGCTGTAATATTGCCTCATAAATGTATCTGTGAGCGGGTTTGTAGAAGTATTCGGGTTTAAGCATACTCATAACCTTGTCGAGACATCTCGGGTTTACGAGGATTGCCCCTAATACTGCTTCTTCCGCTTCAATATTTTGCGGCATTAGTTGTGATATATCCGATGACGGTTTTGTGGCTGTAGCCATGGTTTCCTCCGATTTCTTATTCTATTAATGTATCATGCAAAAAGATTTTTTTCAGTAATTTTTAAGAAATAATAAAATCCGAAATTCTTATTGAATAAATCCGAAAAATGTGCTAGAATAGACTACCTAATGGTTTATTGTATGAACAGAATTATATAAAAGGAGAAAATACTACTATGAAATACGCAGAAGAAGAAGGTATGCAATATCATATTGCCGTAAAATCAGGAGATGTTGGAGAATATGTGATTCTCCCCGGAGATCCTAAAAGATGTAAAAAGATAGCGGCATATTTTGATGATGCAAAACTTGTTGCGGATCATAGAGAGTTTACAACATATACAGGATATCTTAACGGAGTAAAAGTAAGCGTTACTTCAACAGGTATCGGAGGTCCTTCCGCAGCGATTGCTTTGGAAGAACTTGTAAAAGCGGGCGCAAAATACTTTATTCGTATAGGAACATGCGGTGGTATGGAACTCGACGTTAAAGGCGGAGATGTCGTTATTGCAACGGGCGCAATCAGAATGGAAGGAACAACAAAAGAATATGCTCCGATTGAATTTCCTGCGGTTGCTAATTTTGATGTCGTAACAGCACTTGTTAATTCCGCTAAAAAATTAGGATTCAGATGGCATGCAGGGGTTGTAGAATGTAAAGACTCATTCTACGGTCAGCACGAACCTCAAAAAATGCCTGTAAGTTATGAACTTATGAATAAATGGCAGGCATGGTTGAGACTCGGATGTTTGGCATCAGAGATGGAATCCGCTGCGTTGTTTGTAGTGGGCAGTTATCTTCGTGTAAAAGTCGGCTCCGTATTCTTGGTTATGGCAAATCAGGAACGCGAAAAACAAGGTTTGGATAACCCTGTCGTACACGATACCGACGGCGCTATTAAGGTAGCGGTAGAGGCTATAAGAACCCTCATTGAAGAAAACAAAAAAGCATAAAATTGCGGTAATCTTCTCCTGACAGGAGAAGGCGCAGTCGTAAGCGAAATTTTGAGCTGTACGAATGCAGATGAGGTGCAACAATTTTATAAATAAATTTAAAACATTAAAGCAGGGTGCGATTTCGCACCTTTGCTTTTTTAAATTATTTTTATTGGCAGATTAAAGTGACTGCCACTTTCTTAGTGCCCTACTGCCTTAGTACCTTAGTATCTTTTATATTTACCCCTCCCCTCCTTAATGAAAGGCGGACAACCTTCTGACTATATATTTTTTAAATTAGTTTTACAACCTATGTGCTTAACCATCCTCAGTGTTTATCCGCCCTGTTTTTCAATAAGGAAATTTTGGGTAAATGTATTATGCATTTTGCTTTATATATTAACTTTTTAGAGAAAGGGTTATTATAAATCCTTATTTAGCGAAAACAAATCCGCCAGGAATTGCACTGCCGTAGGATTGCGCGAATCCTCTGTTAAATCCTGATTGTGTAGCGAAGTTAAAAGAGTTTGCTACTTGTCTGCGTTTTAAGTCACATAACCCGACGACAGTTTTGTCATCTTTCAAAAAATTTTTTAAGAAATCCATATTTTCAAACCTTTCATTTTGTTATATAATTTACTTAAGGATATTTTCGGAAATGTCAAAATAATAGAGTAAAATATTAAGAAACATTACAAAATATTTTAAGAAACAACTACAAAAGGAGTTAAGACAATGGAAAAGAAAGTTACAAAAGAAATGGGAATAATGGATATTGCTCAACAATATCCTGAAAGTATAGAAGTTTTTGCTAAGTACGGTTTAGGCTGTATCGGTTGTGCCGCAGCAAGATTCGAAAACTTGGAAGCAGGCGCAAGAGTTCACGGGTTCAACCCTGACGATATGGTTGATGAAATTAACGCACTTATCAATAAGTAATTTGTGAAAACCATGTTATAATTAAAAGCATGTTACCCTTTGATTGGGGAGCATGCTTTTTTAATATTAAATTTAGGAGTGTGTATTATGTGGCAGATAATGTTAATTGTATCTATTGTGTTCCTGCTTTTGGAAACATTCGTGCCTGCGATGTTTTTTCTGAACCTTGCATTCGCGGCGCTTGTGAGCGCAATACTTGCGGTATTTATCTTTAATTGGGAAATAATAGTTTTAGCTTTTGTTATCCTGTCATTCCTTGCACTTTATTTTTTGAGACCGTTCTTAATCGGCAAACGTGACAAATCAAAAGAAACCGGCATTCAGGAAAAATATATTGGCAAAGTCGTAAAAGTTATCCAAAAAGTGGATAAATATTCGGGTGCCATAACCATATATGATGAACGTTGGGAGGCAAGAGCTCTAAACGATGATGTTTATGAAGTCGGACAGGAGGTCAGAATAGTTAAGAACGAAAGTTTGATAATGTACGTGGAGAAAGTGCAAAGTTAAAAGTGCAAAGTGCAGAGTTAGAATGTAAATCGGGTTTTCCAAGCTGACAAAGAAAGATTAAAATACAATGCAAAACATAGTCTGTAGGTCGGCTTTACCAGGCCGACAAATATAAAAAATAAAACTGTAGGAAGTAGGGTGCGGTCACTACCGCACCAACGAAATCGAATATAACACAAAACATAGGAGAATAATTCATGAGTGTAATTTTAACCGTATTGGTGGTATTTGCGATAGTAATTGCTGTAAAGGGGGCAATTATCGTAAAACAGGCAGAAGTTGTAATTGTCGAAAGACTTGGGAAATTCGACAGAGTATTGGATTCGGGCTTTAATTTCATAATCCCGTTTATTGAGGCACCGAGAGGAATTTATTGGAAAACCGTTCAGAAAGGTCTCGACGGAAAAACCTATTCTTACATCAAAGAGATTGACAGAATAGATTTGAGAGAAACTGTTTATGATTTTCCTCGTCAGAACGTAATCACGAAAGATAACGTATCAATAAGCATAAACGCGCTTTTGTATTTCCAAATTGTTGATCCGAAATCAGCGGTTTATGAAATCCAAAACTTGCCGGAAGCTATCGAAAAATTGACACAGACAACCTTGAGAAACCTCGTAGGGCAGATAGATTTGGACGAAACTCTTGTTTCAAGAGACAAAATAAATAAAGAATTGAGAACAATTCTTGATGAAGCAACTGACAAATGGGGCGTAAAGGTCAGCAGAGTAGAATTGCAAGACATCATCCCGCCGGTAGATATTCAAACAGCTATGGAAAAACAAATGAAGGCAGAGCGTGACAGACGTGCTGCAATCTTAGAGGCAGAAGGTCAAAAGAAATCAGCAATCCTTAAAGCTGAGGGTGAAAAAGAATCCGCTATCAATATTGCGGAAGGCGAAAAACAGGCTGCTATCCTGAAGGCTGAAGGTATTGCGCAGGCAAGAGTCGTTGAGGCTGACGGTGAACAACAGGCAATCGAAAAGATTATCAATGCTCTTGCGGACAAAGGTCAGCCCGATAAATACCTGATTGCTATGAAATACCTTGAAACCCTGAAAACAATAACATCAGGCGAAAACAACAAAGTCGTTTATATGCCGTATGAGGCAACAGGTATTTTAAGCTCCGTTGACGGTATTAAACAAATGTTCGACAAGGGGTAGGGGTAAATGTATATTATCTCAAAAACCCAAACGAATATAACAGAAAAAGTGCAAAGTTGAATTTACTTTGCACTTTTCGTTTATTTTAAATTTGTTTGTAATTATTTTACAATCCCAAATCCTAACAGGAACACGCAAACCATAAATATAACCGCAATTATAGCTGTTAATTTGTTCAAGTTCTTTTCTGCGCCTTTTTGTGATGTAAATAATTGTGCGGAACCGCCAATCCCTGCGATGCCGTCGCCTTTAGGCGAATGTATTAATACCAATACTATTAATAAAATTGATGTGATGACTTGGATAGTCCATATTAAACCTAACATTATTCTGTTTTCTCCTTTTTAATAAAGTGGGCACGTTTTGAATCCAATTTGATAGACTCAAATGTGTATAATCTTGCGGGACGTTTTGAACCTGTTTTAGAAAACTCGTTCAGTTCAATCAGTCCTTCCGTTTGGATAACTTTCTTTCTGAAATTACGTTTATCCAAGCTCTTACCCATTATAAGTTCGTATGCTCTTTGCATTTCGGTCAAAGTGAATTTTTCATTCAAAAGCTGATATGCAACAGGGCAAAGTTCAAGTCTTTCTCTCGTGCGTTTGAGAGAATATTGAATAATCTCTTTGTGGTCGAATGCCAGAGGCGGTAAATTGTCTACTCTGTGCCATGCGACATTTTCATCATCCGCGACGCTTACGTCATTGGCTCTGACAAGAGCGAAATAAGCGCAGGTTATAACCCTTGCAACAGGGTGACGAAGCGGATCACCGAAGGTATACAGTTGTTCAAGATAAATATTGTCTACATTTGTTTTTTCTTTCAAAACCCTTACGGCAGCTGTGTCCAAATCCTCGGACATGCGGATATATCCCCCCGGGATTGCCCATTTGCCTTTGAAAGGTTCATGTTCTCTTCTTACAAGCAATACCTGCAAGCTGTCGTCTTTTAAAGTCAAAATGACAGTATCGACCGTAATCTCGTGCGTTTTAGTTTCATTAAACATGCAATATACCTCTGTTTCAATTATATTATAAACAAATAAAAATGTGAAAATTGTAACTTTACTTAAAGAATTGTTTATTTAAAACTATGTTTCGTTTATCGTTATAATGTTCGGTATACGGGCTTATAAAGCGGTTTTGATGATACCGAAAATCAGTAAAGAGGATAATAAATGTATAATGTAGCAATTATAGGCGGAGGCCCTGCAGGAATATTTACGGCTCTGGAATTAACCAAATTGAAACCGGAGTGGAAAGTCGTTTTAATAGAAAAAGGTCAACGAATAGAAAAACGTAAATGTCCGATTAGAGAAGGTGCTTCAAAATGTGTCAACTGTAAACGCTGCGGACTGCTTTGCGGCTGGGGCGGAGCGGGTGCATTCTCCGACGGAAAACTGACTCTTACCCCCGAGGTTGGCGGAAACCTGCTGGATTATATGTCGAGAGATGATGCGGAATCACTTATAAAATATGCTGATAATCTCTACCTTAAACACGGTGCTACGAAAGAAATTTTCGGAACCGATAAAAAAACTTTTCATGAGATAGAAAGACAAGCAACACTGGCAGAATTAAAACTGGTTTATTCCCCTGTTCGTCACTTAGGGACTGAAAGAAGCCTTGATGTTCTAAAGAGTATGCAAGATTATTTGTCCGATAAAATCACTATTTTAAATAATGTAGCAGCGGACAAACTAATCGTCGAATGCGAACAGGTCAAAGGTGTTCTGCTTGATAACGGAGAAGAAATAAGAGCCGAATACACTGTTGTGGCTCCGGGAAGAGAAGGCGCGGCATGGCTTACAAAAGAATTTGCCGACCATAAAATAGGATTAGTCAATAACGCTGTAGATATAGGTGTCAGAGTAGAGCTCCCTGCTCCTGTCTTTGAGCCTATCACAAGCAAACTTTATGAATCAAAACTCGTTTACCAATCTTCGAAGTTTGGGGATGAGGTCAGAACTTTCTGTATGAACCCGAACGGTGAAGTCGTACAGGAAAACTACAGCGGAATAGCGACAGTAAACGGTCACAGCTATGCAAACATAAAGACCAAAAATACAAACTTTGCACTGTTGGTCAGTGAACAGTTTACTGAACCGTTCAAAGAACCTATCCAATACGGACAACATATCGCGAGATTAGCCAATATGTTAGGCGGAGGAATCCTTGTACAACGTTTTGGCGACCTGCTTGAGGGTAAACGTTCCACCCCTGAGAGAATAAAAGCGAGCATAATTGAGCCGACTCTCAAGTGCGCAACTCCGGGGGATTTAAGCCTTGTACTTCCTTACAGACAGATGACAAGTATTATAGAAATGCTCTTTGCTCTGGATAAGATTGCTCCGGGCACCGCATCGAGATATACCCTGTTGTACGGTGTTGAGGTCAAATTCTATTCCGCAAGAGTAAAATTAACCGACAAACTTGAAACCGAAGGGGTTAAAAACCTGTTTGCCATAGGTGACGGCGCAGGTGTAACAAGAGGACTCTTGCAAGCCTCCGCATCAGGCGTTTTCGTCGCAAGAAATATTTGTGAAAGAGGGTAAATTCGTAATTAGTAATGCGTAATGCATAATTATTGGTGTAAAATATCGCACATTGGTTTATTTATCAGAGTTCTCGATATAATTGTAACATCCGATAAAAATATTCTATCTCTTTGTCGCTTGAGTTTTCTAAAATATTATTAATTTCTGATATTAATTGGGTGCGTGGTTTTACATGGTTAAAATCAAACAATTCCTTTGCATCAACATCCAATGCCTTAATAATTTTTTCTAATGTTTCAGCCGATACAAATCTTTTACCTCTTTCAATATTACTTAAATTAGGTGTATCTATATCGATTATAGAAGCTAATTTTTCTTGCGTTAAATGTTTGCTTTTTCTTATCTCTTGTATTCTTTTACCGAGTTTTTCTTTTAAGGAAACCATTTTCACCTCAAGAATAATTCTACAACCTTTATTTGTTTATTTTAATTTTCTGAAAGACTATCGATAATTGAAAATATTAGCATATTATGCTAATATAGATATGCAAAAATATTATATTTAGCTAAGAAATATAGCAATTAAGCAACAAAATATTGATTAAGACTATATAAAAGTATGAAAAATTTTATAAAAACAATATTTTATATAATAAGGAAGATAATAAAATTTCTTTTTACATTTCCAATCAATTGCATTATGTTAGAAAAGGGAAATTCAGGTAATTTTGAAAGAGAAATCAAAGATTTTTTTAAATAAAAAATAGTTACGTTGTTTGTTTGTTGTAACTGTTTTATTTATTTTGCATGTAAAAACAGACTCCCGAAAATCGAAAGTCTGTTTTTATTACTTAAAATTAGAATTTAAGAACTACATAGCTGCTTTTGCTTGTTCTACAACAAGGTTGAAAGCTTCTTTATCGTTTACGGCAAGGTCAGCCAACATTTTTCTGTTGATAATGATGTTTGCTTTCTTGCAAGCGTTTACGAATCTTGAATAGCTTATGCCTTGAGCTCTAACAGCTGCATTGATTCTTACAATCCAAAGACGACGCATATTACGTTTTGTAGCACGTCTGTCTCTGTAAGCATATTTTAAAGCCTTCATAACTGCGCAATTAGCAACTTTGAATATTCTGCTTCTTGCACCTTTGAAACCTTTAGCTAACTTTAATATTTTTTTGTGTCTGTTGCGACATACATTTCCACGTTTTACTCTCATTGTTCAACACTCCTATCTTGAATACTTCTTGTACGGTAACTCTTTTGAAACCAAATCAACGTTTCCTTTAGCGATTTCTACATCACCAAACAATTTACGTTTTCTTGATTCACTTTTGTGTTGAAGCAAGTGTCCGATACCTGCATGTCTTCTTGTGATTTTACCTGTCGCAGTGATTTTGTATCTTTTTGCGGCAGATCTGTGTGTTTTCATCTTTGGCATTTTATTTCTCCTTTTCTGTTTATATCGGGCAAGGCATACCAACGCGCTATACTCCGATTTGTGAGAGCTGTTTGTGATTTCGGCTAAAACAGCCCCTAACATGATTATAGTGTACTATATAAAACTATTTTTGCAACAACAAACCTGCCTGCAATTCATAATTTGTAACGCTCGGTTAAAAATTTTGCGGGGTTATAATTCAAAAAATATGATTATGCGGTTACTTTGCTCAAGGTCTCCAGATACTTCCCTGCGTAAACAGCTCCGACAGCTCCGTCTGCGGCAGCCGTGACAACCTGTCTCAAAGGAGTATTTCTTATGTCACCTACTGCGTAAACTCCGTCAACAGATGTTTTCATTGTGTTATCTGTTATGATAAACCCTTTTGCATCCTGTTCTACCTGTCCGTTTATAAAATCCGTGTTTGGGGTTAAACCGATGAACGGGAATACTCCGTCTGTCTGTAGGTTTGTTATTTCTTTTGTTTTGACGTTTTCAAGTATAAGGTTGTTAACGGTGTCAGTACCTTGTATCTCTTTTACGACGCTATTATAGACAAATTCTATTTTATCGTTGTTAAAGGCACGCTCCTGTATCAGTTTATCGGCGCGCAGTTCGTCTCGTCTGTGGATGATATAGACCTTTTTGGCGAATTTAGTCAGATATATACCTTCTTCTACTGCGGTATTACCGCCCCCAACGACAGCGACGATTTTGTCGCGGAAAAGTACTCCGTCACAGACTGCGCAATAGCTTACGCCTCTGCCTGCAAACTCGTTTTCGCCTTTCACTCCGAGCTTTGTCGCGTGTGCTCCGCAGGCTATTATGACCGTTTTTGCTTTAAAAGTTGCCTCTTTTGTTACAATAACTTTAGGGTTAGAGAGCAAATCGACGGATTGAAGCTCCTGCATCGGATATTTTTCAATCCCAAACTTATCCGCGTGTTCTTCAAATTTTTCCATAAGTTCATATCCGCCAATCTTCGGGAACCCCGGATAGTTTTCAATTTCGGCATAATTTGAGGGCTGCCCGCCTGTCATACTAATGTCAATCAATGCCGTTTTTGCCATACTTCTAGCCATATAAATTCCCGCGGACAAACCGGCGGGGCCTCCGCCTAAAATAACGGCGTCGTATTCGTATACTTTCCCCATATACTCTCCTATATAATCCTTTTCTAATCGCTTTTATTTTGGCAGTTACATTATATCAAATATTACTTTAATACCGACGAGCCTGCGAGTTTTTTGCCTTTGAGCACATATGTCGCGCGCTCTGTTTTTAAAACGTGCCCGTCATATAGTGATACGGTTTGATATTCGATATTGTTGTAACCTCCGAATGTATTTCCGTTCAGTCTTATGGTAACTGTATCTATCAAGATTTTGTTATCCTGAGACGACGTTTTTGAGAATACGATTACATTTCCCTCGGTGTGTTTTAATTCCACCTGAGCGTGTGCTCTTGTAAACGGGTTCTCTAATGTTATGACGTTTCCGACACGCGATAAGTTCCATAAATCTCTGCTTTGAGGTTTAAAAGTTGAATAACTCGTTGTTTTGTCCAAATATGCGTCAACCTGCCAGCTCCCGAAAAACCCTTTCGGTACTGATTGTACGCTGACACCTGCTTTTATTGTTGTTGCAAAAGCTGCTGCGAACATTGTCATTATTAAAAACGATATGGTTAAAATAAATTTTTTCATACTATTATTATAATAATTTTTGAAAAAAAATAAATAGTACGGATAATTTACCTTTCCAAACTTATAAATTTAAGGGTTAATATATACTATTTACCTCCTAGTCATCATCGGCGTTTTCGCATTCGTCAAATTTCAGACCGAACGGTGTGAAAGGCTGTATGTGTAAATGTCCGCCCTTTTCGCAGTATGAGAATACGGAATTTTCATAGACATTTTTGGCGGCTGATTTTACGGCGTTGCCTTCTTCATTCTCAATGGCGCCTTCTACAGCCTGATATCCCATCTTGAACCCGCTTATTATTTGATTGCCGACCGTGAGTGCCGCAGATTTTGCCATTTTGCCCGCGTCAATTTCAAAGTTAGCACTGTATTTACCTTCATACAAGGCGTTAAACTGTGTTTCTTTTCCGTCTAAATCAATGTAGCTTACAGGTGCGAAAGTGAACGAGGCGTTACGTTTGAGTCGTTTTGGATCGGTTACCGTCATAATGTGTCCTTTGAGCACATAGCCCGTTTTTAAATCAACCGTTCCGAGCGTGCAGTGCTTTACCACTCGTAATTTTATCGGTGCTTTCGGGTTATCCGTCGAAATCGGTGTCAGAGCCTCCACTGCCATTGTGTCCGCAAATGCAGGCATGCCGATTAGACCGAATACAACCAAACATATACTCAAAAATAGAGCCTTTCTAATAACTCTGATTTTCATACCATCCGTCTTTCTGTTTTGTCTTCTTATCACTTATATTTTATCGTTATTTTATGAAAATTGAATATGTTCGTTAAGAATTGTTACAATTGTATATATTATACTTGCAAAAATACGTTAAAAGTGGATAATAAAATATGTAGGATATATTCTTACTCACGAGGATTGGTGTTTATTAAATTGTGTTGAGGACAAATAGCCCGTAGTAATGAATATATAAAAAAAGCTTTCTTATAAATTTAGTTGTTGATTGAATGCGTGCGGTTGAAAAATCGCACTTCTTTTTTTTATACGGAAATAATGCGTTTCCCCGTGATTTTAAGGTTTCCGTAATTGTATACAAATATGATACATTTGCTCGAATATCTGTTTGCGTGTAGAATATATTTATATGAAAAAGAGTTTTATACATACGGCAGACATACACCTCGGCAGACCGTTTTCGGACTTGCCGGAAATTGATGGGATTTCACAAGTATGTGATAATGCCTGCAAAGAAGCGTTTAATAATATAATAAATCTCGCAATAGAGCGAAATGTCGATTTCGTGCTGTTTGCGGGTGATAATTTTGACAGCGACGAGCAGGATTTGAGCACAAAACTGCTTTTTATAAAAGGGCTTAAAAAGCTTGCCGACAACGGGATTGCCTCTTATGTAATCTGCGGGAACCACGATCCTGCCCAATTATACAGACAAAATGCAGGATATTTTAAATTTGAAGACAAATACAAAGATTTAATTCATATAACAGGTGTGACGGAAGAAGAACTCCAAAAAGATTATGAGATTGACGGTGTCACAATACATACATTGAGTTTTGAAACCGATACGGCAGGAAACCCGACGGAGAGTTTGACCGAAAAGACTGATAAAAACTTTAACATAGGACTTATCCACTGTGATGTTGATAAGACTGACTCCAAATATGCGCCTTGCGCAAAAGAAGATTTGAGAAAGCTCGGCTATGACTATTATGCGCTCGGACATATTCATATTCCGACCGAGTTGGAGGACGGAATGGTTTATGCGGGCTCTCATCAGAGCAGAACTAAAAAGGAAGTCGGCGCACACGGATGTTATTATGTTGAAATTGAAGACAATAAAATCGCAAAAACCGAGTTTGTTCCGACGGATTGTGTAAGGTTTAATTCGGTCAGTCTTGATTGTTCCGAGTATGATACGGCGGAAGAGGTTTTCGAAAATATTAAAACTCTTGCGGAGGATAATGCAGTCGACGTGAAACTAAACCTTTTTGAGGTTACGCTGAGCGGTGTAAGCAACGCATATGAACAAATTGCGGAGTGTGAAAACCTGCTTGAAGAGTATAACAAAGTAACGGAATATGATAGTAACGATAATGTAAAAATTTATCGAATAAATAACGAATTAAGTCCCGATGTTGATAAAGAAGAGTTGCTGAAAGACCAAGGTGTTGTCGGGATTTTGGCAAATGCTTTTTCCGAAAAATCGGATATAAATATTGAAAATATTTACGAAAAAGTGGCAGAAATTCATAACAATATTTACAAAAAATTAAAGGTCGATGATGATACGAAAGATGCCTTGAAATCTTCTTTAACGGATGATAAAGAAGAAATTTTGTTGAAGGTGAAAAACGATATAAAATCAATGTGTAAAGAGATATATTTGGCGGAAAAATAGAAGATGAAATTTACAATAGAAGAATCAAATATAGAGAGTTTCAACGAAACTCATAATCAATGTAAGAACTTTACGGACGGGCTGAACGTAATTTTCGGTGAAAACGAGATAGGTAAATCCACATTGATGAATTTTATCAAGAATATTTTGACGAAAACTTCTGACGCCAAAGGTTATATAAAGTGCAGCAATAACGGTGAAGAATGTATGTTGCGCGCAGAAAAAAAAGCAAAAAATGAAAATGCTTTGCCTGATAAATTGAATGCTCATAACTACAAAGAAGGGTTTATCATAACCTTGGATGATATCGTTATGGCGTCCAAACAAGCGTCACAAGATTTGGTGGATATCGTAAAAGACTCTTCCGGAAAAGAGGTAAAAGATAAAGAAGATAAATTGCGGGATGAAATAGATAATTTTGTAAAAATAAAAACCAACAAAGCGTCAAAAAAATTAACCGCACTTTTTGACGGAATAAGTGAAACAGAAACTAACATAAAAAATATACAAAAAAATGAAGGGCTATATAATAATCTTTGTATAGAACTTGAAAATCTGCATAAGGAAATAGATACCCTAAAACAAAAACAAAGTATTGCCCAAACACTATTAGAAAAAGAAAAATTAACTGAAAGTGAAAAAGAAATTATCATAAATGAAAACCTTTTAAAGAATAAAAAATTATTCGATAATTTAAGAGATAAATATGCACTACTAACAGGTGAAATATCCTCTCAAAAAGAGGCTAAAGAGGATTTAAAAAAACAAAAAGAAACTTTAGAAATAACAAAAAAAGAACTTGATAAACTTGAATATTTTGACGAAAAAGAGATAAAAGATTTTAACTTGGACAAAGATAATATAAAACTTGCGCAAAATATTATTGATACCGAAAAAGATTTAAACAAAGTTTATGACGACCTAAAATCCGACATAGAAGATATCGAAAAAAATATAAGAGAAAATAATTCGGATAAAGCGTTAACCGAAGAGCAACTTAATAAACTCGGAATAAAAAATATTGAGGAATATTCCGCAGATAAAAATAAATTGGAAAGTAATAAAACGACTTACGGCGAACTTATAGACAAAGCACGTCAAAATGATGTAACAAATTCAAAAGATGATTACAGCTCCGTTATTACTTTGACGTTCGCAGGCATGTTCTTCCTGTCGCTAGGGATATTGATTACACATCTCAAAAGTGATTTAATGTTCTTTTTGATTATTATGGTTATTGTCTCTTTGTCAGGGACTTTGAGCGGAATAATTAACGGAATAAAAAACAAAAAAATTAAAAATAATATGAGCTATGAGGTTGAACTCAATACACTCGCAAAAGAATCAATCACTTTGTGCAACAAGTACGGAACGACTATTGACGACACAAGTTTTGTGACCCAAATAGGCAAACAAGTTCTTGTTATGGGTGAAAAAATAATCAAGTATGAAAGAATTGAAGAAGACATAAAACAATTAGAAAAAGTTATCTTAAATTTAGAGAATGAAAAATCCGAAAAAGCTCTCAAATTAAAGGATATAGAAGATAAAAAAGAGATAAATAAACAAAAAAAAGAAGAATTTTGTAAGACAACGGGCGTAAGTATCCAAAATGTTGAAATTTATTCCGATATTTTTGAAAAGATAAAAGAGTTAAGAGAACTGCAGGAAAAAATCAAAAATGATGAAGAAAAAATAGTTTCCGCGGAACAAAAAACAGAGGAATTTTCTCAAGATTTGAATAAGTTTATAAAAGAGGCGGAACTCGTTGATGTCGATAGCGTTTCTAAATATGATTATGAAAAATTTGAGCAGACATTGAATAAAATAAAAGAGTTGTTGGATACGGAAACTAAAAATCAAACCTTAAAAGAGTCTTATAACGAACAAATTGAAAAATTAGAAGAAGAAATAAAAAAATATCCTGAAGAGATGGTAAAAGAGTTTAATCAGGTTACGGAAGAGACTCTCTCGGAGCTCAAACAGGAATTTGAAGAAAAGACTTTTTATGTCGGCGGAAAAGATAAAGAAAAAGAAACTTTAGAGGGTGTAACGGATTTAATCGATTACAAAAATAAGAAGAATGCCACAATAAATAAGTCGAAAGAGTTTCTAAAAACGCTTATAGAAAAAGAAGTTTTGTATAATATAATTTTGGCTGCGAAAGAAAAGTATAACGAAATTCAGCCTAATTTGATAAGTGCGAAGGAGTATTTGTCTAAGATAACGAACGGAAAGTATGATGAGATTGATTTTGAGAATAAAACTATTTCAGGCAAAGATATCGGCGAAAAGGATTGGGATAAATTAAGCCGTGGTACAAAAGAGCAGTTATATTTGGCATTGAGACTCGGCTTTGCGCATAACTTTTCAAAAGACAAAGACGGAAACTCCAATGATTTGCCTGATATGCCGTTAATCATAGACGATGCGTTTGTCAATTTTGACAAGGACAGAACGCGCGCAATATTAAAATGTTTGGATAAAATATCGGGCAATAATCAGGTGCTTTTCTTTACCTGCCATACGGATGATATAAAAGATTTATTGGATAAGGAAAAGATTAAATATAACGCCATTGATTTGGGAGAATAGTTTTCTCCTTCAATTGTAAAGTATTATTAAACTTTAGGGCGAAATTAACAAAAAATTTTTATAACGCGTTTTAAAATAAGCACAAGTCAGAAATTATAGGAGCATATTATGGGTATGGAAATCAATCCGGTATCTGTGAATAACAATATAAGCAGTGTAAACGCAAAAAGCGCAAATTGTTCTGGGTGTGGAAGTCCTCGCCATATAAAGAATGAATTGAATGCCGATATGGTATCATTCACATCAAGAAAGAAAGATATTGAGGATATTCCTAAGAAAAAATCAAGCAAAACCCATAAAGCTTTGGTCGCTGCAACCGGTTTTTTAATTCCCGGGCTCGGTCAGGCTCTAAACGGACAATGGGGCAAGGCTATCGGATTTTTCGCAGGTGCTCCTGCCTTGGTTGTCGTAGCATCAATGATTAATCCTGTTCTCGGTTTCGCTGTAGCAGCCGGTGCGGAAGTCAAAATGTTCACTGACGCATATAAAAACGCATAACTAAAATAATATCTTTATACAAAAAAGCTTATTCTTTTTAAAGGATAAGCTTTTTTATTTTTCTATATAATTATACATCCTCTTAAAAACGATACAAAGTCGTTATTCCGTCAGAGTACATTGTCAATTTATATTACCCCTAGCCCTAGACCTAGCCTTTTACGCTCCCTTTCATCATATCGTTGATGATGTATTTTTTGCCGAGGAGGAATATCAGGACTGCAGGGACTGTACAAATGACAGCGCAGGCGAGGATATCACCCCAGAGCATTATTTCTCTGTAACTTCCTTTGAAGATAGCGAGCCCGAGAGGCAGGGTGCGCATACTGTCCGTATTTGTGACGATTAGAGGCCACATAAAACTGTTCCAGCTTGATATGAAGGTGAATATTGATAACGTGGCGATGGCAGGCATGGCGAGCGGGCAGACTATCTTAAAAAACATTTGGAACTTATTGCACCCGTCTATGACAGAGGCTTCCTCAAGCTCTTTCGGGAATGAGAGAAAATGCTGACGCATTAGGAATACACCGAATCCGCCGAATATCCCCGGGAGTATCAGAGCGGGGAAGGTATTCACGAGGTGCAATTCTCTCATAAGAAAGAATAGCGGAATTATGTTCACTTGTGGCGGAACAAACATCGTTATTAAAATGGTAAAGAACAGCAGGTTTCTGCCTTTAAAATTTATCCTCGCAAACGCATATCCCGCGAGTGCCGAGATTATGACCTGTCCTATAGTCGTGACGACTGACACAAACAGGCTGTTGAAAAAATATCTGAACACTGGGATTGTGTTCACAACGTGCGAATAATTCGCAAGAGTGAGGTTTTGGACTATGCCCGAGGCGTCCGTGTATGAGATTTGTCCGTTTTTTGACAGTGATATTATTACCATAATCAAAAACGGCGCAATCATTGTGATTGCAACAAAAATCAAGATAACACTCAAGAAAAATTTTTTAAACATGTCTATATTTTAGCACGAATTGAATCTTGTTGGCATTATGTGGCTTTCGTAGTTTGTAAGGAGATTGGTAAAATTTTTTGCACCGAAAAATCTCGATATAAGATAAACAAGATTGACATTTTGTAGTGAAAACACTACAATATTAATATGAAAGAAATTATATTCTATGAATTACCTAACGGTAAAGAGCCTGTAAAAGAATGGTTATTGAAAATAGACAAATCGTTAAGAGCAAAAATTGTCAGACGACTTGAGCGAATATATGATGACAATTTCGGCGATTATAAACAAATCGCAGCCAATCTGTATGAGTTACGGTTTACGTTGGGAAAAGGGTATCGAATATATTATACAATACAAAATGATACGGTTGTATTGCTGTTAAATGCGGGTGACAAATCTAGGCAAGCAAAGGATATAGAGCAGGCAAAAATATATATGAAGAATATAGAGGACAATAAAAATGACTAATTTTAATGATTTTGTAATAGAACAATTAAAAGATAAAGAATTTCAAAAAGAATATATGAATGATGCATTGGAACAATATGTAAATGATGGCGATTTTAATGCGTTTTTCAGATCATTGGAAATGGTTATAAAGTCTCGTGACAGCATTTCCGGATTTTGTGAAAAAGCAGGGATTGACAGAGCAATGTTATATGATATTTTTGCGGGCAAGAGAATGCCAAGAGTTGATACTCTCGCAAAAATACTAAAAACTTTGGGATATAATCTAAAAGTTGCTTAATACTTTAGCTTATGTGTTTTTCTGTTGCCCAAGCGGTGGGTGCAATTTTATGCACTGAAAAGGTTTTTTGTTTTGCTTGCCTGTGATTTCTGTAAGGTAGGCTTTAGCCTACCGAATCACTTTGATATTTTTGTTATATATGTTAAAATATTTTTATGAATAATGCAAAGAGAACTATTGATTTAAAGAGAGCTGACGGGATAATCGTAAAAGCAGAATTTTATGACAATTCTGATATAGATAAAGTTCAAATACTGGATATAAAGCATCTTAAATTTGAAGGAATGAAAACTAAAGATATTACTAAATCTTGTATCAGAGAAATTGTATTTAAAGGTGAAGACAAGTTATATCTAAAGAATAAAAAAACTGATATTGTTGCAGGTTTATCTAAAAAACATTTGAATAAAATTATATCAACAGTATTTACTCGTGATATTGAGAGCAGGCATGCATATTTAAAGAAAGAAATAATTTCTAATGTTGATACAATTTTTTATTTAGCTATTCCGATTTTAAAACATTCGGAATTAAAGAAGAAAGCATTATTTAATAACCAAATTATTCACAGATTGGCTATTCCTTTAAAAATAGGCGGACTAATTTTTCTTGCAATGATAACCGTAAAAGAAAGACTTGATTATAAAGAGCTATCTATTGATGAGTTTACTGTATATGATTTGTATTCCGAAAATATTGCCAATAAAAAACCATCTGGCAGTTCCTCTACGGTTTCCGAAAGAACCTTCCGTAGCCAATACCAAATGGATACTTTCAGTATAAACTATCTTGAAAATTTTGTCAAGTGTAGTATGTCTAAAGTCCGCTGATATCAAGGACTTTAAACGGACAGTGTAGGGTGTAATTTTTTGCACCGAAAAGGTTTTTTGTTTTGCTTGCCTGTGATTTCGCAGGGTAGGCTTTAGTCTACCGAATAATTTAGATAATGTTTTAGTGTAGTTGGGTGAATGTTTAACATTGAGTGATATAATACAAAAGATTATAAAAAAATGGGACGAATGTCTCGTCCCTTTCTAAAAGAATTTGATTTTATTTTTTGCCTTTCATAATCTTATCGAGTGTTTCTATAATTTCACAATAAGATTTTGCCTCATTGTCAGAGGCTGAATAGGCGATTTTTAACAATCTTTGTTTATATTCGTTTTGATGCGGAATAGAATTTATGCCGAAATCTTCAAGATTAAATTTTAAGATTTCCGCCATTTTAAAGAAATTATCAAGTGACGGCAGGTTTTTGCCTGTTTCAATTTTGCTCAAATGTTTCTCGCTAATACCAATCTTTTCAGCCAATTCGCTCTGTTTAATATTAGCTCTTTTTCTCATTGTTTGAATCGTTTTACCGATAAATTCTTTATCATTATTAAACACAGGTGTTATACCTCACTACTTTTAAAGAATAAAATATATTTGATGAGTTATGAACAATACATGTTACGATTTTTTAATAAATCATTATTAATGATTACTTGTTTTAATATTAGTGCTATTATTACTTTAGGTATCATATATAACTATTTTTATAAATTTAGTTATTTGTATAGCTAAATATATTAGTAGTTGTATAGACTTTCGGCTATTGAATAAAATTAAATAATGTTTTAGTACAATATGCTGAATGTTTAGCATTGAGTTATTGAAGACTCTTTTATAAATATGTCGAATTTTTGGAATATTTTATACAAGCATGTGGATTTCAAAATATATTTTTCAATGAGTTATCATCCTTTTGGACTATAGATATTAAAAGTCTAAACTCTAAAACCATTTATATGACTTTGTTTTAAGAATTTTGTAATATTGTAACGAAAAATCTTGTATTATATATGAAAAATGTATATAATAGTTAAAATTACGATTTTATAAGAGGAACAGCAATGAACTCAAAAACGACACAAGAAATTGAATATGAAATATCTGTTTTAAAAAACAGGATAGAGCAAGTTAGTTATGACAATTTAATTGAAAAAATTAAATCTCAACAAGAATTGGCAAGAATGTCTGCCGATATGGAACTAAAAAGATTACAAAACAACAATGAAATCTTTAAATATCAAACCGATATGCAAAATATTTACTTGCAACACACGATACAATCGGAATTAAAGCAGCTATGCAACGATAATTATAAAGCATATAATTTATGCAAATCTGAAATCGATAAAATGATTACTTGGGTAAGACGAAATAGACCAATAACGATGACAAGTTTAAATGTACCTGTAATTAATTATTTCAATCAGTATCAGGTCAATTTGGCCGCAGAGCCTAAGCATAATGTTAATCAGCATTCAACTCTAGAAAAAATAATATCTTGTGTAGTAAAATACATTATTTCTTCGTTCGAAAACAAAGCGGATATAAGTACAGAAGATAGGCAGGCTTTAGGGCTTTGCCATGATATTTTGGATGCGTATCACCTAGGACAAACACTAAATAACAAAAATGACACTCCGTTTGATAAATTCCAAGCACTATTAGAAACGATTAGGTTGTTTAATAAATATTGTTGGAATTTTGTTAGTTGATAAAATTATAGTGTATAATTACAAAAAGGTATGTTTATGCTATAAAATACATGTCATTATTTATATATAAAGGAGTTTACATAATGGTCGTTACGGAAGTTGAAACTCAAAATCTTGAAAACTTTAAAAGATAAATAGAAGAAGACATTTCATTAATAAGAGAAAATTATTTAAAATATGATAATAATTTATCAAAAGATGAATATGCCTTTAATTATTTGGTATTGTCGAAGTTATATAATATAGATGAAGATTGTATAAGTGATAATATTACGGAATATAATGACAAAGCGATTGATTGTTATGTACATTTCCCAGATAATAAAGAATTATATATTAT
>DLEF01000020.1:12751-34379 GCA_002481545.1 Cyanobacteria bacterium UBA7753 | reverse complement strand
ACTGCTAAGGAAATCGCAACAGAGGCTGAATTCTTCTCTTACGGTACGAATGACTTGACTCAGATGACATTCGGTTACTCAAGAGATGACGCTGAAGGTAAGTTCTTGAAGAACTACGTAGAACAAAAAATCTTACCTGCTAACCCATTCGTAACATTAGACGAAAAGGGCGTAGGCAGATTGATTGAAATCTCAATCAATGAAGGTAAGGAAGTTAACCCTAACTTGGTAGGCGGTATTTGCGGTGAACACGGCGGCGATCCTGATTCCGTAAAATACGCTCACAGAATTGGTTTGAACTACGTATCTTGCTCACCTTACAGAATACCTCAAGCAAGACTTGCAGCAGCTCAAGCTGTAATTGAAGAAAAGAAACTTGCTAACGTATAGTAAGGGGTAATAAATGTTGGTGCGGTGGTGACCGCACCCTACATAAAAAGCAAAGGATGTTCGGTTTCCCGACATCCTTTGTTTTTTATTTAAAAATATAAAGTAAATTTTTATTTTTTATTTTTAACCATTGCTTCACCGGCTTTGATTGTAGGGTTATTTTTTATTGTAATATTGTAAATATCTTTCAAATCTTCTTTTAAATTATTAGCGGCTTTTTTAGATAATTTTCCTGTCGCACCTCCGGTTAATAGTGTTTGAAGCGGATCGTCTTTCATTCCTTGAACATATTCAGCCCCGGCTTCTGCAACCGTACTTACATGGCGTGAAGCTATTTTCCCCATGGTTTTAACGTTTTCTTTAGCGGCTTTAGCAAATGCTTTTGCTCCTTCGCTGGCTCTTTCTCCTGCTTTTGCTCCAAGTTTGATTAATCCAAATGGCATAATAATTTCTCCTTTTTTCTTTTTATACTACATTTTGTTGACTGCAATCTTTTGACATGTATATAAATAAAGTTTATATGCATTACAAAACTGATTAATTTTAGAAATTAAATTTCTAATAAATCTAAAATATAGTAATATAGCTATGTTTAAACTTTACATAACTTAATATATTATAAAACATATAGGAAATTAAAGTACATATTTATATAATTATTGAAAACAAAACTTCATAAACTATGAGTATTAAAAAATTATTAGGAAAGAAAATAAAACAAATCAGACAAAAAAGAGGACTTACGCAGGAAGAACTCTCCGAAAAAGTTAATATTTCGCCAAGAGCATTGAGCGGAATAGAACGAGGTGTGAATTTCCTTACGGCTGAAACTCTTGATAAAATAATGGAAATATTAAACATTACCCCAAATCAGCTTTTTCAGGTTGACTCACTAAAGGATAGTGATGTTATTGCAAATGAATTAATCGAAAAAATAACCCTACTAAAAAATAATCCAACAAAACTGGAAGAAGTATACAAAGTCGTTTGTGCATTAGTGGACTAAATTTGGAAAACAATAAAAATTATATTTTGCAACTAAAATAAGTTGCAAATTTCAAAATGCATATTATAATATAGGTATGAGTAAGATTAAAAAATTATTAGAAAAATTTTTTAGTAATCCAAAAGATTTGGAGTGGGATGAGTATGTCAAAATCCTATCTTACTATGGGTTTGAGGTTCACACTCAAGGCACGACGAGCGGTTCAAGGCGATGTTTTGAAAACAAAGAAGGGGTAAGATTATATTTCCATGAACCGCATCCGAAAAATATTGTAAAACACTATGTAATTAAACAAACAATAGAAGTTTTAAAGAAAGAAGGTCTGATATGAAAAACTATTTGGAATATAAAGGATATACGGGCTCTGTTGAATATTCAAGCGAAGATGATTGCCTTTACGGAAAAGTTCAAGGTATTAGAAACCTTATTTCTTATGAAGGGGATTCCGTTGATGAATTAAAAAAATCTTTTGAATATATGATAGATAGCTATTTAGAAGATTGCAAAACCGAGAATATCACACCTGAAAAACCTTATAAAGGTTCTTTAAATATAAGAATAGGGAGTGATACTCACAGAATTTTAGCAATTTTGGCTCAAGAAAAAAATATTACAATCAATTCTTTTATAAAACAAATATTGGATAAATATATCAAAGCGGATAAACCTGATAAATCTATCCCGAAAAATGCATAATAGTTATAAAAATTAAAATAGCAAAGGATGTTCGGTTTTTTCAACATCCTTTGTTTTTTATATCAATATGTAAATTTTTATTGCATTGGATATTCAAAATAAAATTCAGGTGCATTTAACCAAATATGGATGGTATCACCGCAAAATCTAATAAAAATTTTACATCAAGATGTGCACAGGTTCGCGACGCTAAGTGGGTTTGTCAAAAAGTACATTCCTATTCTCATATATCTCCGTCGCGTATAAACAGAACTTTAGAGAGAATGTCAGAGCCTTATATAGATACATTCCAAAATCCTTATGCTCCTCTGCCCCCAAAGGCATACGGGTTATTTAATCTGTTGGGTTGGAGAGACAACCTTGTCGAGAAAATAAATACGGCTCGCAGGGCGTTGAGATTTAGTTATTTAGACGATTATAAGAGAACAAATAAGGTAATATCTCAATTAAAAGATACCAAACTCGGAAACTGCGGGGAAGACGCATATCTCTCAGGCGCAATTCTAAAGATGAACGGTGTGAAAGACGCCTGCACCACTAAATTAACAATAAAAGGACATATTATCGACCACGGCGTTTGTGTCTTCAACAGAGACGGTTCCGCATTCAACGGAAAAGCAAATAAGAACACAATTATTATTGATCCGTGGGTGGGAGACGCAGACTTTGCCTCTAATATGTTCGTAAAATACAAAGGTATTTATAACCAACAGGTCGATAAAGCGATACAGCCCGATTCTAAAATTGAGTTTTGGGATACAAAACACATTGATTTAACCGATAAAGAAAAAACGGCACTGTTACAGGAGCATCCTGAATTAAAGTTCAATAATTCAAAACGAGAGTTTATGCAAAAATAGAAAATACAATATATTTGTATTGATAGTAAATTGAGATCCTTCGCTACTATTTGAAGGGTTTTATCTTGTCTGTACGATTTATTGCTCAGGATGACAAATAATGTTTGATTTTTCAAATTAAGATACTGAATGTCCCTGCGCTACTGTTATTCTGAACACATTCACCAAAGTGAGTGCGAAGAATCTATTTTTCAGACACTTAAACAAGAAAGGTGCGAAACATCACACCTTACTTACTTTTTACAATTATATAAACAAATCTTATCAATCAAGAAAGGTTTATAATTATATTTACCCCTACTTGGCGTTGATAAGCATTTGTACTTTTGTTTGCATCATCTCTTCGGTGATTAACCATTTTCCGCTAGGTTGTTTTTTGACAACGAAGTAAGCTTTCAGTTTATAGCTTTCGCCCGAAGGTTGTCTTAAAGATGATACTTTGTAAGTATCTGTACCTGTTTGAACAACTTTTATGTTGCTGTAGTGGTTTTTATATTTTCTTATTTTAGCGACAGCCTGACTTCTTCTCATTTCGCTGATGTATCTTTGAGTGTTTGTTACTCTGGTGACGATTGTTCCATCAGGTTTAACAACTTCTCTGATAATTCTTGCTGATGGTGAATACATAGATGTAATCGTCGGACTGTAGCTGTTTGCGGCATTTACGTAATGTTCAAAGAAGTTTAATGCTTCTTGTTTTGTGCTTGCTGCAAAAACAGATGTTGTCATTGTGAATATTGCAAGTAATGTTAAAAATATTTTTTTCATTGTTTTGTCCTTTTCTAAATTGTTTTAAACTCTGTGTTTTCGGCAAAAATAAACCTTATTTATGTACACTTTCATTTATATAACGACGTAATAAAAAATTTGTTCATTTTTATACGTCAGGGAGTGTGCCTTTTACCTCTGCGATTTCATCGCATCCGAGGTTGAAAGCTTTGTGTAAAGCTATGACCGCATTGTCGGCATCAAGTTCATCAACAAGACAACTTATCTTGATTTCACTTGTTGAAATCATCTTGATATTAATGTTCTGAGCAGCCAGAGTATTAAACATCGATGCGGCTATACCCGGACGGTCAATCATGCCTGCTCCGACAATTGAAACCTTTGCAATATGTTCATCTACCTGAAAACGGCTTGCACCGATTTCCTCTTTCATATTATCCAAGGTTTTTAAGGTTTTTTCCAAATCGGATTTATCAATCGTGAATGCAATATCGTTGGTGTTTTCCAATTTTCTTGCATAAGATTGTATAATCATATCTACGGAAATATTTGCTTCAGCCAATTTGGAAAATATCATAGCTGCTCTGCCCGGTACATCCGGAACATCGCAAACAACGATTCTTAACTGTGAAAGGTCTGATGCAATTCCCGTTACCGGTCTTTGCAACTCCATATCTTCTACTCCTACTATAAGTGTTCCTAAATTTTCGAGTTTAAAACTGCTCCTTACTCTCAAAGGTACTTTGAACAGTTTTGCGGTTTCGACTGCACGAGGGTGCAAGACATTTGCGCCGACTCTTGCAAGTTCAAGCATTTCTTCATAAGATACAACGTCGAGTCTTGATGCGTTAGGTACAAGTCTCGGATCTGTCGTATAGACTCCTTCAACATCGGTATAAATATCACATCTTGTTGCATTTAGTGCTGCTGCGAGTGCTACCGCCGAGGTATCGGAACCGCCTCTTCCGAGTGTTGTAACTTCGCCGTCTGAGGTTACACCCTGAAATCCTGCGATAACTACGACATTCCCATCGTCCAAGTATCTTTTAATTCTGTCTGTTTTGATATCAATAATTCTTGCTTTTGAATGTATGTGCTCGGTTATGATTCCGACCTGCATAGCATTCATGCTTACTGCTTTTCCGCCTGCCTCTTGTATTGCCATAGCAAGCAATGCTATAGAAATTCCTTCGCCTGTGGATAACAGCATATCCAACTCACGTCCCGAAGGATTTGGGGAAATTTCTTTAGCCAATTTTACGAGGTGGTCGGTTGTATGTCCCATAGCTGATACTACAACTACAACGTCGTTGCCGAGAGCACGTTCTTTCAGAACGGTTTTTGCGACATTTTTAATCTTGTCCGTATCGGCTACTGATGTTCCTCCGAATTTTTGAACTATGATTTTTTTACCCATTTGTTCTTAAAAGCTCCTTTAATTCCGCCGTTTCATTGCCGTATACAAATGAGTCGGCATCAATTTTCTTTATCTTTTCAGCTATTTCCAGTGCTTTTTCAATATTATACTTGTAACCGCCCTGTTTTGCAAGGTTGTACATTACGAGAAAATACAGATTTAACAGCTCAAGATTGTCGGTATTGTCGCCGTATCCTTTCAGTTTTTTCTTTGCCGTTTCAAAATCACCCTGTTTAATCAGGTATTTTGTATAGGCGATATAAATTTCTTTTTTGTTCGGCATATATTCTAACGCTTTTTCAAACAAGCCTCTTGCCTCTTCCTCTTTGCCCAAATGTTCATAACATTGCGCACGCAAAGAATAATTAAACCCTTTGTTTACAAAATCTTCTTTGCAGGTATCGAGATATTCAAGAGCTCTTTCATAGTTTCCGCTGTCTACGTTTATTTCCGCAGCGACGCTGTTTGCCATATAGTTTGTAGGGTTTATCTTTAAGGCTGTGTTCAGGTTTTCAATAGATTTTTCCGTCTGCCCTATTTTGTAATATGAAAGTGCAAGCCTTGCATAGACTTCATCTACGTTTTTGTTTTTCAAGCAGTTGTTTGCTTTTAGCAATTTATCAATTGCTGTATTGTGATGATTGAATTTTTGTAGCGATACCGCCCACGAAAGATAGAGGAAGAAGGTATGTAATCCGTTCATCTCTGCCATTTCATAGAATTGGAGAGATTCTTTTTCCATATTTTTTATTGCATAAATATCGCCCAACAGCAAATACGTTTCCACTTTGTGCCTAAAGATTGAAAGCACCTGTTTTGCGTATGATATTGCGTTATCGTAATCACCTTTTTTGAAATAAACATATGCAATATTGTGCAAAGCTTCAAAGTTGTTTTCCGTAACCGATACGATATTTAAGAGTCTTTCCAAAGCACTGTCATAGTCCCCTGTTTCAATCTCTACAATCGCGAGCATATACATAGGTCTTGCATCTTTGGTATTGTATTTTATAGCTTTATTGAGTTTATCTTTTGCATCCGAATATTTCTTCTGTTTTATTAAAAGCGCGCCCCAAGACAAATATATATCGGCATCTTTTTCATTTATTTTGATTGCCTGTTCGTATTTTTTTATGGCCTCGTCGGGTTTGCCCGTCATTGCAAGACAATTCCCCCAAAGCCCCAATGCCTTGGCATTTGTTTTATCTTTTTCGTATGCGGATTTATAAAACTGGATTGCCTCATCAAAATTCCCTGTTGTTTGTTTTACAATCCCGAGATTGATAAGGGCATTTGAGGTTTTTGTCGGGAAACAAATCGCAGTCTGCAAAAGGTTTTCGGCTTCTTTAAAGAAACCTTTTGTATACATGGAATTTGCGATATTTATATATGCGTTCATAGGCATTGCGGGCGTAATACCGAGCCTTTTATAATCATTTACAAAAGTATTTGCCTTAACTATCTTTTCCGCAATTTCTTTTAAAAACCCTTTAGATTTTTTATCTTTTTTTATTTTTCCGTCAGACAATCCGCTACCTCTCTGAACGCTCCGCTTCCGCCTTCCGACTCTGTCATTTGTATCCCTTCTACTTCTTTGACACGTCTCGTTGCGTTGGGAACGGTTATTTTATATTTTGCATAATTCAAACAATCCAAATCGTTAATATCATCCCCGATATAGAGATATTCTTCCTGTGAGAGATTATATTTTTTCAGGATTTCTTTCATAATCGGCAGTTTTTCTCTTACTCTCTGGTGAACATCTTTCAGCCCGAAAACATCCGTCAGCCATTCTATCGCAGGATTTTTCTCACCCGATATTATACTTATATCAATTCCGTTTTGTTTTAACATAAAACAACCCGTCACATCTTTGTAATTCATTCTCCTTGTAGAGAGCGAATTTTCACTGATATAGACATAATTGTCGGTCAAAACGCCGTCAAAATCAGATATAACCATTTTTATCGTATCAGGTAATTTTAGCATAGCTCTATTATACCATGGAATATATTATTATTTGTGCTATTTCCGAGCTCTATCCATGTATAAGGTTTTTCAAATAATTTGGCAGAGCAAATCTTGCGTTATGGTATTCTCTGTTATAAATCTTGCAGGTTTTGACGATGTCTTGTTCTCTGTCTTCCGCATAGTATGATAACGGCTCAACCTCTTCCGAGCAAAATGCCCATGCCCAATATCCGCCCGGATATGTAGGGATATTAGATGTATAAGGTGCACAAATCGGGAATACTTTTTTGAGCTGTACATACATTTTTCTGACAGATTCAGTCTGCGCAAACGGGCTTTCCGATTGAGCAACCATAATACCGCCTTTTTTGAGTGAGCGTTTTACATTTGTGTAAAATTCATCCGTAAACAATCCTTCTCCCGGTCCCATAGGATCGGTTGAGTCAATGAGGACTATATCAAACATATTCTCTTTATCTTTCATATATTCAATAGCGTCTTCAACTAAAATTTCGCATTTAGGGTTATCAAGCTCACATGCAACCGTCGGCAAATACTTTTTGCAAGCGTCTATTACCATACCGTCTATTTCACAGAGAACGACTTTTTTGACGGTTTTGTGTTTCAGAACTTCTCTGACCGTTCCTCCGTCGCCACCGCCGATAACAAGTACTGTTTCAGGGTTCGGGTGCTGCATCATAGGGATATGTGCTATCATTTCGTGATAGTGCCACTCATCACCTTCAGTCAACATCATCAAATCATCCAGTGTTAAGACTCTGCCCAAGGTAGAGTTTGATTCAAAAATCTCTACTTTTTGATAATCCGATTGTTCCGAAAAGAGCGTTTCCCCTCTTTTTATCGCAATTCCGTATCCGCCGGGTGTGATTTCCGTATATAATTTTTCTTGTGTTAAAGTCATTTATTCTCTCCTAAATTAAACTGTCATTTTATATTACAAACTCTTATTTACATGCCCGCTCAATATATGAATATGTAGGTGGAATACTTCCTGTCCTGCGTCTTTTCCTGTATTTATCACGGTTCTGAAAGAGTTTACGTTGTTTTCTTTGGTAACTTTTTTTACAACTGCCATGAGTTTTCCGATTAGCTCATCACTACATTCGTTCAAGTCTTGTACGTGTGTTTTCGGAACTACTAACCAGTGTATATCCGCCTTCGGGTTTAAATCCTTAAATACGACAGCAGTTTCATCTTCGTATACAAATTCTGTTCCCATTTCTCCGTTAGCTATTTTGCAAAAAATACAATCACTCATTTATTTTTCCTTTCGTTTTATAATTATATTTTACATAATAAAAAGTAGGATGTAAAAAGGTTAATAAAAATAATAAAAACGGCTTTGATTTATGAGATATATTTAGGGTAAAATTATAAACAAGGAGAGAATATGAAAGGTTTAATCCAGAGAGTAAAACGAGCGTCAGTCACTATAGACGGAGAAAAACATTCCGAAATAAACCAAGGTATTTTGGTTTTATTGGGAGTAGTAAAAGGTGACAGCGAAGAAAATGCCCAAAAATTGGCTGATAAAATATCCAAACTGCGCATATTTGAAGATGAAAACGAGAAAATGAACCTTTCCGTTCAGGATATAAAAGGGGAAATCCTTGTTGTGTCACAATTTACCCTTGCGTCCGACTGCAAAAAAGGAACAAGACCGAGCTTTGATAAAGCGGAGGAGCCAAAAAGAGCGAATGAATTATACGAATATTTCTGCAAACTCTTGAGAGAGAAAAATATTCCCGTACAAACAGGAGTTTTTGGCGCAATGATGCAGGTAGAGCTCATAAATGACGGGCCTGTTACATTTATGGTTGAGATGTAAATTTTTTCATGTGGGGTTAGTCAACCTCTCTCAACACCCCGAGGACTTTTATGAGTTCCTCTAAGAAGTATTGCAGTTCTCTGTTTATGTTATCAGGGGCATAAATCGCACCCGAGGACTGATAGGCAAGGTATCTGTTATATTCCGCGCCCTCTTTGCGCAGTTCGGCAAGAGATTTTGCCCTCAGACCTATCTCCATAAGCTTTGTATAAGATATAAAATAACTCTCGGGTTTACCTTCATAACGTTTTCTTAGTGCACCTATTGAAAAATCGAGGGTGGTTGCCTTTGCGACGAAGCGTTGGACATCCTCCCCGTTCTCTATACAATCAATAAGTGCTTCAACCTGCGGTATGATTCTGTTTATATCGTTTACGTAGTTTGAAGTTTTGTCGCCTTTGAGGATAATGTCAACGAATGCAGGGTTATCTCTCGGAACGGGTTTCAGTTTGTCGGGATCGTCAAATCCTTCCTCCGCCTCAAATATAGGCGTTCCCGTTGCAGGTTTTGTTGTTTGATATTTGTCTAAAATATCGGGCAAAGTTCCTCTGTAACCTGTCGATTCTATTTGGTCGGCAGCGGAACCTGAACCTGATGAGGCTTTATCAGCCGCCAACACACCAGTTTGTATAATCATTAATGCCAAAAATATTACAAATATCTTTCTCATACTACCATTATACTGATATTTAAAACAAAATCATGTTTGTTAAGAAGTTTGCATTTTCTAATCCTTATCTTTTACGAATTATATTCAGGTAAAAAATTGCACAGGCATGGTGTTTGTAATAACATATACACATGGATTTATTGGAAAGAGCAAAATTTTTCAGAACTAAAAAAAGATTGGGACAAAATTTCCTCATCAATTCCGATGTTATTGATGAAATTATTGATTATGCCAACATTACAAAAGATGATATCGTGGTGGAAATCGGCGCGGGTGTCGGGTTTGTAACGGAACAGCTCGTAAAATACGCAAAAGAAGTTATCGCGATTGAATTGGATGAAGAGGCGATAAAAGAGCTTGAAAAAATAGACTGTAATAACTTAAAAATTATTCATCAAGATATTTTAAAAACTGATATTTCTTCCCTTGCGGAGGAAAAAGTCAAAGTTGTTGCAAACATCCCGTATTATATTACGGCGCCTATTATCTCTCATCTGCTCGGAGAAATCGACGATTTGGACAACAAAAACAGAAATGCAATCTCCGATATTGTGTTGATGGTACAAGAAGAAGTCGCAAGACGAATGGTTGCAACAGAAAAAAGCCCTTCCAAGCAATACGGGCTTTTGACTATTTTGGCACAATTCTGGACTGATTGTGAAATAATAAGACTTGTCGGCAGACGTTCATTTTATCCCGCTCCAAAGGTTAATTCCGCGCTTGTCGGGCTAAAGGTAAACGAAAAACCGAGATTAAAACTCTCTGACTATTCATATTTCAGAAAAGTATTGAAGGCAAGTTTTTCTCAAAGAAGGAAGAACATCAAGAATTGTCTTATAAATAACGGTTTTGACAAAGAGCAGGTAAAACAGGCATTACAAAACCTTGATATTCCTGAAAATACAAGAGGGGAATCTCTATCAATCGAAAAATTCGGAGAACTGTCCGAAGAATTGCTAAAACTTAAATAGTATTTAACAGTCTTCTTGCCCCAAATTCAAACGCGAGCGCATATTATTAATAACTTGCGGAGAATATAAGATTTGTAGTAAAATCAATGTATGATTAATATATTTAAAATGTTTGATAAAAATAAGAGTAACAGAGAGAAATTTACGGAAATCATATATACGATTTTCAAATTTCAGGAACATTTTACCGATATACAAAATGTTGATTATCCGGAAGGGGTAGGTCCTTGTGTATATGCAATGTGGCACGCACACCAGTGCTGTGTTCACGGTTTGCCTGACAGAGCAAAATGCAATGTGCTTGTAAGCCGTTCCCGTGACGGTCAGATTATAGCGGGCGTTGTTGAAAAATGGGGATTTAAAGTAATCCACGGTTCCAAAGGTAAAAAAGGAAGCGTCGAAGCTACAATGCAGATGATACACGCACTTCAGCACGGGGAATGCTGCGCCATTATGGTTGACGGGCCTAAAGGTCCTGTTCACGTAGTAAAAGACGGTGCAATCCGTATCGCTAAAAAAGCGGGCGTTCCTATTGTTCCTGTTTACTGGTACTCGCCAAGCCCTACATTTTTGAAGTTTAACTCATGGGACGGGTTCAGAATACCGTTCTTTTGGACAAAATTGATAAATATATACGGTGAGCCTATTTATATTGATCCGAAAGAGGATAAAGAACACGACGAACAAGTCCGCCTGAAAGTTCAACATTCGCTTGAAGATTTGGAAAAGAGGGCTCCGAAAGCTTTTAAAGAGGTGTTTAGATTCGGATTATGGAGAAAAAAGAGAAAATAAACGTTCTTGCCGTTCAAATGGAATCGGCAATCGGGGATAAATACAAAAACTTTGATAAAATTTTAACGCTTACCGACAAAAACATAACAAAAGACACGGATGTTGTTATCTTGCCTGAATTGTGGGCTGTCGGCTGGGCTTGCGAGGAGTTTCCAAAGAGTGCTGAACCGCTAAACGGGGACACTGTTGAATTTTTAACGGAACTCGCAAAAAAATACAATGTTAATGTCTTAGGCGGAAGTTTTGTAAGAGAAAACGAAGGCAAGCTCTACAATACCTGTCCTATCATTAACAGAAAAGGCGAGTTAATCGCTACATATGACAAAAACCACCTGTTTTCATACTATGATGACAGCGAAGGTACATATATCACGGCAGGCGAAAACCCTGTTATTGTTGATATAGAAGGGGTTAAGTTCGGAGTAAGTATTTGCTATGATATAAGGTTCCCTGAAATATACAGAGCCTACAGAAAAGCAGGTGCGGATGTGCTCGTAAATATGGCTGCTTGGCCTCTGTCAAGAAAAATCCACTGGGATTCTTTAACTTGCGCAAGGTCGGTCGAAAACCAAACTTATATGGTCGCACTGACTCAAACGGGGACATTGCCTACGGGAGCTAAAAACCTTGGACATTCGCTGATATACGATTACAGCGGGAACATATTATCCGAGATTGATACAAAAGAAGGAACAATATCCGCCACTTTGGATTTGCCTGAAATGTACGATTTCAGAGATAAATGCACAGTCTTAAAAGATATTCATGAACATTATGAGGTTATCTTAAAATGAAAAAAATAATTGTTTTATTTTCAATATTATTTTTTGCGGTTACAAATGTAGCAAACGCATCTTTAAAATCCGATATAGATACGGTAATAAGTCAATCCGATATAAACAAAGGGACGATTTCCGTATCGGTAAAGAATTTCAGAACGGGAAAGACTGTTTACGCTCTGCACCAAAATGCACAGGTTTCACCTGCATCAACGCAGAAAATAATCACTGCGACGCCCGCGTTTATGGAGCTTGGAGAAGATTATAAATTCTCAACTAAGTTGTATAAAGACAACAAAAATAATTATGTAATAGTGCTCGGGGCGGATCCATATTTGACCTCAAGAGAGCTTGAAAGATTGGTAAAAAGTATGCCGAAAGAGCCTGCATCAGTTTGTATAGACTCCTCCGTCATTGACTATAACCTTTGGGGCGAAGGTTGGCAATGGGACGACGATTTGAACCCTCTTATGCCGAAGTTCAGCGCATATAATTTGGATAAAAATTTGATAGAAGTTATGATAACTCCGACCGTTAAAGGGTATTCCCCTATTGTAAAAACGGTTGTCGATTATCCGATGAATTTTATCAACAAAATGAAGACTGATAAAGTTACGGATTATACGGTTAAACGCCAAAATAATATCTCGCCTGATACTTTGATTTTGGAAGGAACAATAAGCGAGAAAAAAAGTGAGTTCGTAAAAGTTCCTATTAACAATCCGAAAAAATATTTCGAAAAATCGTTGAGTGATGCGATTATAAATCATGATATTTCTTGTAACGGAATATACAGAAACGTAAAAATAAATAAAAATTATACTATGATTACGTTGTTAAGCCACGATATCGACCACGCGAAAACCGATGTTTATAAAAACAGCAACAATATGGTTGCGGAGACCGTGTTCAAACTCGCGGGCGGTAAATATGCGGGCAGAAAAAGCGGGAAAAAGGTTCCTGTTACGGGGAGTTTTGCAAACGGAAAACTTATGTTTGATGATTTTTGCAGACAGCATAAAATTGACACATCCGATATTAAAATAACAGATGCAAGCGGAGTATCAAAGAATAATTTGGTAACAGCTGATTTTATGACGGATTTCTTGCTCAAAACACAAGGATGTTTAGAGTCCGAACTTCCGACTGCAGGGGAAGGAACGTTATCAAACAGAATGTTATATTTGAGAGATAACCTAAGAGCAAAAACAGGAACACTGAATAATATAAGCGCAATTACGGGTTATGTTAACTCTAAAAGAGGTCAAAAATACGTATTCTGTATTATGATAAATGACTCAAAATCAACCTCTGCCAATAAAAAAATCTTAGAAGAATATATAATCAGAACTATATATTCCAAAGGCTAAACATTAGTTATGTATTCTTAAAATATTGCTGAGAGTGAAGTCTGCATATTCATATTTACGGGGACTGCTAGGCGGAAGCCCGACTTTTTTGGCCGCTCTGATACATTTGTTATAGATAGTTCCGCGCATATTGACTAAGTCTTTGTCATACTCTGCATCATGGTCAGGAGTTATTCTGATAAGCAGAGGTTCAAACATTGTATATAATGAATTTGGCTCTTTGCAATGAGTTTTGTCCAATTGGTCAACGAGTTTGAATTTTCCCTCTGATATAATGATGTTGTTAGGGTTTACAACATCAGGGGTGTAATATTCTCTGCCGTGTAATCCCAAAGAGCTGATTCCGTTCAATTTTTGTAAGTTCCAAGCAAAATTATCAAAGCTTTCCTGCGGAAGAGATGCACACATCGGCAAATATACTTCTTTGTAGTGATTTTTATCTTTCTCTGCTATGACTCGTCCGTTTTCATATATTGCACCGCAATATACATTGTCCTTGGTTGGAGTTGCATTTTTAAGGATACTTACTTTCCCGACTTTTGCAACAGGCTCTCCGTAATAGAAGTCTAAGTCTTTAAATTTTTGGTTCGGAAGGATTACTCTGTCAAATGATTTTATTGCGTTATTTTCATAATATCCGCGTGTAATCTTAGCAACATAATTGTCGCTTATTCTGTATACCTTGGAGTCTCTGCCTTTATTAATATAGTTTTCAGGCGTCATAATGTACGGCAAAGCTTCGTTCATAACTTTTTTGAATTTCATTTTGTTAGCGACATTAAATTCGCTGCCGTTTATCAATTCCCCGATTTCATTATCAAGTAATTTGATAACGCCTTCGGATTTGCTTGAACCAAAACTGACTCGCGTTTGTCCGTAATTATAATTAACTTTGCTATTTATTTTCGGATTAGTATTAATTCTGACATTCGGTTGTTGATTAATACTGCTAATAATATTCATATAAAACCTTCCACCATGAGAAACGGACGAAAATAAAAAATTTTGCCATGCATGTTAAGATAAGTTAAGAAAAATAACTACAGTACATATTGATACAAAATATCAATTTGAAAATCATACGTCACTGTCATCCTGAGCATAAAATCGTATGATAATATTTAACAGTCCGAATAGCAGCGAAGGATCTGTATTATAAAACATAAAATTTGGAAGGTTGCCGGAATAAAAGATTCTTCGCACCTGCTATATAACAGTGCTCAGAATGACAGAAACGCAAGAATCTTATAATTGGGCAAAAGTATAATTCAGTGTTTTCCATCGGCAAAATCTGAAAAAATAAAAATATTTACAAAGCGTCAGGTTTAAAATAAAATATAGATATCAGAAATAATATGCGGGTTATTTTGTACCCGTAAAGACAGATTAAACAAATTGGAGAAGTGTCCGAGCGGTTTAAGGTGACGACCTCGAAAGTCGTTGTGGGGGAGACTCCACCGCGGGTTCGAATCCCGCCTTCTCCGATTTTTTTTGCATGGTTGAAATATCGGCGGTAATATATTTCCCCCTACCACTAAAACCTGAAATTTGTGCCGAAGTTTATTTGTGAGCTCGGAGGAGGCCCGCCTTGATATTGAACCTGTCCGGCTCCCATCTGTATGTCCATTCTGTCATGGTCTTTTAGCGGGTTAATCTTTATTGATACACCCTCTTTTGTGGCTCCGCTGTTTATATTTTTTGAAAAATCGTTTTGTACAGAAACCTTCTTGTTTATTCTGTATTCAGGTGATACGGAAACCGTCCCTTTCAACTGGTCGGAAGGATTAGCCGAAGAACCGTTTTTATATGACGCGTTTACGGAGGTTTTGCTGTTTAAGTTATACTTTGTGTACAGCGTTCTTGTTTGCGTTGCACTTTCAGGTGCAATAGTTGTATCATATTTTGCCCCGACTTCGCCGTTTTTGAATTTCTTTGATTTTTTATAAGAAGTTGTCTTCTTTTGATATGCGTCTCTTTCATCATACACGTATCTGTTGTCATCATTAGCTTTTACGGCATAATTTTTGCTTTTATATGCGCCTTTGTTGACGTTTTTCGGAACATTTACTTTGTTATTTATGTTTGACAAGTCCAACTCAATCGCCTGTTGCTGTTTTTCCTGCGGTTCCTCTGTTGTTTCAGTCTGTATTTCCTGTGCTTGCGCGTCTGTCGTTTCAGTCTCTGTTTTGTTTGTTCCTTTTGCGTAAACTGATGTGGCAATAACACAGCATATAAATAATATCGTTAATTTTTTAAACATCTTTTTCATCTTTTCGTTTTTAGTATCTCAAATAAATTATATCAAAAAAATAATACTACCTTTATAACTATATTTCAAATTTTCGTTTTGTTTTTGGCTAAAAATTAATAAAAGGAATTTTGCGCAAATGCTCTATAAGTGTGCTTTTGCACGTTTAAATTTTGTTCTATTTTTGTATAAATCAGACAAAATTTTTATGAAATTATCGACGCTTTCTTTTCTGTCGGAAGTCCTTACACACAAATAACATTCAAATTTTTCTTCGCACTCAAACGGTGTCCAAGCAAACTCATCCGTATAATCACGGAAGAACCCCGGAGTTAAACAAATCCCTCTGTCTGCCAAAATATTTGTGAGAGTTGTATCGTGGTTTTCGGAATTAAAATAATCTATATCAATCGTGTTTATGAGTCTTTGCTGCAATGCTCTCAACTGCGGTGGCGAACCGCCCCCGACCATAAGCGTTCTGCCCTTCAAATCCTTGGGCTTAACAGTCTTTAGTTTTGCAAGTTCATCATCTTTTTTAGAGAGAAGATAAATCCCTGCAGTGTACAGATAAATCAACTTTGTATCGGGAACATGTTTCATCTCGTTATCAAAAGTAAAAAATATATCCTGATTCCCTTTTAAAAATTCTTCCGGATTATAAAACCCATTGAATATCGGGGTAACAGAGATATCGGGATATTTTTTGTTGAATATCTTAATTGCCTGCGGAAGGGGATGAATGCAGGTTCTTACAGGCAGACCTATTGTTATGTTATCAGAGTATTTCTTGCTGAAATTCTGCGCCTGCTCTACTGCGTGTTGGAGCTGTGATTTTATATCCTTAATTGCTGTGCAAAACTGACTGCCTGCAGGTGTCAGGACAGCCCCCTTGCCCGAGCGTTCAAACAGTTTAAACTTGAGTTCTTTTTCAATCTCTTTTATCTGATAAGTTAGTGTGGATTGCGAAATATACAGGTTTTCCGCAGCTCTGTTGAAATTCTGTGTTCTTGCGAGCTCTATAATATAATCAATTTGTTTCGTATTCATACCTTGATTATATCTTAATCGAAAAATTAAATCAATAATCTAAACTTTCAATTTGAAAATTAGTAAAACATAGTTTATTATACAAATATAAGATGAACAGAACAAAAGGAGAATAAACTATGCAATATGTAAAATTCGGTAATACGGGAATGGATGTTTCAAGGATTTGTTTGGGATGTATGAGCTTCGGCAAGCCCGGAAAAGAAAACGGAGTTTTCCCTTGGGCAAAAGATTATGAAGACGCTAAACCGATATTTAAAAAAGCGATTGATTTGGGGATAAACTATTTTGATACGGCAAACGTATATCAAATGGGGACCTCGGAAGAAATAACGGGCAGATTGATTAAAGAATACGGTATAAACAGAGATGAAATTGTTGTCGCAACAAAGGTAAACTTCGCAATGAGAGAGGGCAGACCGAACGGGGCAGGACTCTCCCGCAAAAATATTATGGCAGAGATTGACCACTCTTTGGAAAGATTGGGGCTCGACTATGTTGACGTTTATCAAATACACAGACTCGACCACGACACTCCTATGGAGGAGATTATGGAAGCTCTCCACGATGTCGTAAAATCAGGCAAAGCAAGATACATAGGCGCATCGGTTATGTGGTCTTGGGAATTTGAAAGACTTAACCAAATCGCTGAAAGAAACGGCTGGACAAAGTTTGTATCTATGCAGAACCAATACAACCTAATCTACAGAGAAGAAGAACGCGAGATGATGCCGCTTTGTCAGGACAGAAAAATTGCCGTTGTCCCGTGGTCACCTTTGGCAGGCGGAAGATGCGCTCATCCTTGGGGTACCAAAACCGCAAGAAACAGTATTGATGAAGTTTCTCCAATGGTATGGGGTGCAACGGATGCGCAAGATAAGGTTGTAGTCGATAATCTCGAAAAAATCGCTAATGAGTTGGGTTACTCTATGGCGCAGGTTTCTCTGGCATGGATGTTATCAAAACCGTATATAACCGCTCCGATTGTAGGGTTTACTGACGTAAAACACGTTGAAGAAGCCGTATCCGCGCTTGATATCAAGTTGAGTGATAACATAATTAAAAAACTTGAGGCACCTTATGTTCCGCACGTACAGACAGGGCTGTATTAGAGATACTAAGGCAGTAGGGCTCTAAGAGAGTGCAAAGTGCAAAGTTAAAAGTGCAGAGTTATTAACTTAAAACAAGGAGACATAAATGAAAGTATTATTATTCAACGGTTCACCGCATAAAAAAGGATGTACAAATGCAGGGTGAGAGTTTGTCCTAACGAATATCTCAGAACTTTAAACAAAATAGGGTGCGATGTTTCGCACCAATAACGAAATTAAAGGAGTAGGGTGCGGTCACTACCGCACCAACGCAACCTATGAAATTTTAAAGGAGCAAAACATGAGCAATCATAAAATCTTAATTGCATATTTTTCAAAGACAGGGGAACAATACGGAGTTGGGAATATCACCGAGGGAAACACCGCGATTATTGCCAAAATAATCGCAGATAAAACGGGCGGAGATTTGTTTGAAATAAAACCTGTGAATGACAATTATCCGAAGGGGTATACCGAACTCACAAGATATTCAAAGGTTGAAAAACAACAAAACGCCCGTCCCGAAATAGTCGGGCATATTGATGATTTTGATAAATATGACACAATATTTATCGGGTATCCTATCTGGTGGGGTGATAAGCCTATGCCTGTTTATACTTTCTTGGACAGTTACGATTTTTCGGGCAAAACGATTTTGCCTTTTGCAACCCATGAGGGCAGCGGTTTTATGGGCACACAAGGTATGGACAAAACTGGTGCCAAGGTCTTGAGAGGTCTCGGAATATACGGGCATGTTGCCCAAAACAGCCATGCTCAAGCCGAACAGCAGGTCACAGCTTGGATCAATGATTTGGGGTATTAATATTGTAATTATTGCATAGGCGCGGTAGCATCTTCATCTTTTCCGAATGCGTGCATAAAGGCAGCTCCGATAACACCTATAAATAGCCCGTGAATCCCAATTCCCAAAACGGCTGTTATACTGCAAATTGTTCTGCCGAAAAGAGTAACAGGGCTGATATCGCCGTAGCCTACGGAAGTTACCGTTATGATTGTGAAATAAATACACTTAGGGATTGAAGTAAATACATCAGGCTGTGCATCGTGTTCCGCTATATAAATAAGGATTGCGGATAATAAAATCCCTACACAAAAGATAGAAAACGTTATGAACAGTTCCTCTTTTTTGTCCAAAAAACCTCGTTTTATGTTTTCGAGAGCCTTGGAATAACGCCCGATTTTAAGTATTCTCAGTAATCTTGAAAGTCTGAATATTCTCAAGAATATAGTATTTACCGTAACAAAGCTGATATAATACGGAGCGACTGCAAAGAAATCAACCAGCATCATCGGTTTAAATACATCTTTGAAGCGTTCAAGAGAGAATACACGCAGGATATATTCGATTGTAAAAATAATGACTGATACTAACTCAAATATATGTACGAAATCGCAGAATTTGTTATGAAAAGACACCATACTGTCTAAAATAAAAACGATTAAGTTCAGTACAATTAAGGTCATTATACTGTTTTCTACATATTTATTATCTAAAAAATTTCTTATTAGTTTTTTCATTATTTTTTATAATCTCTTGATTTTATTTCAAAAATTTTTATATCGCTGTCAGCTTTTTCTATTCGTTTGATAAATCTTTTATCTTTTGGCGACTTCATGATTATTGCAACGGCGGGTTTTTTCCCTGTCATTTTTGCATAATATTTTGCTTGTCCGATACTTTCAGCCCATTTCTTTGCCCAATCGAACTCGATTGCATATTCATCCGTGAGACAATCTACTCTTGTCCTGTCAGGCAGTCTGTATTCTGTAATACCTCTGCAATACGCATCAACATAATCTTTTTCTTTGTATTTTTCTTTTCCCTGCTCAAATTCTGCCTCTTTGAACGGATAGGTTGTACAATATGTGTAAATCATTCCGCCAAGAATGAATGCTAATATTATGATGATAAAAATATAAATCTTTTCTCTTTTCATATCTATCCGCCACAGACCTTGCAGGCACGTCCGCCCTTTTGGACAGCCTGTTTTTTATCAATTTTAATCATTGATTTACTGCGTTTTACATAACGGCAAGTTGTTTTATGATAAACCCCCGTATTTGTGTTGTACATAACGGGTTCTGCCGAAATCGGCAGACTCAACACCATTGAACACAGTCCGACAGACAATGTCGTCTTAACAAGTTTCTTTAACATATATTTTTCTGTATTGTGTTAATTCCTAAAATAACAGGTCTATTAGAGCATTTTTTCGCTCAATTGTTCAAGAGATAATAGGATTAATATTATTATTTTCTTTATAAAGTTGAAAAAATGGAAAAATATTATATAATTGAAGTCATATAAATGTAAATAATTATAATATTTAGGAGAAAATGTATGGCAAATACTATTTTACAAACAAAATTTGAAGGTAATTGTATTGAAGGGATAGCCGGATTAAACCCGACAGATTCAATAACAATAATCCTTACTGAAGACGGATTATCCATAAAAACAAAAGATAAAAATGTATTTAGCTGTTCTTTCGATGATATAAGTGATGTATATGAAGGCGAGGTAAATAAAAAAAAGATATTATGTATTACAACCAAAGATACTACCATAAAAATAGAATCATATTTTTCTAAGAATATACCTATTATGAAAGAAATGATTACTTATTGTAAAACAAATAAAGATGAATTTTTCAAAAAATATAAAGAACAAGAAATATTTACACAAAAATTTTGGAATGTAGTCTTATGGATAATAGGAGTATGTTTCTTTATGAATATTTTCTGCATAGTGGAAACCCCTATGACATCAATATGTTTAACGTTGAGTTCTTTATTTATAATTCCTAAAACGTATGAGTATATTAGCAAACATCTGAACAAATTCTCAAGTAAAAAATCTCGTATTTGGACAATTGTTATACTTTTTTTGATTGCAGGAATAGCTGCACCGTCCACTACGACAGCATATATAAGCAAAGATAGCGCAATTATATGTTCAGAACCAAACATGAAAACCGGTATAAAAAGAATGAATACGTTGGAACAAATTGACGTATACAAAGATTTTTATAAAAAGAACGGTTTTTACAAAACCAGTGATGATAAATGGGTAAAAGAAGATATGGTAGTGTTTGCAGGTTCTGAAAAATACAACGAATTGGTAAAACAAAGAGAAAAGAAAAAACAAGAAATAGAAAGAGCCAAACAAGAAGCTCAAAAAATAGTAAAAGCAGAGCTTGAAAAAAATAGAAAACAGTTTAAAGCAAATATTGAAAAAGTATTTGATTATTACGATATAGAGGACTATTCATTTACATATTATATTAATCCTTTGGCATGGTACAGTATAGATGTAAAACAAAAAGAAAATCTTATGCAATCATGTGCAATATTCGGCAAATTAGAATCAAATCAACCTGATATGCAGAACGAAACGGCATTAGCTATAACAAAAATCAAGAGTACCTCTAATGGTGAAACGCTTGGAGAATACGGTGTTTGGTCAGGTTTTAAATTTAAGTAAAAACAAACAGGGGTGGTATTTCCACCCCTTCTGTTTAAATAAAATTATGTAATATATTCATTAATTATTAAATTTCAATGTTAAATTGAGTTAAGCGACTTTTAGATTATACCCTAAAGTTTTAAGTATTTTTGCGAGAGTATCGACTCTTGGCATTCTTTTTCCCGCAAAAATATCATATAACATTGCTCTGTCAATACCTGCTTTTTCGCAAAATCCGGAAATGCTGTCACGAGA
>DLEF01000020.1:0-12669 GCA_002481545.1 Cyanobacteria bacterium UBA7753 | reverse complement strand
TCATTTACATATTGTTCCAATGCATCATTCATATATTCTTTTTGAAATTCTTTATCTTTTAATTGTTCTATTACAAAATTATTAAAATCAGTCATTTTTATTGTCCTCTATATTTTTCAGATATATTTTTGCTTGCTCTATATCTTTTGATTGTTTTGATTTGTCACCTGCATTTAACAGTAATACAACCGTATCATTTTGTATTGTGTAATATATTCGATATCCTTTTCCCAACGTAAACCGTAACTCATACAGATTGGCTCCAATTTGTTTATAATCGCCGAAATTGTCATCATAAATTCGTTCAAGTCGTCTGACAATTTTTGCTCTTAACGATTTGTCTATTTTCAATAACCATTCTTTTACGGGCTCTTTCCCGTTAGGTAATTCATAGAATATAATTTCGTTCATATTAATATTGTAGTGTATTCGCTACAATTTGTCAATTGTGTTAATAACAAGTTCAGGATGAGAGTATTAAAAATGATTTTCCGTATTTAAGTGTAACAAAAAAGAGGCGGTGGAAAAATCCATCGCCTCTTTTGTTATATTCGTCAATCTGCCGTGACTACTTGAGTAATTCACCGACTGATTTAAGAACTTGCATTCTTGTAGCCGCATCCTTTTCAGCTTCTGAATATAATTCTTCAGCATGTTCAGGATTTGTCTTAGTAAGAGATTTGTATCTTCTCTCACTTCTGATGAAGTCTTGATAACTTCCCTTAGGATCTTTAGCATCCCAAGTGAACGGCTGTTCGTTAGCAGGGTTATATCTGTAAAGCGGATAATATCCTGCTTCAACCGCACGTTTTTGTTCGGTTTGAGTCTTGCTCATATCGATACCGTGTGCGATACAAGGTGCATAAGCGAATATGATAGAAGGTCCGTCATATGCTTCAGCTTCTTGGAATGCTTTAAGAGTTTGAGCTCTGTCTGCACCCAATGCTACTGATGCTACGTAAACATAACCGTAAGACATGCACATCAAGCCCATGTTCTTCTTGTATGTTTTCTTACCGCCTGTTGCGAACTTAGCAACAGCACCCGTAGGAGTTGACTTAGATGCCTGACCGCCGGTATTTGAGTAAACCTCTGTATCAAGAACAAGGATGTTTACGTTCTTGTTCTGTGCTACAACGTGGTCAATACCGCCGTATCCGATATCGTTAGCCCATCCGTCACCACCGATAATCCATACTGATTTATCTGTGAAGTAGTCTTCAAGTTCGACAATCTTTCTGCATGCAGGGCATAAATCGTCTGCGTGTTTTGCCATAACTTCTTTGACTTTTTCTTGTGCTGCGATTGCTTCTTCTGTCTTTGAGTTATCCCAATATTTCATTGCGTTCTCTAATGCTTCCTTAACATCAGGTTTTGCATTAGGGTTTTCAAGTACTTTATTAACATAAGTCTTCAAAGTTTCTCTGTTAGAATCAACAGCCAATCTCATACCGTAACCAAATTCGGCGTTGTCTTCGAACAATGAGTTAGCCCAAGCCGGACCTCTGCCTTCTTTAGTCTTAGTATAAGGAATTGTTGGGAATGTACCCGAATATATTGATGAACAACCTGTTGCGTTAGCAATGATTGTCTTATCACCGAATAATTGTGAAACCAATTTAACATAAGGTGTTTCACCACAACCTGCGCAAGCTCCTGAGAACTCGAACAACGGTTTTCTAAGCATTGCACCCTTGATAGTCTTGGTTGTGTTTTTACCCATTACGTTATCAGGCAAATCATCGAAGAATTTTTCGTTCTCCATTTCACCTGCTGCAACTTCATCTTCCAAAGTAGACCAAGTCAAAGCTTCTTTGCCTGCTACCTTAGACATAGGGCATTGGTCAACACAAACACCGCAGCCGGTACAATCTTCGCAGTAAACTTGAACCTTGAATTGTTCACCGTTTGCATTTGGTTTTGCATCAACAGTCTTGAATGTTGCAGGAGCATCTTTCAAGCTGTCTTTTTCAGCCAATTTGGTTCTGATAGCTGCGTGAGGACAAGCTGATGCACAGATACCGCATTGGATACAAGTTGCGCTGTTCCAATGAGGAACACGAGGAGCAATACCACGTTTTTCCAAACAAGCAGTGCCCGTAGGGATAACACCGTCAACGCTCATTGCTGAAACAGGGATGTCATCACCTTTTTGTCTCATAGAAGGTTCAATAATCTTCTTAGCGAAATCATCAGCATCATCAGAGATTAACTTAATCTCATCAACACAGCTTACGCCGTCTAATGAACTTGGAACAGGTACTTCTTCGCAAGCATCAACCGCTGCATCAATCAATGCAAGGTTCATATTAACAACGTCATCACCTTTCTTCTTGAAGGTCTTAGTTGTCATAGCTCTCATACCTTCCAAAGCTTGGTCAAACGGAATAATGCCTGATACCTTGAAGTATGCAACCATCATAACCGTGTTTGCACCTTTACCTCTCAAGCCCGGTTGTTGTTTGATAAGTTTTTCAGCATCTACGTTGTAGAATTTGATGTGCTTATCAATGATAGTCTTTTGCATTGCTCTTGTTAAGTGAGAGAATGCTTCATCCTTAGACCAAGGAGAGTTCAATAAGAATGTTCCGCCTTCCTTGATACCTTTCAACAAATCATATCTGCCGATATAAGCGTGAGCTGAGCAAGATACGAAATCAGGAGCTGTAATCAAGTAAGTAGATTTAATCGGTTTGTCACCAAATCTCAAGTGAGAAACGGTTACACCGAATGACTTCTTAGAGTCATAAGCGAAGTATGCTTGAGCATCTTTGTCGGTGTATTGACCGATAATCTTGATTGAGTTCTTGTTAGCACCTACGGTACCGTCTGAACCCAAGCCCCAGAACATACAATTTGTTGTTCCTTCAGGTTCTGTAACGATGTGTTCGTCTATCGGTAATGATCTGTGAGTTACATCATCTTCGATACCTACCGTGAACCCGTGGAAACCGTTGTTTTCAAGGTGTTTGTAGATAGCAAGTACCATTGAAGGTGTAAATTCCTTAGATGATAAACCGTAACGACCGCCGATTACTCTGATGTCTTTATTGTCTAATGCGGCAACTACATCCAAGTATAACGGTTCACCGATTGAACCAGGTTCTTTTGTTCTGTCAAGAACTGCGATACGTTTTGTTGTCTTAGGTAAAGCAGCGTTGAATCTCTTAACGTCGAACGGTCTGTATAATCTTACCTTAACCAAACCGTACTTAGTACCTCTGTTCTTGTTAAGGTAATCAATAGTTTCTTCAATAGTTTCGCAGCCTGAACCGATAGCAACGATAATGTCTGTAGCATCAGGAGCACCGACATAATCGAACGGATGATATTGTCTGCCCGTAACCTTAGCGACTTTATCCATGTATTCTTGTACGATATCAGGAACAGCGTCATAGTATTTGTTAACTGTTTCACGTCCTTGGAAGTAAACATCGGTATTTTGAGCACCGACTTTACATTTAGGATCTTCAGGACGTAAAGCTCTTTGTCTGAATTCTTCTATATATTTTGGTTCAACAAGTTTAGCGATATCTTCGTAAGATATTTCTTCAATCTTGTGAATTTCGTGAGAAGTTCTGAACCCGTCAAAGAATTGAAGGAAAGGAACTTTTGCTTTGTATGTTGATAAGTGTGCAACCAAAGCCATATCCATTTCTTCTTGAACGGAGTTAGCGGCTAACATTGCAAACCCTGTGTTACGACATCCCATAACGTCGGTGTGGTCTCCGAAGATAGCCAATGATTGAGCAGCGACTGCTCTTGCAGCTACGTGGAATACCGTAGGCAACATTTCACCTGCGATTTTGTGCATAACAGGTATCATCAATAATAAACCTTGTGATGCAGTGTATGTAGAAGTCAAAGAACCTGCTGCAAGTGAACCGTGAACAGCACCTGCTGCACCTGCTTCAGATTGCATTTCAGCAACACTGACTTCTTTTCCCCAAATATTTTTCTTATGTTGTGACGCCCATTCGTCAATCCATTCACCCATTGTAGATGATGGAGTAATAGGGTAGATTGCCGATACTTCGCTCAAAGCATACGCAACGTGTGCTGCAGCGTAGTTACCGTCAACAGTTATAGTTTTCTTTGGCATTTTGCCCTCCTTATTTGTATATACCACTTTCTACTTCCTATATCTTTAAATTTACTTCAAACAAGGATGAAACTCAAGGGAAAATTTAGGGGTAAATTAGGGGTAAATATTATTTTAAAAGATACTAAGGCAGTAAGATAGTGCAAAGTTAAAAGTGCAGAGTTATTAACTTTGAACTTTTGAAAAGTAAGGTGCGATGTTTCGCACCAATGGACAACTCTGTAAATTGTACGTTTTTGTCATCCTGAGCAATAAACCGTGTAGTTAAAACTAAGTCATTAAAATAGGTGCGAAGGATCTTATACATAAATATTATAAAAAGATTCTGAGCACGCAATATGGCACATATGCTCAGAATGACAGTAAAGTAAGACTATTCAATTATGTATTGGTGCGAAACATCGCACCCTACTTTACTTTTGTCGGAATGGTAAATACGACAACTCTTAGTGCCCTAGTGCCCTACTGCCCTAGTATCTTTTAATTACGCATTACGAATTATGCATTATATTTACCCTGTATTTGATTTTTTAGGCTATCTTATATATACTGAACATACACGGAAGAGAAGGAAAGCCGAATGAATATACTTATATCAAACGATGACGGAATACTGGCAAACGGGATACATGCCCTGATGGAGGCAATGTCAAAAGATAACGATGTATACGTCGTTGCTCCCGACAGAGAACGCAGTGCCTCGGGACACTCTCTCACACTCCACACACCATTAAGAGTGGAAGAGATTGATGCAAAATACGGCGCAAAAAAATGCTGGGTTACCACGGGAACCCCGGGCGACTGCATTAAGATTGCCATAAATTCTATCCTTGCTGATAACGAGTTGCCTGATTTAATTTTGTCAGGTATAAACCACGGGCCTAACCTCGGCGGTGATATATTGTATTCCGGTACGGTAAGTTGTGCCATGGAAGGGGCATTGTATGGCATTCCGAGTATTGCGGTTTCACTTACAAGTATGAGCACGAAGTATGAAGATTTCCTTCTCGCTGCGGATTTTACGGCAAAGCTTGTAAAAAACTTGAAAAAATACAAATTCCAACCTAAAACTATTCTGAACATCAATGTTCCGGGGTTGGAAAAAGACGATATATCGGGGATTGCGATTACGGAACTCGGCAGACGTATGTTCACGGATGATTATGAAAAACGTTTAGATCCGAGAGGAAAAGTATATTACTGGATGGCAGGCGAACTCGTGACTGAACCCGAGGACGCCAAAACCGATATCGCGGCTATCAGAAACAACAAAATATCAATCACTCCTATAACGTTTGATATGACCAGACCTGAGTATATGAAAGAGCTAGAGAGCGAAATAAAAGATTTCAAAATATAAATACGGAGATAATCACTATGGCGGATAAAATCATAATACTATCGGGGAAACAGTATGCGGGCAAAGACACCGCAGGAAAAATTATGCTTGATTGTATGAAAGATTTTCACAGATGCGCCATGGGCGATATTATCAAAATAGAGTACGGCAAACGTCACAATCTGACTTACGATGAGATTGAGGCTAACAAATCAAAATACAGAGCGGGCTTGATAGAGCTCGGAAATTGGGGCAGAAGCCAATCCGATGATTTTTGGATAAAAAAGATTATTTCATCCGACGGAAATATCCTTGTTACTGATGTAAGAGTGCCATATGAATATGTAACCTTCAAAAAAGCGGGAGCCATTGCAATAAGAGTAGAGGCGACTAGAGAGGTCAGAGCACAGCGCGGAACTCTTGTAGGCGAAGATGATATTACAGAGGTCGGTTTGGATAACGTAAAAGACTGGGATTACGTAATAGAGAACAATTCCGATTACGAAACCTTAAAACAAAATGTTTATAAAATAGTGAAAGCACTCGGCTATCCCATAAAATAACCGTTTCATAAAAACATGTTACAAGCGGGTAAAAAAAGTTAATCTAAATAGCAAAAAAATATTTTTCAATTCGTTATACCGTCAGGAGTACCCCATGATAGTATCGAATCAGTCGACGTTTAATTATAATATTTATAATAATTACAGTTGTAATAAACCCCAAAACAAAGCTATAGCGCAACATAACGGGGTTAATTTTACATCAAATCCGAACTCCAAATTGTTGAAACTGTATCCGAAAGACTTTTTCATAAACATAAAAGGTTACGGAAAAGATATGAAATGGGCTGAAAAAGTAGCAAAGTTGACGGATAACGCGGTTACAAAAATCCGTGAAAACAATTCCTCCGATGAGGTTTTGAAATTTATCGCGGATGGTATGAAAAAGGCAAATGAAAAGGTCGGTGACGATAATTTGGGCAGCCATACGGGAGTATTGAGAGTAGCAAGAAAGGATTTCGGACCGACCGGAACATGGGTGGACATAGGGCTTGAAACTCCGTTCGGCAAAAGTGCGGGTTATGTCAAGTACAGAACTTATTCAGATCGTTTTGCGAAAGCATCTGAAACAGAGATGGAAAAGCCTTATCCTGATATAGATATAACAGATATTTATTATTCTCCTGTCGGTAAAAAAGGTGTTATGGCGCACGGAAAAGCAAAAAATATAAATAACGCGCTTGACCACGTAAGCGATACTTATAACGAATTACAAAAGAATTACATCCAACATCCTGAAAATGTAACGGACAAAACTCTCCCCGACATTCACTCAAAAGTTGGTGAAATTCGTTGGATATTGGCACACGCAACCCCTTGGGAGCGCGGAAGCGACTCAATCGCAAACAGTTTTATGAGAGCATTATATAAATCAATGGGCATAAAAGCTCCAACTTCAAAAAGGGGTGTATCTTTTGACCTGCAGGCATATTGCACGGGCTATAAACAGTATGAAAAAGACTTCCCGACCTATTTTTCAAAACCGCCGGAAGTAATCAATGACTAGATTTTTAGTTGTTTCTTAAATGAAATATGTAGTTTTGTAAAGATTATTCATTTTCTGAAATTGGCACAAAGAAAAATACTATATATGTGAAGTTATTACATTAATAAGGAGAGTTGTTTATGTCAATGGAAATTAATTCATCTCAAATGCCGGAAGTTAATCAACCGGGGGACGATAAAACAAAAGACGCCGCAAATAAAACGCCGTTGGATCAGATAACGGATTCTGTATGGGAGGTTGAACAACCTGCTATGCAAAATATCGTTACACTGATGAATACAGGTACTCACGGCAAAGAAGTTCAGGAATTTTCCGATGAAATGCGTACTTGTTGCGACGAATATCGTGACTTTAGTGCATCACATGGAAGTATTTAATAATGATAAAAGCTTGCTTGATAAGCTGAAATCGCTTGCTGATAAAGCTATCAACGGATTGAAAGCTCTGATAGCAAAAGAACAACAAGTATTGCAGGCAAACGGTCTGCCTGAATTTAAGAAAGACCAACAACAGCAGTAAAAGAAAACTATAAAACAAAAAGAGGATGGCTTAAAAACCATCCTCTTTTTTTATAATCTTATGCTTTATGCAATTTCAGCTTTTTCCTTCTTTGGTAATTGAACAACCTCTGCTTTGTTTCTGTCTTCGACCATTTCTTTTGTTATTACAAATTTCTTAACGTCGCCCTTAGACGGAATATCATACATGATATCCAGCATCAATTCTTCAACGATAGAACGCAATGCACGAGCACCCGTTTTACGTTTCAGAGCTTCTTTTGCAATAAGGTCGATTGCCTCGGGTTCAAATTCCAAGTCAACGCCATCCATCTTCAACAAGCATTGATATTGTTTAAGGATAGCATTCTTAGGTTCTGTCAAAATCATCTTGAGAGCCTTTTCATCCAACGGATCAAGAACCGCATAGATAGGAATACGACCGATAAATTCAGGGATTAAACCGAATTTCAAAAGGTCTTCCGGCTGTAATTTCTTGAGCATTTTTGCTGCTTCAAGTTCTTGTTCAGCCTTAGTTCCTGCCCCTTTTGCACCAAATCCGATGGTTGAGCCGTCTTTTACTCTGTGACCGATAATCTTGTCTAAGTCAACAAAAGCACCGCCCACGATGAATAAAATGTTGCTTGTATCTATTTGGATGAACTCTTGATGAGGATGTTTTCTTCCGCCTTGAGGAGGAACATTTGCGACCGTACCTTCAATCAGTTTTAACAAAGCCTGTTGAACACCTTCACCCGATACATCACGGGTAATAGAGGTATTCTCTGATTTACGCGCAATCTTATCGATTTCATCGATATAGATAATTCCTCTTTGAGCTTTTTGAGCGTCAAAATCGGCGTTTTGGTACAATCTCAAAAGGATGTTTTCAACATCATCACCGACATACCCTGCCTCAGTCAACGTTGTAGCGTCGGCAACAGCAAACGGTACATCCAAGTATTTTGCCAAAGTTTGTGCCAGTAACGTTTTACCACAACCTGTAGGTCCTACAAGCAAAATATTAGATTTTTGGATTTCAATTTCAGATGTGTCTTTGTTGTGTTCCAATCTCTTATAGTGGTTGTAAACAGCAACAGATAACACTTTCTTGGCATCATCCTGCCCGATAATGTGCTCATCAAGGTATGCCTTGATTTCATGCGGTTTAGGTACTTTTTTCAAAGCATCTTCTTCAGTCTTAACTTCATCCTCTTTCTTAGAATCTTTCTCTTTGTTTTCGAAAAATTCTTCATCAAGTATTTCATTACACAACTCGACGCATTCATCACAGATATATACGTCAGGTCCTGCAATAAGTTTCTTTACCTGATCTTGAGTTTTACCGCAAAATGAGCATTTTAATCTGCTGTCATTAGCCATAATTATCTCCTATTGTGCATCTTTAGTAATGACTCTATCAATCATACCGTATTTTAAAGCTTCATCCGGAGTCATGATATAATCTCTGTCAGTATCTTTTTCAATCTTAGCAAGGTCTTGACCTGTATTAGCAGCCAAAATCTCGTTCAAAGATTTTTTAATTCTCAAGATTTCTTGAGCTTGGATTTCGATATCCGTAGCTTGACCTTGAGCACCGCCTAAAGGTTGGTGAATCAATACTCTTGAGTGAGGTAAAGCCATTCTCTTACCTTTTGTACCTGATGATAACAGGAATGCACCCATTGATGCCGCTTGACCTAAGCAAATTGTGCTTACATCGGCTCTGATGTGCTGCATTGTGTCATAAATGGCAAACCCTGCAGTAACACTACCTCCCGGGCTGTTGATATATAACATAATATCTTTTTCCGGATTTTCACTGTCTAATAATAATAATTGAGCAACTATCAGATTTGCTACCATATCATCAATTTGAGTTCCCAAAAAGATAATTCTTTCTCTTAATAATCTTGAAAAAATATCAAAAGAACGTTCGCCTCTGCTCGATTGTTCAATTACGACCGGTACAAAACTCATCTTATTTATTCCTTTCTTTTTTTGTCAACGGGAATTGTTCTCCCGAATAACTATATTATATACTTTTTTCTGAAATTAGTCAGCACCCTAATAAGGATTCAATGACTATTCTGCTTTTGCCTTAGCTTTAGCTTTTGTTGTCTTAGTAGCTTTTTTAGGTTTTTCATCTTTTTCGGCTTTTGTTTCTTTCTTTGCCTTAGTTTCCTTTTCAGCCTTTTCAGACTTTGCAGCTTTAGCTTTTTTAGCTTTTACATATTTCGCAGTATTGTTATCCGTCAAGAAGTTGATAACTTTCTCGTTCAAAATTTGTTGAGAAATGCTGTTTATCATTCCCGGATTTTGGAACATATACTTAGCGAATGATTCTCTGTCCATTTGGTACATTGCACTCAATGTATCCATCTTAGATGTCATTGATTCTTGATCAACCTTGATGTCTTCATCTTTGGCAATCTTATCAATAATCAAAGAATTTTTAATTCTGTAAACAGCATCATCTCTGATTGTTTTCATAATACTGTCAAGTCCTTGAGCTTCAACAGCCTGTTCCCAAGTGAAACCTTGACCTCTCAATTTTTGTTTGTATTCTTCCAACAATGAGTCTGATTCTCTGTCAATCATAGCTTCATGGATGTCAACTTTTACTTCGTCGTGAAGTTTTTCCATGATTGCTCTTTCGAAGTTTTTCTTATCCGTATCAGCTTTTTGTTTATCAAGGTAGCTTTGGATATCTGCCTTTAATTCATCAACAGTCTTGAAAGGACCTACCTTTTGAGCAAATTCATCATTCAATTCAGGCAAAACTTTTTCTTTTATTTCATGGATTTTGCATTTGAATACTGCAGGTTGACCTGCGAGTTTTGTTTCATGGTAGTTTTCAGGGAAGGTAACATTTACGTCGAAATCTTTATCAAGTTCTTGTCCGACCAATTGTTCCGCAAATCCCGGAATAAAGTTTGAATTGGATAAATCCATTGTGTAATTTTTAGCGTCACCGTGTTCGATTTTTTCGCCGTTAACATATCCGTCAAAATCAAATACGATAGTATCATCAGCCTTGGTTTTTCTGTCGGTTACGGTTTCAAACTTAGCCGATTGGTTACGCAAGTTTTCCAATGATTTGTCTAATGCGTCTTTCGGAGTTTCATACTCTTCAACTTCAACCGTCATACCTTTGTACTTGTCTAAAGTTACTTCAGGTTTCAATTCGATTGTTGCTTTTACCTTTACGTCTTTACCGACTTCATATTCATAATCATCAACTTTCGGTTGAGTCAGGATATCCAATTTGTTATCGGATATAGCTTGGCTGAAAGCTGACGGCAGCAATGTTTCCAATGCTTCTGATATAATTCTTTCTTTCCCTACGTGTCTTTCGACGATATTTCTCGGAGCTTTTCCTCTTCTGAACCCGGGAATATTAATGTGTTGTGCATAGTCTTTAACAGCTCTGTTGTATGCGCTAAGACCGTCTTTTGCGGGGATTTCTATTGCAACTTTTGCAATATTATGTTCTTCTTTTTTTAAATCGATTTTCATATTCTCACCTTTACAATTGTAATTATTATAGTTAACTTCAATTATGTTACATCAAACACAATAGTATTGCAATATAGCAAAGATACTAAGATACTAGGGCACTAGGGCACTAAGAAGGCGCTCCGCGTTGCACCCCTCACCAGCCTTCGGCACCCTCTCCCTCAGAGGAGCGAGGGTTAACCGTTGCAGGAGCAACGGTTTTGCTTGTGCTTAAGCACAAGCCCAAGTCTCGCCCCCACCTGTGGGAGAGACCGCAGCTGTTGTAATTTAGGCAATTACAGATGCGAGTGAGGGGGTAAAACATTATGAAATAGTTACTCAAAATTATCAGTAATCAATCAAGGCAAAAAAAAAGAGAACTTTGTTCTCTTTTGCCTTATATTATGTATATATTTTAATACTGATATTATTATGCGCTCTTTATCTATTAATGTCAATAGACCGCTTGACGAAAACAACCTCCGAAATTCATGCCCATATAAAGAAAAATTTTTCGTAAAACGCCCCGCCCGACCATGTTACGGGCATGTTACGAATTGTAAACAAATATTTAATTTTTTAGTAATATTAATCAATTTTCAAACCTGAAAAAACTTTATTTATATATATCGTGTAATAAGGTTAATAAGTATATTAATTTAAAGGTTAGTAATATATGGCAGAATCAATAGGACAGGTTAATATTATGCCTTCCGCCGCCAATCCGACAGCAGTATTGGAGACGCGACTGAAAGATATCAAAGATAAGCAAGGTATCATCGGCAGTATATGGAACGGATTGAAAGAAGTTACGGACATCGGTCTGAGTTCTTCCGATTGCGATAATATGCTGGAACGATATAAACGAGGTGAAGTCTCGTTTGATAAGGCATTGGAATATATTAATTCCTTTGATAAAAAACAGGATAATATGACCGATTTGTGGGCAAATGTCCTGACGGGTATAACATCTATTGCCGTGGCTACCATGGCTGCAGGCGCAGGTCCAATCGGGTGGGCGTTTGCCTTTGCGAAGGGTGCACCTGTGGGTGCTGCCGCAAAAACAGCTATAAAACTCGTAGACCGAGCTACAAATAATAAAAAAGATGATGAATTTGACTTAAAACAAATGACAAAAGACGCCGTTTCAGGTGCTATTACAGGTACAACCAGTGCCGTTGCTTCGAATGTCGGAGCAGGTATAAGAGCAGGCAAAATCGGTTTGTCAGTTAAAAACGGTATAGATTGCGGTATCAAATCAGGGGCTCTGGCAGGTTCAACAAGTTATTTAACAGATGTCGCTCTCGATAAAGATAAGTATTTCGATGCGGGTGATTTAGTAAAGAATACGGCAACATCAGCTTTTGTATCAGGTACCGTAGGCGGTATTGTAGGGGCTGGCATGTACGGATTGTCAAATAACGTAGGGCAAACTGTGTCTAAATCAATGAAACAAACAATTATTGATGATTCAACTGCAAGTTCTACAAGAAAAGTCATGGGTACTATGGAAAAAGACGGGTTTGCTTTGCTCGCATAGGGAGAACTGTGCTCTTTTTTTCAAGTTAAAAGTTATAAGTTAAAAGTTTAAAGTTAATAACTTTGCACTCACTTAGTGTCCCAGTTCAAGTAGGTCGGATTTACCAATCCGACAATTTTAGAGT
>DLEF01000066.1 GCA_002481545.1 Cyanobacteria bacterium UBA7753 | reverse complement strand
AATTTCAAGACAGAGGAGCGAGGTTTTAGACCGTTGCGGTAGCAACGGTCCGGCTTGTGCTATCGCACAAGCCAAAGTCTCGCCCCCATCTGCGGGAGAGACCGACATTGTTTTTGAGCGACAGCGAAAATTACAAGGTCGAGTGAGGGGGAGAAACTCCAACAATCACAAAAAAATTATATTAAATCTACCACAAATATTTACCCCTAAAAAAGGTAACATAATATACATTATGTTACCTTTTTTGTTTTTATGTTTATTTTATCTGCATCATTTTCCCTAGAACAACAGTCGGAATATCAAAAATCTCTTGTTCAGTTTTTCGGAGAATTTTCTCAGGTTATGAACCGTTGTTGCGGTATCTTCCATTACCTGCTTAACGTTCGCTTTGTCATTGGTGTTATTGATAACATCCAATGTAGCATTAACATTGCACAAAGCTCTGTTTACGTTGTCTAATGTCTGAGTCAGATTTGCTTTCAGTTTATCATCCTTTGACATTCTGTTTACGGAATTAGATATCTCCGCAACGTTGCTCATCGTGATACTCAAATCCGATGCAAACTGTTTAGCATCAACAGCCCCAATAATCGGAGTCAACTCTTGTGCCAATTTATTAACGTTCTTTGTCGTATCGTAGAAGGTAGACTTAAATCTAGGATCTTCGATTACGTTATTAACGTTCTTAGACAGGCTGTTAAAGTTGCCCGATACATCGTTCATCATCTTCATTATTGCGTTCAAGTCTTTTCTTGATTCGTCAACAAGGAGTTCAGCCTTGCTCAAAGTTGTAGTTGCTTGAGCCGTCAAAGCCTTGATATTAACAACGGTTTGTTTTAATTCCGCAACCATATTTTCGTCCAACAGTTCATTCAACTTCTTGTTCGTCTCTGTCAGAGATTCTGCAGCTTGATACTGCAAATCCAAGAAGTCCGCTATTCTCATAGGTTCCATAATAGTATACGGAGATGTCTGATGAGGACACGGAATAGGTGAATTATCAAGTGGTTTTATTCTCAACTTATATTCACCGTGGTCATATACAACTTTACCGACTATAAATTCAGGCAAAATCAGCCCCGGATAATCAATCATATAATCATATCTGTAGGCATATTTTGTGTTTATAACCGCCTGCAAATTCTTAGGAACAACCAGTTTACTCAATATCTGAGAGCGTTTTACAAACCCTACATCATAATATTTATCATCAAGTTTAATCTGAACCTTCGTCCCTCTCGGTAAAACATCAGTATTCGCAGGGATATAGACAGGTTTCAATTTAGGAGGAGTAATTTCAAGGAATTGTTCCCCGATTAACCCTGACTGCTGAATAGAAAGCATAGATGCTCTCGGGATTTTTACATCCTTGTTAGTGATAACAAATTTTAGTTTTACATAACTCGTATCACCGTCAACGACAGGAATAACCTCTTCTACCTGTCCGACTCTCAACCCCATCATCTGTACGGCAGAGCCCGGTCTGATACCGTTTACATCCTTAAAATGCACCTCTATTCTCGCTGCGGAAGATAACGCTCTTCCCTTTACCCAAAGTACGGTACAGAAGAATATTAAAAGTGCAACGAGTGCCAAAATTCCGACTTTAAACGATGATGATAATTTCATTTTTTATTCCTTTTCTTAGTTATTTAACTTCATAGGACCTTCAAGGCTTGCCGATACAAACTGTTTTGTATACGGAGTATCTTGCCTGCAAAGCTCCTCCGGTGTTCCGAAGAACACACACTTCCCGCCGTAGAGCATCAACACCTGATCAGCCGTTCTCGTAATGGTTGACATCTGGTGCGTTACAACGATTGATGCCGCGTTGGTCTGTTCTTTTAATCTTACGATATAATTTTCTATAAGAGTGGACGACATAGGATCCAACCCCGCAGTAGGTTCATCATAGAGAATTATATCAGGCTCGGTGACTATTGCACGGGCGAAACTTACACGTTTCTGCATACCGCCCGAAAGCTCGGACGGGAACTTGTTTTCAATCCCTGCCAAGCCGACCAGAGCCAATTTTTCTCTAACAATACTTTTTATTTGGGGTTCCGTATATTTTTTTCTTAAATCTTTTCTTTCATGGAGCGCGAAAGCAATATTGTCGTATACGTTCAAAGAATCAATCAATGCGGAATATTGGAATACCATAGCGATATCGCCGGAGGTGATAATCTCGCCCGAATCCTTAGGAATAAGTCCGCAGATGAGTTTGAGCACGGTACTTTTACCCGAACCGCTGAACCCGATTATTGCGAGCGTTTCACCGCGATTTACGCTAAATGACAAATGGTCTATTACGACATTTTCATCAAAAGATTTTACTAAGTTTTTAACCTCTATTCCCATTTAAACGTATACCTTTAACTATTCCTTTCCTATTTTCTTATTTTAACATAAGCTTTTGATTTGATATTAGAAGAAGAAAATCAACGCAAATATCAAATCCCATACAACCATTGCCATGAACGACCATACAACGGCTTTCGTTGTTGCCTGTCCGACGCCTCTTGCTCCGCCCGTTGCGGTATAACCGCAAGTACAGCTTATAAGTGCAATCGTAAACCCGAATACAACAGCCTTTAAAAGCGCCACATTCATATCTTTCATATATAAGCCGTTCCAAACGGAATCGAAATAAGCCTTATAAGATAAGCCCGATGCAAGGTGAGAGGCAATTCCGCCCCCTACGATACCCACAAGCGATGACACAACCAATACGGGAGGCATCATAAGTATGCCTGACAGTACTCGCGGCACGAACAGGTATTCTATAGGGTTGACCTTTAATACCTCAATCGCGTCTATCTGCTCGGTTACACGCATTGTGGCAAGCTCTGACGCAAGCGAAGAGCCAATCATGGATATTATGGCAAAACCAGACATGATTATCCCGTCTTCTCTTACTACAAGGATTGCAATAAGCATTCCGACGAAGTTACCCGCGCCCTGTTTTACCATTTCGCCCGCGACCTGCATTGCAACAATGACTACAGACATCCCGACAATGGATAAAGTAATCGGCAAAGAACTTACCCCAAATCTTGCACATTGGTCTAAAAGCTCTTTTCTTTTAACCCCTCCGCTAAATAGATATTTCAGAGTGTAAAGCCCGTATTGAACTATATCTCCAATTGTGGAAACAAGACTCACAAAACTCTTTGCAAGCTGTCTGTAAATCAAATATGTAACTGTTCCTCTAAAGGTTAAAGCGCTCATAAATCATATTTTATCAAAAAACAATAAATAGTGCCATTTGTTAATATTTATGTAGGTAACAATATACAAAGTTTCAGTATTGAAATCTGTCATCCTGAACTTGTTTCAGGATTTGATACAAAAATTTAAAGATGCTGAAATAAATTCAGCATGACATATACGTTTTTATTTTACTGAAACTTTGTATATCGTTAACTTTATTTATCTTTAAGCCATGATTTCATGGTTTTTGTAAATTTTTGTTAATGCGCATGGCTAATAATTGACAAATTTTTTTATTTTTGATTTATTAAGGAGTACGAAAGGTGTGTAATTCATGAGACAACTATTTAATAAAAATTTAGGTTGTTGTTGCTGTAAGTGCTAATTAGGGACTTACAGATGATTTTATGCTGAGAATATAAATAGTTAATATAAAATTTTAAGAAGTTCCTAATACAATTTGAGTTTAGGAACTTTTTTAATGGAGAAATTTATAATGAGAATACAACAACAACCTATAAACAATAACAAACCCTATGTATCAAAGAAATCAAATAACAAACCAAGTTTCAAAGGTCCTTTAGACGGAGCAATCACAAATACCTTAAGAACACTGAACACTAACCCGATGGCAAACGCAGTCGGACTTGACCTGATTTCAATGGTTGCTCCGAGAACCTACGTTGATACAAAAGAACGTAACAAATACGCAGGGGCCGAAACCTTCTTCAGAGAATTTACGGGAACATTGATTGTCTGCCTTTCAGCAAGCTACTTGGCAAAAGGTATTGCAAAAATCGCAAACAAAGTTATCAAACCGAAAACTCCTATCAACACAAAATCATGGTTTTCTAACGACAGTTTGAACTTATTGAACGAGGCAGGCAAAGACTCAAAAGACACAAAAGAATATGTTTCAAACGTATTTGAAAACTTATCGGGACGTGATAACAAAACTACTAAAAACTTCAAAGATATAGACTGGAAAAACGTCCAATGGGTAGACGAAAAGAAATGGTCAAAAATCAAATGGGATAACAAAAAATACGAAGGTATCCACGAAAGATTAAAAGACAAAGACTCTATATTGAATCTTACAACGGAACTTATAAACGATAAATCCGTCACAAACAAAGACAGAAAAAATCTTTTAACAATCGTTGAAAGCCGTGTTACTAACGCTCTCGGAGCTGCAAGCGTAACGACAAAACACAAAGATAAAACATTGTCTTCTTCTCTCGGCAACCTTTTAAGAGATACCGTAGATTTCGGAAAAGACATCTTAACAAACAAAAACGTTGATAAAAACACAGCCATAAACAAAATCTTCAAGATTAACAAAGTGAAAGCACTCGGAGCATTAGCTATTGCATCAGGGTTAGGGCTCGCCGATCAACATATAAACAGAAAAATCACCGAAAAGAGAACCGGACAAAAAGGTTTCGTCGGTGATACCAATTATGCCGAAAGTGCAAAATCAAAAGACAAAAAATCCACAAAAGATAACAGCAAAGGTTTCTGGGCAGAAAAGGTTGCAGCCAGCCTCGGTATGGCAGCTATGGCAATCGGAGTAATGAAGGTTAAATCACCTAAAGACTTCGTTAAAAAGCTTGAGTTTACAGGTCCTGTAACAAGCGGTAACGCTATTAAGACCGTTTACGCATCTACTCTTATCGGCAGATTTTTAGCATCAGACAACAAAGACGAACTCAGAGAAAGCACAACAAGAGACTACTTAGGATTCTTGAACTGGTTAGTTCTTGGAGGTTTTGCAGCTAAAGGCGTTGGCAACTTGCTTGACAGAAAACGTAACGTCTTGTTCAACGAAAGCAAACCGGGCAAAGGCATCCGCCACTGGTTGAATGATGTATCTTTAAAAACTCATAACGAAGTTGCGGCAAAGGGTGAACAATTTGCTAAGAAAAATATATGGAAACTCAATGTTGCACAAGCAGCAGGGCTTGCTTATTCAACAATCGCATTAGGTATATTACTTCCTAAGTTGAACATATTTATTACAAACCGCAAGAACAAAAAAGCAGGCGCAAAACAGACTGCTCCGCAAGTAAATACGCAAGTTTCGGCAAAGAAACCTAACCAATTTGACCAATACAAACAGGCGGTTTTGAACCACGACAATAATGCTTTATTAAACCACATCGCGTAGATATTTGCTTAAAATATCCGCGATTTGGGCATGAGCCTCCGGCATATAATGCAACCCGTCCAAGTTGGAAACCTGCACTCTGTCATTAAAATCAATAAAGTAACAATCGTTTCTCTCTGCAATCCTTTTGCAGATATCAGGCAAATACTTGGATTTTTCTATTGATTCATCATCAAACTGGAATGCGCTTGTACCCTGTTTTACGCAGTCTTTCACAATCGGAGGAGCAACAATCACAATTTTTGCATCGTTTTTGGATTTTATTTGTTTGATGAATTTCTCGTAACCCTGTTCAAACTCCTCCAATGTCGGTTTATAGAATAATTGGATATCATTTACTCCGACGGCAACCAAGATACAGTCATATTTGTTTGGCAAATACTTTTCGATTGCCTTATATCCCGTTTTTATATCGCCTTCGTCATTGTCGGAAAAACATGTTCTGTTACTGCAGCCCGCCTCAATAATCTGATAATTTTTGCCTAAAAGGTTAGCCAATCTTGAAGTCCAACGGACGCCATCCGCATATTGTCCGCCGTCGTTCGGAATATATCCGAATGTGTTACTGTCACCAAAACATAATATCTTTTTCATAACTCTCTCTTATAAATTCTGTTTAATTCCGTTGATAACAATATAGCACAAATTTTTGATTTGGGCATAAAATATTGTTGGTGCGGTAGTGACCGCACCCTACTTTGCTAAGACTTTAAAATATTGGTAGACTAAAGTCTACCTTACGTTTTTGCCACTCCCCACCTGTAGCTCTAATGTTTTACTATCGTAAAATATAAGAGCGACTTCCTCCCACAAGTCGGGGCGGAATCCGCTCCGCGGTTGCACCTCACCCGCTGTTCTAATAAAAGATCCTTCGCTGATATTCAATAAAATACATATTATTTAAAAAGTTATAGCTCAGGATGACGTTAAAAGAACAGCTCCCTCTCCTGTCAGGAGAGGGGAAGTCGGTACTTTGTAACGACTTAGATTTTGCATTCGCAAAATCTTTAACCTCGCCCCTTTCTGTGGGAGAGGTCTGTTTTCTTATATTTTAAAGTGGTAACTTTCAAATATTAGAAAACAGGGTGAAGGGGTTCAACAATACAATCATTGTCGGGTGTCGATATTATCGCTGCAATAAAAAACAGCCCTTACAAAATGCAAGGACTGTTTATCTATATTATATAAGACCTGACGCCCGATTAAAATATTGGGTGTAAGAATCTTAAATATACATAAGCTGATGAAATTAACAGTGATAAGCCTACGCAAACAACACCGTATTTCAAATAGCTCATAAATTCAATCGGATGACCGTGTTTAGCCGATGTTTCAGAAACAATAACGTTTGCTGCAGCACCGATAATGGTTAAGTTGCCACCGAGGCAAGCACCCAATGATAAACACCACCAGAGCGGGAATGCGAATGCATGACCTGCCATAGATCCTATCATAGGAGTCATAGAGATTTCCTTAATCATAGGTGTCATTGTAGCAGTGTAAGGAATGTTGTCGATTACACCTGACAATAAACCCGATCCCCAAAGGATAACCATTGATGCCAATGATTGTGAACCTTGAGTTACGTTGATTAACCATTTTGCCATCAAATCAATACCGCCTGCTTTATCAAATCCGCCGATTATGATAAACAAACCGATAAAGAAGAAGATTGTTGTCCATTCAACATCTTCAAGTATTTTGGTAGGTTTTTCAAACAACAGCAAGAAGCTGGCACCTGCCATAGCACAAACACTTGTTTGGATGTGAGTAATGTCGTGTGTTATGAAACCTAAAATAACGATACCTAACACGATTAAAGATCTAATCATCAAAGGTTTATCGGTAATCGTACCTGAGTTGTCAAGTTGAGCTACAGCATCCATTCTTTCTTGTGTTGTTTTAAGTTTCTTTCTGAACATAAATATCATAGCTCCTGTTACAGCCAAGAAGATGATTGTAACAATGCCTGTTAATTCGTTCAGGAAGTCTAAGAATGAAAATCCTGCGGCACTACCGATAATGATGTTAGGCGGATCGCCGATTAAGGTAGCGGTACCACCGATGTTTGATGCCATAATTTCTGTTATTAAGAACGGAACAGGATTGATGTCCAATTTTTCCGCAACAACAAAAGTAATAGGCATAACGAGGATAACTGTTGTAACGTTATCCAAAAATGCTGATGCAAATGCTGTGAAAGCTGCTAAACAGAACAAAGTCGTCTTTGGATGACCTTTTGTTTTCTTTAGCATTTCAGTAGCTGCCCAGCTGAACATTCCGCTTCTGGTTGCAATTGATACAATAATCATCATTGAAACCAACAGGAGTATTACGTTCCAATCAATGTAATTGATAAAGTAAAATTTGTCTAAATGACCGTGAATCGTTTGAGTTTGGTCAAGCAAACCCAAAAGCAAAGTTATTGATGCACCTACCAATGCAATCGTAACTTTAGGAATTTTTTCCATTGCGATAAACACATAAGCAAGAATAAGAATTGATGCTGAAATAATCAATGCATGTGAACTCGCAAAAGCTAATAATGCTTCCATAATTTCTCTCCCCTTTTCTAACTATACAAGTTAAGCATATTATAAACATGAATTTTCTACAAACAATTAGTTACATTATTTAAAATAGTTGCATAAAAAGGATGTTTTAATTTGATATGTAACGAAAAAACGGCTGGATTACCACGCAGAAAAAGCCTTTTTTCTGCTCGTAATGACAAGTTACGTTTTATTACTTTTGTTATCTTGTTTTAGACGGAACACTATTTTTATGCTAAAATAAAACCATTATGAAAAATACATACACAGATAAAGTTTATTATGCGGATACGGATGCTTACGGAGTTGTTTGGCACGGAGCATACTTAAGAATGATGGAAAAGGGAAGAGTTCTCTATTGTGACGAGCTCGGGTTGGATTTGGTTTCATTAAAAAAACATGATGTCCTCATCCCTGTCACAACCTTAAACATCAGATACCGCTCCTCCGCAAAGATTGAAGAACATTACACGGTTACAACAACGATTTCAAAGAAAACACCGTTATCAATAACGTTTCACCAAACAATCACAAACGCTGAAACGGGCAAAACTTATACGGAAGCTGACGTTACCTGCGTAGCCGTAAACAGCGAAGGTAAATTGTACAGAAGACTTCCTGAAGTTTTGGCAAACACTTTCCAAGAGGACACCTTATGCAACGTTTAAACAAATACATTGCATCCACGGGGCTTTGCTCAAGACGCAAAGCCGATGAACTTATTGAAAGCGGAGCTGTAAATGTTAACGGAAAAGTTGTAACTGAGCTTGGATTTCAAGTAAGTGACAAAGACAAAGTCTTTGTTAATCGTGTGCTTATTCGTCCTAAGAAATTAGAATATTACAAATTCTATAAACCGGCAGGATATATTACGACGGCCGATGATGAAAAGGGCAGAAAAACAATTTATGACATCCTTCCGAAGGAATTGCATATACTAAAGCCCGTCGGCAGATTAGACAGAGAATCCACGGGACTGCTTATTATGACCAACGACGGCGATTTAATAAATCAGCTTACTCATCCGTCAATAAAGGTAAACAAGGTTTATACGGTATCAGTTGAAGGCAAAATCAATGCTAACGATTTAGAAACCTTCTATAAAGGGATTGAAATTGAAAAAGGAAAAATCGCTTACGCTGACGCCCAAGTCATTGAATATGACAACAAATCAACAATGCTAAGAATAGTCTTAAATCAAGGAATGAACAGACAAATCAGAAAGATGTGCGAATATATAGGGCACCCCGTTATATCTCTAAAACGTATTCAACACGCAAATATCTCAATAGAAGGGCTAAAGCGCGGACAAATAAAGCCGATAAAGCCTGCCCAATTAAAAGAATTAAGACAATATTTAAAGAAATTGGAAAAAGATAAAAATGATTAAATATGCAATCGTGGGAAACATTGCCTCCGGCAAAACGACTATGGAAAAAGAACTGGAAAAACATGATTTCGTTGTAATGGATTCAGACTTAATCGCCCACGATATATTGATAGACAGCCCCGTTATTGCGGAGGCTTTCAAAGATTATGACGTATTTGAATACGGAAGATTATCCAGAGACAAACTCGGGAAACTCGTATTCAATAATCCTGATTTAAAAACGAAGTTGGAAAATCTTATACATCCTTTGATAAAACAGGAAATAGAGACAGCGTTCAAAACATACAAAGATAAAAAAGCTGTTTTTGTATCGGTTCCGCTTCTTTTTGAGGTCGGCTGGCAGGATGTGTTTGATAAAATAATATTTATTCATACCGACGATAATATAAGATTGGAAAGATTGATAAAAAGAAACGGATATTCAAAAGAATACGCTCAAAAGAGACTGGCGTCTCAACTCCCGCAAGAAGAGAAAATAAAAAAAGCTGATTTTGTAATAGAGAATAACGGAACTGTTGAAGAATTTAAAAAGAATATTAGTAATTTTATCAATAACGAATTGTAATATAAAATTTTAAATTGTCGATTATACGTCTTTTAGAACAATTATTAAATAAATATTACTCCCCACCTGTAGTTCGGCAGAGTGCTGATAAAAAATGCCTACAACTCTGCACTTTTAACTTTGCACATTGCTCTTTCTTAGTGACTTAGTGCCATACTGTCTTAGTATCTCATTTGTAAACTTTTGTAACAATTTCACCGCAAAATCTCTATATTTGTTAAAGTTTTAAGAGATTATGCCGTAAACATGGGTAAGGGAAACTAAAAAAAGGGAATTCAACAAATGGGTTTATCATCTTCTCAAGCTCGTTTATTGCATCTCACAGGCAGAATGCATCAAATTGAATATAAAGCCCAAAAGCTTGAAGCTCAAAAGCTTCAATTAGCTAACGAATCTTCCCGTGTGTATGAAGAATATGAAAATGCCCTTGATGCTACAAAAATTCAATATAAATCCCTTAATGCCGATGGCAGTACTACTTTTTTGGATGCTACCCTTGCATCCCTCGAAAATGGTTCAGTTGCAGGTTACGACGGCATAACCTCAGGTGAACAATATTTCTTACAAAATACTCAAACCGGCGCAATTTACTTATCAAAAGACTATGCAAACAGCATAGGTATTACTTCGGACTCTGTTATCGAAACAAGAACTTTGGAACAATACTTGATAGATAACAATGCTCCTAAGAAACCTGTTCAAGTTCAAACAGGTACGGAAACTGATACCGATAACGTTATCGGTGTTGATTTCGTAAAGACTCCGACCGCAACACAACCTGCAGCAAAGCTCTACACCGTTTCTAACCCTGTAGCTAACTCAACAACTCACATCTCTGATGCTGAATTGTTACAGAGCGGTAAAACTTACTCTGTATCTTCCGCAGAAGAATTGAAAAGACTTTCCGAAATCACTAACAACGGCGGAAACACAACAGGCGTAAAAGTTATCCTTACAAACTATATTGATATGTCTTCAGTTTCTGATTACAAAGCTATCAAAGATTTTAGAGGTACTTTTGACGGTAACGGTCATACTATCACAGGTTTGAAGGATGCTTTATTCGGTATTACAAACAATGCAACAATATCAAATGTAAAATTAAATCGTTCAAACGTTAGCTCTGTTGACCAACTTGGAACAGGTATCTTAGCTAACAGAGTATACGGAACTACAATTTCAAATGTCGAAGTTTCAAATAGTACCGTTAGTGCAACCAGTACAGTTGTAAGTGCTTCAAATGGACAGTGCGTTGGTGGCTTAGTCGGTATTTCTGACGGTAAAATTTCAAACTGCTCCGTTAAAAACAGTACGGTTAATGGGTTAAGCCAAGTTGGTGGTTTAGTTGGTCAAATCGGTACTTGCGATGTTGATAATTGTTCTGTTTCAGGAACTACCGTATCAGGTAAAACTCGTGTCGGTGGCTTTGCAGGCTGTATAAGTACAAATACAGGAGCAACAGTTAAAAATTGTTCTTCTGATTGTACTGTCGAATCTAATGCAACAGATTATTCTACATTAAATAATGACGGAAGTGTATCTTTCCCAAACCCTGATTCTGCAGGATTTATTGCTGCAATAGACAGATTTTCAGATTCTACTTCTGTAACAATTTCATATTGTAAAGCATCAGGAACTATGACAGATTCTACAAGCGGTTACAATAAGTCATTAGGTCAAGATTATGCTTCTGTTATAGCAGGGTTTGTAGCACTCGGACAGGGTACAATGGAAAATTGTGATTGTGATGTAGATGTTAAAACCAAACAAACAATTGCTTGTGGTTATTCCTGTAATTGGAGTTCAACTGGTCGTACATTAACCCTTAAAAATTGTAATTTTAACGGAACCGTTGATTGTGCGAATAAACCTGAATATGAATATTTGTTTGATTTCGCAGCTGCAGGAACAATCAATGCAACAAATTGCTATGCTAACACTACCGGTAACGGCTCTGTAGCAAATGTAACAGGCTCTAACTCAGGTGCTTCTGCTAACGGTTCAATTGCAACTGGTACAACAAACAGAACAAACAGCATCACAGTTAATCCTCCTTCTTTCTCAGACCACGGTAATGACAAAGATTTCGCTATTAGCGATCTTAAAAACGATACTTATGCAGTTCCTACAACAGACAGCTTGGTTTCTAACATTGAAGGAGCTCTTGTTGCCGCTAACCTTTATGACCCTCAAAATACAAGCTCAGCAGACAAAACTCAATTAGAAAACAAAATCAAAGCTTACTTAAACAGCTTTGGCACTGATGACGCAGGGCTTTCTAAACTTTACCATTTAAATGAAAGCATTTGCATCGGTATCAACAACAACGCTTGCAACGCTATCGCAAGAGCTCTTATGACAGATATCAACGCAGGCACTAACAACAATACTGCAAGCTACTACGCAGGCAAAGTTCTTCCTAATGTAAAACAAACTGTTAACGGTTCTTGCAACATCACTTACAACCCTAATTCAGAAGGTCAATTGCAAGTTCCTAACAAAGCAACTATCAAAGCTAATATTATGGCAGCTCAAAAATTATTGAAGAACGAAGCTGTTTCTGAATCTCAAATCGATACTTTCTTGAACAACTATTCAACAGGTAACGAAACAGATTTGGCATATCTCGCACACATCAACGACTTAGCAACTTCTAAGTCAAGCAGTGATTTAACAACTATCATCAACGCAGTTCAATCAAACAACAAAATCTCTGAATTGCCTGATTACATCACTGACATAACAAAATACAACATCACTTACAACAGCAATGCAGAAACTCCAAATCAACAATACGGTACAAAACCAACCTACAGAACAGATTATGTAATCGATTACGATGCACAAAGAACAAAAGAATTAATCAATGAATACAACATCAAGAAACAAGGCTACATTATTGTAGGCGACGAAAACGATGAAGGAATGGATAAGAGCACTGATTGGTTAACTAACATCATTAATTCAGGTATGGCAATTCTCGTTCAACCGAACAAAGACAAATCTGAAAATGCTCCTAAGTATATCGAAACAAGCGTTGCTACAAACACATATTTCCGAGAAGCTGACAACGAAAAGAACCTCAAGAAAGCAGAAGCAAAATACGAAGCTGATATGAAACGTATCGATCTTAAAGACAGAAAATATGATACAGACTTAGCAGCAATGGAAACCGAAAGAAACGCAATCAAAGAAGAAATGGAAACATTGAAAACCGTTGCTAAAGATAACGTTGAAAGAACATTCAAATTGTTCTCGTAGCGAAATTCCGGACGAGTGACGACTGCGTAAGCAGGCTAACTCGGTAAGCGAGTAAGTAGGTCGGATTTACCAATCCGACAACTCATCTTTAATTTTGTCGGCATAGTAATGCCGACCTACAATCTAAGGCACGAAGAATCGGCGTAGCCGAACCTCTCTACCTTTGGGAGAGAGGTAGAATTTCGATTTATGACTGAGTCGAAAATCAGAAATTCGGAGTGAGGGTTTGTCCTTACAAACCAAGAGTAAAATCCGCCCCGACTTGGACTCTGCCGAAGAAACGATTAAATATTTATCCAAGAATATAATAAGAACTTGCAATAATAACTCAAAACCTTTGCAATAACTCCATTATTATGTTTTAATAGAACAACAGACATTAGGGGGATTATATGGGCGAAATGGAATTGTTTGTAAAAATGTTGGAACATATTGAAAGATTCTTTATGAGCAACATGGATTTGATAGTGCAATTGTTGGCACACATTGCAGTACTTGCGATATTATTCATTTTGATTGATAAGTTCGTTCAGAAGATGAGAGATAAAATAACAAGTTCAACGGAAGACAATTCACTGTATCACCTTCTTATAATCACCGCAAAAATAATAAAAGTCATAGTAGCTCTGTGCATTTTAGGCTCGTTTATGCAATGCCGCGGATACTCTTTAACCTCGGTTATGACAGGTTTAGGGATAACAGGTTTGGCGATAGGTTTTGCGGCAAAAGAGATGATATCAAGTATCTTAGGTTCTATATCCATTATGATCGACAAAGTCTACAAAACCGGAGATTATGTCATAATCAACGATGTAGAAGGGGTTGTGGAAGGGATGAATTTCCGCTCAACAAAGATAAGAACCATAAACAATACATTGGTCACAATTCCTAACAACATCACGGCAGACACCGTTGTCCAGAACAGAAGCGATGCGGAATATTTCAAACTCATTGAAACCTTTGGCATCGAATACGATACACCTGATGATAAAATCCAACGCGGACTGGATATTCTAAATGATATCTGTGAAAAAGATAACGAGATACAGCCGGGGCACAAAACCCTTGTATCAGAGCTTGGAGAAAATGCTATTACTTTACAGCTTATAGCCGATACCAATACAAACTATTGGATGGAATTTTTAAATATAAAAGACAGAATATATAAAGAAGTCCTTAAAAGATTCAGAGAAGAAGGCATCAACTTCGCATTCCCTTCAAGAACCGTCTATGTGAGAAACGATGAAAATTAAAATAATAGCACTCGGAAAACTTAAAGAAAAATTCTTAAAAGAAGGAATAGCAGAGTTTGAAAAAAGATTAACTCCGTATACTCCGTTTGAAATAGTCGAACTTCAACCGATAGAGATAAAAGACGAACATCTGACCGATAAGATTTTGGAGGAAGAAGGACAAAAGATTTTATCTCTAATAAAACCGTCAGATTACGTTATAACACTTGAAATATTAGGCAAACAACTATCCTCGGAAGATTTTGCGGCAAAAATAGATGATATTATGAATGACGGAACATCACAACTTGTGTTTGTGATAGGCTCTTCTTGCGGTCTGTCGCCTATCGTTTCCGCCCGTGCAAATTTCAAGATGAGCCTGTCTAAGATGACATTTCTGCACCAATTCACAAGGCTAATCCTGATTGAACAAATATACAGAGCCTTCAAAATCTTAAAGCACGAAACCTATCATAAATAATACATCTGAAAGATACTGAAATAAATTCAGTATGACACTTCCGGATTATCATATTACAAATCGTTTTCAATGTCTTTAATCTTCTTTGCAGGGACTCCCGCCATAACACAGTTATCTGGAACATCTTTAGTCACAACGGCACTTGCACCTATTACAACATTATTACCAATGGTTACCCCCGGCAAAATTACAACATTTCCGCCTATCCAAACGTCATTTCCGATATTTACGGGTTTACATTTGCCTAAATGCTGTCTTCTTCCTTTCGGAGAAATAGGATGACCGACAGTCGTAATCATCGTATTAGGGCCAATCATTACATAATCGCCAATATTGACAGGAGCAATATCCAAAATAGTAACATTATAATTTGATACGAAATCCTCGCCCACGTGGATATTTTTCCCGCAATCACAATTGAAACGAGATTGTACGTATACGTGTTTTCCCGTTGAGCCAAACAGCTCTTTTATTGTTGCCTCTTGTTTTTCAAAATCATTTGAAGGGATTGCATTAAACTTTTCACATAAAACAGCGGCTCTTTCTTTACGTGCCGCGACTTCTTCATCAAAAAAGTTATATTCCAAACCCGCTTCTAATTTTTCTATCTCTCTCATAATATACATTCCTTTGTTTTAAGTATAACATAACTATAATTTATTATTTTGTGATAAAATATAACCAATAAGAGAGGTCAAAATATATGGAAAAGTTTTATGAAACAACTGCGATAGATTATGTAAACGGGGCTCCGCATATCGGTCACGCCTATGAAAAGATATTGGCTGACGTAATATACAGACACTTTACACAAAGATGCGATAACACATTTATGCTAACGGGAACGGATGAACACGGTATAAAAATCCAAAAAACCGCTGCATCTAAAGGAATAACTCCTAAACAAATGTGCGACGAAAACTCGCAGATGTTCAAAGACGCGTGGAAAGCACTAGATTTTGACTATTCAAAATTCATCAGAACAACGGACGAACAACACGTAAGAGTCGTTCAACATATATTTAAAAAACTGATGGAACAAGGCGATATTTATAAAAACAAATATACAGGATTGTATTGCAGCGGCTGCGAAGCATTTTTGAGTGAAAAGGACTTAACGGAAGACGGTTTATGTCCCGATCACCTCAAAAAACCTGAAGTTGTATCAGAAGAAAACTATTTCTTCAAGCTTACTAAATACAAAGAAGCTATCGCAAATCATATAAATACGCATCCTGATTTTATCGTACCTGCATTCAGGAAAAACGAAGTATTACACCAGTTGGAAAATATTGAAGATATTTCTGTTTCCCGTGCTAAATCTAATGTTTCATGGTCTATTGACGTATTAGACGATCCCGACCAAGGGATTTATGTATGGATTGATGCACTGTCAAACTACATTACAGCTATCGGCTACGACGTAGACGAACAAACAGACCAATTTAAACAGTTATGGCCTGTTAATCTTCACGTAATCGGAAAAGATATTTTGAAATTCCACAGTATTTATTGGACAGGTATTCTAATGGCACTCGGATTGCCTCTGCCTCAACAAATACTCGCTCACGGTTGGATTACGATAGACGAAACAAAGATGTCTAAATCTTTAGGCAATGTAATTTCACCTACGACATTGCTTGAACATTTCCATTTGGATAAGCCTGATGCTATGAGATATTATATGGCAACGGCTGCACCTTGCGGAAAAGACGGGAATTATTCGGACAAGGATTTCAAAGAAAAGGTAAACGCTCATCTTGCAAACTCTATGGGCAACCTGCTGAACAGAACGTTATCAATGCTGGTTAAATATTTTGACGGGGATGTTAAACCTGAATTTAAGATTGATTCTCCTCTCAAAAACAAAGCCATAGAGACAGTAAAAGATGTTATGCATCACTTTGATTATTACGAAGTTCAAGAGGCAGCACAAAAGATTATGTTACTTGTCGATGAGGCTAACAAATATGTAACGGATTCAGAGCCTTGGGCTCTCGCTAAAAACGGAGAGATGGACAAATGCGGACAGGTATTAACAACCGTTCTTGATGTAATGTGTGTAATTTCATCGCTTATTTATCCGTATTGTCCTAATATTGCTCAAGATATGGCAAAACAGTTGTCATATGACCTTAAATCCACAAAATTACAAGATATAAAGAGCGATAACATAAAAGTCGGTCACTTAATCGACAAAGCCGATATTCACCCTGTTTTCTTGAGAATAGACAGTGAATTGGCTGATAAATCGAAAAAGAAATAAGATATTGGACTATTGTGTTAAAGGTTAAGAGTACAATTTTGTACCAACTGTTTTTCAGATCCTTCGCTGACATACAAATTTTTTAGGATTGCTTATACAGTATATTGCTCAGGATGACAATTGACGTATATTTTCAATAGCATTTATATTTTATAAGCATAAAAAAAGAGGTATCAAATATGATACCTCTTTTAATTTATATCTTTTATAAAGACTACGCTTCAGCAGGTGCTTCCTCTGCAGGTGCTTCCTCTGCAGCCTTTGTTTCTTCTTCGGCTTTAGCTTTTGCTTCAGCTTCTGCTTGAGCCTTAGCTTCTGCTTCTGCTGCAGCTTTTGCTTGAGCTTTCTTAGAAAGTTTTACACCGTCTTTCTTCTTATAGTTCAAAGTACCGTCTTCATTGCAATTTTTAATCAAGAAAGCAACGGTTTCTGTAGGTTGTGCACCTTTTGAAATCCATTCTTCTGCTTTAGCCTTGTTTAATTGCATGAATTTTGTCTTAGGATTGTAGTGTCCTAATTCTTCAATCGGTTTACCTTCACGTTTTGTAGTCGAATTGATTACAATAATTCTATAAGCGGGAGTCTTTTTCATCCCTAATCTTTTTAATCTTATCTTTAACATTTTAATTTCCTTCTTTTTCTATACAGGATAACACCTGCTATTACTATATTCTCGAGAAGATACGCCGCTTTATCTTCCGCTAAGCAATCCCAAGAGGAGTGGACTGCTCCGAGAATATTTAAACACGAAAAGCCTTTAAATGCAAGCAAAGTTAGTGAATTTTTAAGAAATACAAAATCCTTGAGAGTTAAAAATTTATAAAATTATTTTATGATAAAATAAGATTATGAAAGATATACAAAACACAAGAGATAGCAGAGGAGTAGAGATACAAAAAGTCGGGATTAAAAATCTCGAGCTGCCTCTTATCATACAAAGAAAAGATGCCGAAAATCAGGTTGTTTGGGCAAATGCAAAAGCGAGCGTAAGCCTTCCCGCACACTATAAAGGCACCCATATGTCACGTTTCGTCGAAGTTCTCAACGAATGGAAAGAAAAAAATCTTCTGGGCGTTGACGTCCAAGGATGCGTCGAAGATATGGTTAAAAGATTATCGGCAAAAAGCGGATATCTAAAATTCGATTTTAAATACTTTATAGATAAAGAATCACCTGTCACAAAAATCAAAGCTCCTATGTGCTACGATTGCTCGTTTGAAGGAATATTAAACGATTACGGAAGTGAAGACGAAGAATATGAGTTTTTATTAGGGGTAAAAGTCCCTGTAACAACTCTTTGCCCTTGCTCTAAAGAAATTTCCGACTACGGAGCACACAACCAAAGAGCAATAGTCTCCGTAAAAATAAAATACGATGACGATGCTCATATATGGATAGAAGATTTAGTCAAAATGATAGAAGGTTGCGCCTCTTGCGGGCTGTATTCACTTCTGAAACGTGAAGATGAAAAATATGTGACGGAGCACGCCTACGACAATCCGAAATTTGTGGAAGATGTTTTGCGTGATGTTGTCGTTGCACTAAGAAATAACCCTGTAATTGACAGGTTTGAAGTAGAGTGCGAATCTATCGAGAGTATTCACAACCACTCCGCGTGGGCTTATCAAAAAGAAGGCTAGGGATAAATATATATATATACAAAAAAGCGGTTAAAGATTAACTTCAACCGCTTTTGTTTCATATATTACTGACTTTACTTAATTTCGCTCAAAGCTTCTTTTGTGCATTCAAGTGCGACATCGGTTACAAAGTCCATATCGTCTTCTTCTATAATTATAGGAGGGTTGAAATATATAATATCGCCCAAAGGTCTTAAAAGAACACCTTTCTTCAATGCTTTCTTATATATTTGATAACCTAATCTTAACTTAGAATCAAACGGTTCTTTTGTATCTCTGTCTTTTACAAGTTCTATTGCGTTGACAAGTCCGATATGACGAACCTCTCCGACATTATCAAGTCCTAAGAACTTATCCTTAATAATCTTATTGAAATAAGGAGCTCTCTTGTTAGCCTTCTCAATAGTCTTATCACGTTTCAAGATATCGAGAACCGCAATACCTGCAGAACACCCGAGAGGGTTACCGGCATAAGTGTGAGAGTGCATAAATGCTTTACCGGAGAGGTAATCCGCATAAAATGCATCATATATTTTTTGAGTCGTTATACAAATAGACATTGGCATATATCCGCCCGTTAAACCTTTGGAAATACACATGATATCAGGTGATACCCCTGCGTGGTCAAAGGCGAACATTTTACCCGTTCTGCCGTAACCCGTTGCAATCTCATCCGCAATTAAATGTACATTGTATTTGTCGCAGAGTTTTCTCAACTTAGTCAAATATAGAGGCGGATAAATCTTCATGCCGGCAGAACCCTGCAACAACGGCTCAACAATCATCGCACAGGTTTCGTCACCATGTTTTGCGAATATTTCTTCCGCTTTTTCAAAACATTCACATTGACAATTGTCTCTGCATTTGCCGTAAGGGCATCGGAAGCAGTCAGGACCTTGAACTCTTGTAACATCCATCAATATAGGTTTATAAATAGATGAATATAAATCGCAAGCCCCGACAGACAGAGCTGCAATTGTTTCTCCGTGGTATGCGTCCGTCAAAGCCATAAATTTAACTTTTTGTTTGTTTCCTGTCTGTTGATGATATTGGAAACTCATCTTTAACGCCATTTCTACGGCAGCGGAGCCGTTATCGGCGAAGTTAAATTTGCAAAGTCCTTTCGGTATAACCTCCATTAACTTTTGGCATAAGGTTATAGCAGGAATATGAGTAAAGTTTGCAAATATTACGTGTTCCAACTTATCCAGTTGAGCTTTCATAGCCTTATTTATATCAGGGTTACAGTGTCCCAAAAGGTTACACCACCAAGAACTTACGACATCTTTGTAGCAGTTTCCGTCAACGTCATAAATGTTTATACCTTTTGCGTGATCAACAACAATCGGTGGTAATTCTTCGTAGTCTTTCATCTGAGAACACGGATGCCATATGTATTTCATATCTTCTTTTTGCCATTCTGTACTGTTCATTATTCAAATATCTCCTCTAAATCTTCTTTCTTTATATCTAAATCTTTATCATCCTTAGCTACCGTTGCAATAACTTTTATACCCGTTAATCTCTCAACCATTTCAAGGTTATCTCTGTGCATAAAGTTATTTTTATCATAATTGTTCAAGATAATACCGTTTATTTTTATCTCTTTGTTTCTTATATATTCAACGGTAGTAAGTATTGAATTGATTGTTCCCAAACCTCCGTCAGCGACGACTATGACATTTTGTTCAAGTTTCTTTATCAATTCCCATAGCAGGTAAACTCTTTTTTCGTTTGCCGACATAGGGCAAGTTATACCGCCTGCGCCTTCAAGCAACATATAATCGTAATTTTTCGAAATTTTTTGATAATCGGAACTTATCTTATCCGGATTAATTACGGTATTTACTCTCTCGGCTGCCAAATGCGGTGAAACCGCATCTAAAAAGCAGTAGGACAAACAATCTAACGGCTTAATCTTTAGTTCTGCCGTATCGACAACATGTTTGCAATCTCCGGGGACAAGTTCTCCGTTTATATTCTCTGCTCCGCTTAAAACAGGTTTATAATACCCGCAGTTAAGCCCAAACTCTCTCATTTTTTTTACAATCAAACCCGAAACATAGGTTTTTCCAATATCCGTGCCCGTAGCGGTCACAAATATACTCTTTGCCATTTATATCATCTCCTCTCCACACTCTTTTGATTATATCACTTCAAGAATTATGGAATAATTTAGAGTTATAATAGGTATTATGATGAAATTCAGATTTGCAAGAGACGCTTTCAAATACCTTCTGAAAGAATACAAAATTAAAGAAATCTATGTGCCTTATTATCTTTGTGATGTTATGAGGCATTCTGCGGTAGAGGCGGGCGCAAAACCAATATTTTATCATATAGACGATAACTTTTTACCGGATAGAGATTTTCCCAAAGACAGCTTTATTTTATACCCAAACTACTTTGGCATTTGTGATAAAAATGTAGATTTTTTAGTTTCAAAATATCCAAACCTTATTGTCGATAATGCCCACGCATTTTTTGCGAAACCGAAGGGATTTGCTTCTTTCAACTCGGCAAAAAAGTTCTTGCCCGTAAAAGAAGGAGCATATTTATGGATAAAAGGGGTAGAAAAATTTGATTATAAAAATATCAATAATGACCTGATTAAAGGACGAAGAAAGGAATTTTTATACTATCATAACAAACTTAAAAACAGCAATTTATTGAACATTGATGTAAATAATGACTCTATCCCGTTTTGTTATCCGTATTTGGCTGAGGATAAAACAAAAGCGGACGAGATTGTTGAAGTTTTAGAAACGAAAGGAAAAACAATATACAGATACTGGAATCGACTTCCTAAAACATATAATGAATACAAATTCTTTGAAAGGCTTGTTCCGATTCCGTTGGATAAATAATTTTATATTTATATAAAAAGAGCATGTAATAATTTACATGCTCTTTTTGTTTATATCTGTCTTGAAATTAATCCCAAAGAGATGGTTTTGATGGAGTTGCAGGTTCCTCTTCACCCCATGGGGTATATGGTTTAGCCGGTCTGAACGGATTATCATAAGGATCATCTTGGCTACCAGGACCATCAATGGTACGACCACCGCTGTCTCTACCGCTTGCGGCCATCAAACCTTCATTGTTTTCTACTTTAACTACTGTTGTTTCAGGTCTAACATAAGCTTTTTTCTTACCTGTACTTTGCATAGCTACATTAGCTTTACCGTATGAAGCTTCTGCTGCTTGCATATCTTTAACAGTTTCAGCACTTACTTCTTTAGTTGCTGCTTTAGGAGCTTCTTTCTTTGCTTCTGCTACAGCCTTCTTAGCACCTACTCCAAAAAATTCTTTGATTGCATTAATCTTTGCACCCATTTTATTTTTCTCCTTTTGTTTTTTATTCCACCTTACATATTAACAATGTTTCTAAAATTTATAATTGCTACATTCATGTTACTTTCATTACAAAAGTTTACAATTTATAGCTTATCTTCATGCGTTTTCTTAGGTAACAGGTTATCCAATTCCGAGTTCAACCCGAAGTAGAATCTTGCACTGTTTTCACCGTAGTATTTTTTACCCAACGGAATACCTACACCGAACTGTAATGACATCCAATCAGTCAAACTGATGTAAGAGCCAAAGCCGACACTGTGTAAGAAATCTTGAGGATAATCATATAAATGATCATGTTCATCAATCCAACCGAAATCATAGAAAGCAGCCAATCTCAGTTTATCATCAATAAATTTCAACTTGTTAGGCAAAATCTTTCTTAACCCCGGGACAGGAGTTCTGATTTCCGCAGTACCTGTTACACCATAATCACCGATTAACTCAGCAGGTTGATAACCTCTTAATGTATAAGGACCGCCTAACTGCATTTGTTCGGCAACGAACAATCTGTTTGGTGAGTATTGACCGTTAACTCTCAAGATACCGATTGTTCTTCCGAATAATCTTTGTACACGGGTTGCACCTGCTATAACTTTTACGAATACAGCTTGAGGCCCGCCTTTGATATTACTTGATGCACCGGGCAAACCTACATCAGCACCCAAGTTTGCAATCCAACGACCGTTCTTATCATCAAATATACCTTGGAAACCTGATCTTAATACCATCAAGTTATAATCTGATAATCTATAGTTAAGAGATTTTACATCCGTAGATGCATGAACGAAGTCCAATCCTGTATAACCGATAATTTTGGTTTTTGCGTTATGAACAAACGGATGTGTTACCTTTATTGCAAAACTGCTTGCTTTACCTTTTACGTTTAAGTATTTATAAGGTCCTGCCAACCCGACATTGGAATGAGAGAAGTCAAATGACAATCTTGTTCCGTAAGGGCTGATAGGGATTGAATATCCTGCTAAAGCACCTGTTGCATGGCTTGATAAGATTGTACCGCCGTATATCTTATCACCAAAACCTGTAAGGTTATCCATACCAAGTACGAATGATGCTCTTTGCTCACCCGTATACTTTCTTCCGTAATCATCCCATCCGAAATCAAATCTTAACGGGAATCTGTCTTTTACATCCAAATGAAGTACTGTATCATCGCCCTTCTTTGAAATGACAGATTGTACGTCAATATAATTTTCTTCATTAATTTCTCTTAATGCACCCTGCAATTTCTTAGCATTAAAGATATCACCTTCACGGATACCTTTCTTACCGAAAACGATTTTCTTCAAGTAAGCATCACGTGCCCATTTGTTACCTTCGATTTCAACCGAATCAACAGTACTTTCAACTATTGATAAGGTAACGACACCGTCTTTTACACTCTGTGAAGGAATAAATACATAACTTGTTAAATATCCTTTTGCCTGATAATATTTTGTGATTTTTGCGGCAAGTCTAACCAAATCTACAAAATAAACATCGTGACCTAATACATCGCTTGCAAGAGCATTTAATGTTTCATCTTTGACTGTTTTATTACCTTCATATTTGATACTGTTTACTTTGAATTGCGGATTATATACAACCCCGTCTTTATAGAAGTCTTTAGGTTCTCTCATATAATATTGCTCTTCTAAAGATGCAGTATCATCTTTCTTGTCGATTTTTGCATCGATTTGTTTGTTCTTCTCAAAATCGTTCATTTGTTGACGATTCATTTGGTTATAAACGCCTGCGCCTTCGGTATTAATAGGAGCTACAGCGTTTGCAGCCATAGGAAATGTCATCATAACGGCTGCCATTATGGTTAATAATTTGCTTGTTCTCATATTTGTCTTTCTCATACTTTTGTTGTTCTAATTACTATCTGCTATTCAATCAGCTTATGCCAATTGTATTTTACCGCCTAAAGATTATTAGTCCAGTAAAAATTTAAGCATCTTAATAAAATTTTATATTTTAATTAATATTATAAAATATTTTTAAAAATATTCCAACATGCAAATAAAAATGGCGGGAGTCGATATTTCAACATTCCCGCCTGCAATATTATATATATAATTATGGAGTCTATAGCTCAAATTCTTTATTTTTAAATTCTTCGTATTGTTCCGCTCTCACGGTATCAGGAGCGAGACTCTTCTTGTCCTGCCCTTTTCCTGCAAGTTCGGGCAATTTATACTTCAAGTTATCGTGAACAAAGACAATATCACGCCCTTCCTGCTCCGCAATAACTCTTATTGTGCCTTCCGACGGAGAGCCTTTCTTATTTACAATATTTTGTACTTTATAGCTTGCCCAATCATCAGGAATATCCTTTATATAAATATATCCTCCGTTTTTATCCAAACGCTTGTCAATCTCATCATTCAAGACTTTTTCTACATAATCTTTTTGATTTTTGAAATGACAAGGGTGAATAATATCTTCTCCTATAACCTCTTCGGGATCACGATGTTCGTGTTTTTTGAACAATTCTGCCGCAATATGCAAATGTTCAAGTTCAAATGACAAAAACTCCTCCCATACAGGCATAAGCTTTTCATCCTCTTCATCCGTCATACAGTTATGGTACGTACATACCTCTGTAAATTCGTGTAATAAAAGTTTTTCATAGAGAGACTCAGTTGAATCAATCAACGATTCATACATCGTTACGTGCTCTTCTTCCACGTCTTTGATTTCCGCATAAGTTTCTCTTAAAAGCTCGTTTCCGTAAGCGAAACCGTGCTCTGCATAATAATTATGAGTCTGTTGTTCACCCGACAAAACGGTTAAAATATTAACCTTTGTTTGAGGAGAAGTCTTCTTTTTATCATAAGGTTTTCTGAGTCTCAAAATATTGCAATTGTGATGCTGTTGAGTCGGTCTTCCGAGGATTACATCCGTATTATCCTGTAATATCGAGTTTGGATTAATCCCGTGTTCCATATATGCCCACTGCGCATAGCGGTATAAATGGTCAAAATCCTCCAACAGACCGAAATCAAAAGTTTCTCTTACATAATCATCCGGTTCGTTTTGCGCGAGCCACGCCGTCAAATCAACAGCAACCTGTTCATAACCGAGAGTGGTTTCCAAAACACTCTGATCGAAAGGCGCAAACCAATTTATTGTTGTTTGCTGTGCATCCTCTATTCTTTTAGTTTGTGCAAGAAATTCCAAAGTATCTCTGTCTTTGCAAATTCTTGCAAAATTATGTTTGAAATTCCACGCCTCAATTTCTATCCCGTTCATCAATATCTGCCTTGTTCTGCTGTATGCATCAACTAACGTTTTGTTATATTTTCTGTGCGCTATATCGTGCCAATATCTCAATTGTTTATCAAGTTCTATTCCTTTTTCTTTTAACGGTTTAAATGTCATAATGTCTCCTTCCTTTTTATCGGATATAACATGTCCCGATAAAAGTACTCTGAGATTATTAACCTAGCCAAACAGGGTATAATTCTAAGAAAAGATACTGAAATCAAGCAATGAAAAGCATTACATAATTATTTACGATAATATAAGACAATTCCTTTCGTTCTATATTTAAGCATCAACTTTACAAAACTTAACGTCATCCAATAAAATAAAAAGCAGTTATAACAACACATACGGGACAATTATAAAAAATATTATTAAATATTATTAACAAGTTTAAATAAAATCCTAAAGTTTTTGAAAAAAATGCCGTAAATATAAACACAAGGAATTAGATAAGTATATATAACAACCAACCAAATAAGGAATGTGTATTATGTTTGTTAGAATGTTATCGGCACTCATGTGCTTAGTCATATTTTGTTCAAATTGCGCCTTCGCGTGGAACGTGCGAAGCTTCTCCAAGGATGAAGATGTCGTGTCGGCGTTGAAGTTATTGGATAACATAGGAGCGGACGAAGTCTTTAATAATCTGCAGGAAAACTCCGTTAAGATTATTTTTTATGACCTTGCAATGATAAATATAAACTATCAAACGCATTTTGCGATTAATTCGGTAGATAACTGGGGCGAAAGATATATACTTATAAACTCCAGATACAGAGGAGCCTCAACGGAAGAGCTTGCGTGTCTCATAGCACACGAAAGTTTCCATAAATCCGACAGAGCAACTATGGAAGAAGAAGTCCTCGCAACCCAAAAAGAAGCCTACTATTGGTCGATATTAAAAGTTCCGGGGAAGTTTTATAAACCGAGCAAACTATCCAACAGATTAAATACGTTAGTGTGTCAATACAACGATTCAACCGACTCTTATAACCTTATAGAAAAGAGAATACAAAACAGCAAGTTTTATCAAAACCAATTGGCTGTAAGAGAAAGAAGATAATAATTAAATCAACCCAAAGTATCAACATAACATAAGGAGTATTAACCTAAAAAGATTTTATAAACATTTCAATAAAAGTTTCATTTTGATTATTTTGTCCATGACCATCCATGGAGTCTCATAACTCCATGAACGGAGTGTATATATGTTCTGTTACGAAGTATATACACTTTTTTTATGTATAGATTTTTGCGCGATTGCCTTATTTTTTATACTTATTTTATAATAATTTAACTATTATTATTTTTGAGATAAAATAATAATCAATAAGATTTAAAAAGAGGAGTTATGAATATGGAACGTCAACATCCCGTAGAACAAGATAAAATGGAGCGCAGACACAATTTTAATCCGGTAGAAGAAATCTTTACCGATGAACAGGCAAAAAACGAATCAACAAGATGTCTGCATTGTAAGAAACCTCGTTGTGTAGAAGGTTGCCCCGTAAACATCAGAATACCTGATTTTATAAAAGAGGTTAAAGAAGGTAATATTGATAAAGCCGGGGACATAATCAGACAAACAAGTATGTTACCGTCTGTTTGCGGAAGAATTTGCCCGCAGGAAAGACAATGCGAGGGCAATTGTATTTTAGGTATCAAAGGCGATGCCGTTGCAATCGGAGCTTTAGAAAAATACGTCGGAGATAAAACAAGTGCCGAAAAAGTTACAATCACTCCTTCCGGCAAGAAGGTTGCAATTGTAGGTTCAGGCTGTGCAGGTATGACGGCAGCTGCAGATTTAAGAAAAGCCGGTCACGAAGTCATTGTATTTGAAGCTTTACACAAGCTCGGCGGTGTATTGAGATACGGTATTCCGCCTTTCAGATTGCCGAGAACAGTCTTGGATAAGGAAATCAATAACCTTAAAGCTATGGGGGTTGAGTTCCGCAAAAACGTTGTTGTTGGGAAATCAATCACCCTTAAAGAACTGAAAGACGACGGATTTGATGCAATATTCATCTGCTCGGGCGCAGGACTTCCAAAAATGTTGAACATCAAAGGTGAAAACCTTAACTGTGTATTCTCTGCAAACGAATACCTGACAAGAGTTAACCTTATGGGTGCAAACAAACCTGAAAACGCAACCCCGCTAAAGGTTGGTAAAAAGGTTGCGGTAATCGGCGGCGGAAACGTTGCGATGGATGCTGCAAGAACCGCAGTAAGAGTAGGGTTTGAAAAAGTTTACATCGTATACAGAAGAACTGAAAAAGAACTCCCTGCAAGATTGGAAGAAATCAGACACGCTAAAGAAGAGGGAGTTGAATTTAAGTTCTTACACGCACCTTACGAAATCATCGACAAAGACGGTTACGTAGGCGGAATGAAATTTGAATTATGTGAACTTGGCGAGCCTGATGAATCAGGAAGACGCAGACCTGTAGGCACGGGCAAATATGATACATTAGATGTAGATACTGTTATAATTGCACTCGGTACAGGACCTAACCCGATTATCCAAAAATCTGCAAAGGATGACGGAATAGAATTTCAAACAGACAGAAAAGGTTATTTCTCTGTAGATGAAACAACAAGAGAAACATCGGTTCCTCACATATTCGCAGGCGGTGACGTTGCCCCTGTAGGGACATCAAACGCCATCAACGCAATGGGTGCAGGAAAGAAAGCGGCAAAGGCAATCAATGAATATCTTGCAACTCTCTAAAAAAATATCGCTGATATTATTTGCACAAATGTTGGCTCTCATGCCTGTATTTGCACTTGATTTGGATTCTACCGTCACGGATACAAACAGAACCCATTATTCTAAAGGTCAGACCACAAATCAAACGACAACAAATAAGATATTTCAGCCCGTAAAAACGAACAGTAATACCTCTGCGGTAAAAACAACGGAACAGATTACAACGGAGTCGGCTCCGACAACTGTAACACCTGCGAAGTTGCCGACGGTACCGTCACTGCCGAAGAGTGCGAACAGCTCATCCGTTGCACCTTATAACGGTGTTTACAGCGGGAGAATGCCTAACAAAGATGCCCTCACACCGTGCAATTTTGTAATAGGCGATTTGATTATTGATGACTCGGTTGTGAAGTCTAAATACAAAGATACTAAAACTATTGCAGTTAATAACACTAAGGCAACAAAACAAAGCAAACCTGCAGGCAGAGTAGCGATTTTACCTAAAGGAACGGAATTTAGAGTTATCAACAAATCCCAAATAACGGATTATTTACCTGAAGGGCGCACAGTTGATTTATATTCGACACATGAGTTCAATACAACATATTACAGAATACCTAAGAATACAAAATTCACGGCAAGAGTAGTTGATGCGCACAGTCCGCAATTATCCTGTAACGGCGGTCTAATCAAATTAAAAGTTGAATCCGCAAACATAAACGGACACAATTGCGCACTCAACGCAAAAATAACAAAAATAAAAACAGATGATGTATATTTCAGCAACCTAAAAGGCGAACATACATATTGGAAAACCGTTGGAAAGAAGGCTAAATGGGGACAAAAAATGTTCTCAAAATGGTCTAAAACATCAACTAAACTCGCAAACAAAGGCGCAGGCGTAATCTTAGCACCGTTCCCGTATTTGGGCGGATGCATACTTGTTGCGGCAAGTACAATATCATCTCCTGTAACTGCGGTTTTGGGTAAAGGCGGAAGAGTAATTGTTCCGGCTAATACTACATTCACAATCAAATTACGTGATGATGCTTGGGTATACAGAAATAAATAACTACAGTTTTACACTTATAGTTATTAAGGAAATTATTCTTTAATATTTACCCCTCTATGCCATACGGTCAAATTGTACACCTGATTTTTTGAGGTTGTCTTCCAATAAATCAGCGGTGCAAGAGTTAACGTTGATTTGTACTCCCTTATCCGTAAATTTAGGCTTGTTACTTTCATTCGGGTTTCCGTCGAGGTTGATACCGAAACGCCCTGCCATATATCCGACGTTTATCAAATCTTGTGCTGTCGGTTGTTGTCCGTTTGTCTTAGGACTGTTTACATATATTGAATAATTTACTCTTTGTACTGCCATTTTAATATCCCCTTATGAAATAATTCTAACTCAAACATGTTATTTTTTGAATTTATCAGCATCAAGATACTTAATAACTTTTGCGGGACAGCCGACAACTACGGCGTTATCGGGAACATCTTTTGTAACAACGGCACCCGCACCAATTACCGCATTTTCTCCGACAGTTACTCCGGGGAGTATTGTTACATTTACCCCAATCCATACATTTCGTTTTATGTGAACGGGTTTGCAGGTTATGATATTTCTCTCATACATATCGTGATTATTTGTAGCAATAGTACAATTCAAAGATATCATAGTGTTATCTTCAATCGTGAGCCCGCCCGCAGACATACATTGAAAATTGTTCATAAGAACAACATTTTTCCCGATTTTGACTTTGTCCGCAAGAATAGTATAAAACGGAGGATTTATAACCGTCCCTTCCCCTAATGTGTGATTGAATAACTCATCAAATAAATCTTTAATCTTAGGATTAGTCGGATTGGTTTGATTTATTCTGAAACACAAATCCGCACAGCGTTTTGCCTCTGCAATTCTGTCAGGGCTCTGGTTATTTACATCTATTCTTACTTCTTCCATAGTTATACTCCTCTGTTTGTTACATTATAACAGGAAGTTATAGTTTTTAATAACCTGTTAATTCAATCGGCAATCTTTACATAATCCTAATTTATAATATAATTATTTAATCGGTGTTTAGTGTATGAATAAGGAGTATAAATTATGGCTAAGAAAGTATTGATTATATCAACGAGTTTGAGGAACCATTCAAATTCGGAGATTTTGGCACACGAGACAGAGCGCGGAGCAAAAGACGCAGGCAATGATGTCGAATTTTTATCATTGAAGGGTAAAAATATCCAATTTTGCAAAGGGTGTTTTGCATGCCAGAAGCTAGGCAAATGTGTAATAAAGGATGATGCGAATGCAATAACGGAAAAGATGAAAAATGCGGAAGTCATTGTATGGGCAACTCCTATATATTTCTATGAAATGTCGGGGCAGATGAAAACAATGATAGACAGAGCAAGCTCTCTATATACATCAAATCATAATTTTCATGAAGTTTATCTAATTACTACTTCGGAATCAGATGAAAAAGATGTTATACAAACAGTTATGCACGGTGTAAACGGATGGATGAGATGCCTGAATAATGTACATTTGAAAGGTTTTGTTGAAGCAGGCGGAGTAAATGAGCCGAAAGAAGTAAGCACCCGTAGGGATTATATGGAACAGGCTTATAATATGGGTAAAAATATATAGACATTGCTACATATAAAATTTTTATGTTCATGTTATAATAGTAGAACAACGGCGGTATAAAATATGCCACTGTAAAACTCATAAAATAAGGAGAAGGAACTATGTTAAACGAAAAAATGGAAAAGGCTTTTAATGACCAAATAAATAAAGAGTTTTATTCGGAATACTTATACCTTGCAATGAAATCATACTTTGTAGAATTGAACTTGCAAGGGTTCGTAAACTGGTTTGATGTACAGGTTCAGGAAGAACACGCACACGCTATGGGTATGTACGATTATGTACACGAAAGAGGCGGAAAGGTTGAACTTCTTGCTATCGACAAACCTGAGGTTGAAGGAAAGACACCATTGGAAGTTTTTGAACAAACCTTAAAGCACGAACAATATGTAACTTCAAGAATAAATGCTTTGATGGATGTAGCTGATGAAGTAAAAGACAGAGCAGCATTATCATTCTTGGATTGGTACTTAAAAGAACAAGTTGAAGAAGAGTCAAACGTAGGCGGAGTGCTTGCATCTTTGAAACTTATCGGTGACGATAAGAAAGCTCTTCTTATGTTAGATAAAGATTTGGCAACAAGAACATTTGTTGCACCGGTAATCGGCTAGTAAAAATAAAAGAAAGGAAAAATTATGGCTAAATTTGTATGTACGGTTTGCGGTTGGTCTACAGAGGCTGATACAGCTCCTGAAGTATGTCCTATCTGTGGGGCAAAGACTTTTACTAAAGTAGTTGATGGCGAAAAAGTTTACGCTTGTGAACACCAAGTAGGCGACGGCAAAGTTGAAGATAAAGAAGTTATGGAAGGATTAAGAGCAAACTTCAACGGAGAATGCTCTGAAGTAGGTATGTATCTTGCAATGGCAAGAGTAGCCGAAAGAGAAGGATATCCTGAAGTAGCGGAAGCTTATAAAAGATACGCTTATGAAGAAGCTGAACACGCATCTAAGTTTGCTGAATTGTTAGGCGAAGTTTTGACTAATTCAACTAAGAAAAACTTAGAGATGAGAGCGGAAGCTGAACAAGGCGCTTGCGACGGTAAATTGCAACTTGCTAAGAGAGCTAAAGAATTGGGTTATGATGCAGTTCATGATACAGTTCACGAAATGGCTAAGGATGAAGCAAGACACGGTCGCGGTTTCGACGGATTGTTGAAAAGATATTTTTCATAATTGAAAGATTATAACTTTGCGGAAAAGGGAGAATGAAAAAGTCATTCTCTCTTTTTTAATCCGAAATATAATTATTAAAAAATATTTAATAATATGAAAACAATCAAAATATATGTTAGAATGTAAGTATGGTATCTAATTATACAGAATATATGGACGCGTTAAATTCGCGTTTAAAAGACAAGTTAAACAGTACTAAATTATATCAATTCAAAGGAACCGTATCAAAGCTTTTGGGGTTAACGGTTGAGGTTAAACTTCCGGGGTTGAAGATAGGTGATTTGTGCTATATAGAAACAAGTGACGGAAAGAAAAAACCTGCAGAGGTTGCGGCATTCAAAGGGGATGTTGCGCAATTACTTCTGTTACTTGACGGTACGGGTATCGGACAAGGCAGTCTTGTTGAGACTACTGGGAGCCCTATATGTATTCCTGTAGGGGATTTTCTGTTGGGCAGACTGATTAACCCTATGGGAGAACCTATTGACGGAAAACCTTTGAATACGGAAGGTGCCCTTTGGCGTAACATTGAAGGCCCGCCTCCTGGACCGTTTGAAAGACCTATTATCACGGAGATGTTCTCTACGGGTGTCCGTGCAATAGACGGATGTATGACTATGGGCTGCGGACAGCGTTTAGGATTGTTTGCGGGTTCAGGTGTAGGTAAAAGTACCCTGCTTGGTATGATTGCCCGTAACTCTGATGCCGACGTCAACGTTGTTGCACTAATCGGAGAACGTGGTCGTGAGGTTAAAGAGTTTGTTGAAGATTCATTAGGCGTTGAAGGTATGAAAAAATCCGTTATTGTATGTTCAACGGGTGACCAACCGCCTTTAATCAGACAGAAAGCATTGCTTTCCGCAACCGCTGTATGTGAATACTTTAGAGACCAAGGAAAGAAAGTGTTCCTTATGACAGATACCGTAACACGTTGTGCGATGGCAGGACGTGAAGTCGGGCTGTCTTTGGGTGAACCGCCTACAATGAAAGGTTATCCGCCTTCAATCTTCTCATGGTTACAGAAAGTTTTGGAACGTGCGGGAAACAGCCCTAAAGGTTCTATCACGGCACTGTATACAGTACTTATGGAAGGTGATGATATTTCGGATCCAATCGTCGATATTGTCCGTGGTATTGTTGACGGTCACATTTTCTTGTCCAGAAAAGTTGCCGAGGCAAACCACTATCCTGCAATTGATGTCCTCGGAAGTATTTCCCGTCTTATGTCGGCTATTGCATCGCCTGAGCACAAAGAGGCTGCAGGTAAATTGAGGACGTTACTGTCTCTGTACAGAGAAAACAAAGACTTGATTGATGTAGGGATGTATCAGCCGGGCAGTAACCCAAAACTTGATACCGCAATCGAGATGATGCCACAGATAAATGCATTTCTTCAACAGAGAGTATCCGACAGTGTAACAATGGAATCTACAATTCAGACTCTTGTCGATATGATGGCAAATGTAGAAGTTTAAAAATTTATTTAATATTGCGTAATTTTGTATCGAAACTAATACTTATCATACCATTATAAAATTTCTTAGTGCCTTAGTGCCCTACAGCCTTAGTATCATTATATATTAACTTTTGTAACAAAGCTATTCAAAACCCCTAAAGTTTTGGGCGATTAAGCCGTAAACCATGGTGCTACAAAAGGTTTAAAATTTTTCGTACGACCAACCTGATGTAAGCGGATAGGGAAAAGAAAACAAATGGGTTTATCATCTTCACAAGCAAGATTATTACATTTGACAGGCAGAATGCACCAGATAGAGTACAAGGCCGCTAAACTTGAGGCACAAAAACTCTAGATGGCGAACGAATCCGCACAAGTATACAACGAATACGAAAATGCACTTGAAAAAACAAAAATTCAACGTTCTACTCTCAACACAGACGGAAGTTTAAACTATGTAGACGCAACTTACAACGCACTTTTAAAAGACGGCTACAGATTAGGTAAATGCGAATATATGGCAGTATCACAAGATGATATTGATACCTTCAAAAATGTTGCAGACAGCAACCCTGCAGAGTTTGCAGCCATCAAATCAGGTTATGCCGTAAAGAACGGAAACGATATAACACTTGCAAAAGATCCTTCTATACATCTGGCATTTACTGCTGACCAATTGAAAGCATACGCTGCAGCCGGCAACAACATTGTCTTAATGGATGATATCAACGTAACCGAATCAATGGGAACTTTGACCTCATCATTAGACGGTAACGGACATACTATCAATGTAAGCGGTACTAATGGTGTATTTAATGAGATTAATGGAGGTTCTGTTAAGAATGTCGCAATAAATGCTGATATTAAAACTACTCAGGATGCAGGTTGTTTGGCTGCAAAAACTAACGGAAATGTTAATATTGATAATGTGTCAGTTAGCGGGACTGTTGATAATACCGACAACCTTAACGATATAGGAGGTTTAATAGGACATAGTGACAGCGGGGTTCTAAATATAAAAAATGTCGATATGAACGTTACTCTTCTCGGAAAAGGCGATCAGGGAGGCATACTCGGTTGTGCTTATAATGATTCAACAGTAAATATTTCTAATATTTCAGGGGATGTAAGCGGAACAGGATATTGTGGCGGAGTTGTGGGCTATATTCGTTCGACAAATAAAGCGACCATATCAAATGTTCGCATTAATGTAGATATAACTGATGAAAAAAATAATGCTCATGTCGGTGGTATTGTTCAAACGATGAGTGCGCCTGTTGAAATCAGTAACTGCTATGTTACCGGTACTCTTGTTGCTAAAGGAACAGAGTACGGAGATGTATATGCAGGTGGTATTCTCGGGAAATTAGTTGGTTCACATTCTGCTACAATCAATAATTGTTATTCTGATTTAACTATTTCCTCAACAGTAAACGGGGTACAGACTGATACGAAAGGAGATATTGTCGGTTTTAATGAGGGTACCGTTACGATTAATAATTGTGCATCTCAAAACGGAACCTCCGAATTTGATATGGTTGGACGTTCCTCAAATACAAACTTTAATGCAGCAACCAATGCAGATAGAGTAAGGAACAATGTTTCTTCCACAGGAAATCATGGTTCTTTGTCTCAAACATACAATCCGTCTGATGATACAAATATTAACTCTGAAACAACTAATACGGTTGGCTCTGACTATGACCATTATCTTGAAATCGGACAAGCTATAGCAGATGACAAATACTTCCTAATTGACGGACACGAAGACGATACAAAATGGTTAACTAACCTTGTAAATAATGGTTTTGTAACATTGCAGAAAAAAGATAACGACGGCAAGTTCTTTGATACAAGCGTTTCTACAGATACGCATTTGCAAGAGGTAGCGGATGAAACAGGCTTAAGAAAAGCAGAGGCTAAGTATGAAGCCGACATGAAACGTATCGATAACAAAGACAAAAAATTCGACTACGACTTAGCTGCTTTGGACAACGAACGTAACGCAATTAAAGAAGAAATGGAAACCCTTAAGACCGTAGCTAAAGACAACGTTGAAAGAACATTCAGATTGTTCTCTTAATACAAGATACTAAGGCTCTAGGGCACTAGGGCGCTAAGAAAGTGCAAAGTGCAAAGTTAAAAGTGCAGAGTTGTAGGCGTTTTTATCTGTACTCTGCCGAGCAAACAATTAAGTAAGCAGGTCGGATTTGCGAAATTCGGGACGGCAACGACCGGTAAGCGAGTGACAAAATGAATACTTGCGATAGCAATATGAATGACTGTCAGGAGCATAAACGAATTTCAAGACACCAATCCGACACAACCAATATATATTGAATTTTTTGTCGGCATAGTAATGCCGACCTACAATTGTTTTTGACAAAGGAAAGGAAGCAGGTCGGGTTTACCAATCCGACAATTCCCATATATATTGAAATTTTGTCGGCATAGTAATGCCGACCTACATACTACTTTTTGAAGATAAATATTACTGTCATATTGCCTTATATTACTGCAACTTGACATTCTTGAGTGACCATGTTAATTTATAATTATGTTTTGGGCCTGTAGCTCAGCGGTAGAGCAGGGGACTCATAATCCCTTGGTCGAGGGTTCGAACCCCCCCGGGCCCATATTTTATAACTCAATCAATGTTTGGTTTATAATTTTGGTTATGTTTTTTAAGTTTTACGATTTCAATGATACAAATATAAACGAGGGAGAAAGAAATGCTTAACAAAAAAGAGCTTATTCCTCCCGTAAGACTCACTCAATTAAATACTGATATCGATAAAGGTTGGGATGATTTGGTCATCTTGAAAGGGCATTCCTCAATGCAAAGCATCCTCGATAAGATAAGTAACATGGGATTTGAGATGACAAGTGAGTCATATAGTGATATTGAAATTATCCTTGAATACATATCAGAAAAAAATAAGTTTGAAGCATACAAAATGTTGAAGGCTTTTTACAAGACCTTCGTTGTATTACTGAAAGAGCCCGAAATAGGAGAGGCAAGACCTGATATAACGGATAAAGACGTCAGATTTTATATTTTCAAAAAGAATTATCTTATCGTCTACAGACAAATTGGAACAAAAAAATTGCGTATTTTAAGAATTTTATCAACCTATCAGGATATATGTTCGGAGCTTTAATGCACTAAAATAAGCATGCATACGTGTTATTTTTTGTTGTTAGTGCTATAATTTAATTATGATATTGGTTTAGAGTGAGGTAGATATGGCACATATAGTTATTGATGAAAACAGATGTAAATCCTGTTTTATATGTGTAGGGACTTGTCCTAAAGGACTGATTAAAAAGAGCAACAGAATGAGCAACTTAGGCGATAAATACGTAGAGTTTGTTGATCCTAATCACGAATGCTTAGGCTGTGCAATGTGCGCAACCCGTTGCCCTGATTTGGCTATAACCGAAGTATATAAATAGGGATTTTATTTCCATAGCAAAAAGTAATAATACAAAATTCATAAAGGTAATATAATGACACAGAAAGAATTAATAAAAGGTAATTTTGCGATAGCGGAAGCTGCAGTAAGAGCAGGGTGCGAATGTTATTTCGGCTACCCTATTACACCGCAGACCGAAATCGGAGAGTATTTAAGCCAAAGAATGTATGACTTAAAACGCGGTTATGTTTGCGCAGAGAGCGAACTTGCAGCAATAAATATGGTAATTGGTGCAACCTCAACAGGTGCAAAAGCAATGACTTCATCATCTTCTTGCGCGGTATCTCTTATGCAAGAGGGTTTGTCTTATGCTTGTTCAGATGAATTGCCTGTTGTACTGGTAAACGTAATGAGAGCAGGTCCGGGGCTCGGATATGTTTATCCTGCTCAAGGCGATTACTTCCAAGCAGTATACGGCGGAGGAAACGGAGACTATAAACTGATAGTCTTAGCACCTTCAACCGTTCAAGAATGTATTGATTTGACATACAAAGCATTCTATCTTGCTCAAAAATGGAGAAATCCTACAATGATTCTTGCGGACGGACAACTTGGGCAAATGATGGAACCTGCAGAATACGGCGAATATCCATACCCCGAAGTTGATACTTCATCTTGGGCACTCACGGGAGCAAAAGGCAGAGATAACAGAAAGATTTTCTCTTGTGCATCCGACGAAGATGAACACAACGCAAAAATAAGACGTTTGTTTGCCAAGTATGACAAGATAGCTGCAGAAGAAACAGAATGGGAAGAACATGAAACGGAAGACGCGGATGTAATCCTCGTTGCGTTCGGAAGTATGGGCAGAAACATCAAAGCCACTATGAAAGAACTCAGAAAACAAGGATTAAAAGTCGGAATGTTACGTCCTATAACATTGAGTCCGTTCCCTGAAAAGAGATTAAGCGAACTTGCAGACAAGTGCAAACAGTTTATCGTAGTCGAGATGAATATGGGACAAATGATAAACGATGTTAAACTTGCCGTAAACGGAAAAGCAAAAGTCGATTTATTAAACAGACCTGTCGGTCAATGGTTAAGTGTAGAAGAAATATCCGAAGGGGTACACAATATTCTAAACCATAAAGAATTGGCAGTATTATAGAAATTACTTTAAAGGAGTATAAAATGCAACAGGTATTCAGTGTTCCAAAGAGCATGAAAAAAGATTTCAAATACACATTCTGTCCGGGATGCGATCACGGTATCGCGGTCAGACTTGTAGCTGAATTGCTCGATGAAATGAACCTTACGGAAAATACGATATTGGCAGCCTCAATAGGATGCTCGGTATTTATATATAATTTCTTAAACGTGGACAGTATTGAAGCCCCGCACGGGCGTGCAATGGCTGAAGCAACGGGAGTAAAAAGAGTAAGACCCGATAAGTTTGTATTCACTTATCAAGGCGATGGTGATTTTGCATCAATCGGGCTTGCAGAATCCACTCACGCGGCACTCAGAGGCGAAAACCTGTCAGGGATTTGTATAAATAACACAACCTACGGTATGACAGGCGGACAACTCGGACCTACAACCATTATGGGACAAAAGACAACAACGTCTCCTATGGGAAGATTTAAAGAAACTTACGGTTATCCTATAAAGATTGCGGAACACATCGCACTCTGCGACGGAACAGCCTTCTCTGCAAGAGTGGCACTTGACAGTGTTCCTCATATCAAAAAAGCTAAAGAAGCTTTAAGAAAGGCTTTCCAAGTACAATTGGACGGTTTGGGATACGGTTTTGTTGAAATTCTTTCAACCTGCCCTACAAACTGGAAAATGACACCTGAGCAGGCACACGAAAGAGTAAGAAAAGAAATGATACCTGTATTCCCGCTCGGAGTATTCAAGGATGTAACGGCGAAATAAATCAATAAAATCTGTCAGGCATTACCTGACCTAAATTATAAAAACAAACGGGGCATATATGTTAGCCCTCAGGAGTAAAAATTATGGAAAAAAATTATATAATTGCAGGATTTGGCGGACAAGGCGTATTATTTGCAGGCAAGGTATTAGCTAATGCGTTTATGCTTGCAGGCAAAAATGTAACATGGTATCCGTGCTACGGAGCCGAAATGAGAGGCGGCACGGTAAACTGCGAAATCGTTGTATCCGATGATGAAGTAAGTTCCGTACACAAACAATATGCAGACTGCGTTATTGCTCTAAACCAGCTTTCATTTGACAGATTTATATCAAAGATTAAATCAGGCGGAATGATTATATGCAATTCTTCTCTGGTTAAAGACGAAAGACCAAGAAATGACATAGAATACATCTTTGAGCCTATGACAGAGTTAGCGGATGAGGCAGGAAACAACAGACTCGCTAATATGGTCTCAATGGGGATTATCTTTGAAATTGAAGACTCATTGAACCAAGACATGTTTGAAAAAGCTGACGATATAGTATTGCCTGAAACAAGAAAACATTTAGCAAAATCTAATCTTGACGCGTTTTTAAAGGGTTATAAAATAAAAACTCCCGCGTAATTATTTCAACTAAAAAGCGGATTTATTTTTATTAAAAATTAAATATACTTTTTATGTAAGGTAAATTAAATAATGAAGAAAAAAGAACTGTTAAAAGAATTAGAACGAACTGTCGAACAAATCAAAATATATAAAAAGAGAATGAAATCCTCTGATTTATGTGAGGATTTATACGATGCGGCAGTATTAAAAAAAGCTATCATAATGAAAGAGCTTGAAAAATGCGACAAAAACCCCATTGTTGAAGGCATAAAAAATATCAAAAATATGCTCCCAAAGAAAGAAAAAACACTTATTTGTGACTATTTCAGGGGTAAATAATAGTATATTTGCGCATTCGTTCAAAATATTGTTCAAATAATTATAGAATAATTGCACTATAATATAATATTTTGCATACTCCGTCTTAATTTTTGTTATATAATAAACTTAGATTAAGGAGATATGAAAGATGTTATTAGAGTTTTTAAGTTCTAAAATACACAGAGCTACGGTAACTGATTCAAACTTGAACTACGTCGGCTCTATAACTATTGATGAAGAAATACTTGATGCCGCAAAAATCAGAGAATGGCAAAAAGTTGATATATTGGATATAAATAACGGCGAACGCTTCCAAACCTATGTTATTAAAGGTAAACGCGGTTCAAAAATGTTCTGCGTAAACGGAGCTGCAGCAAGAAAAGTTCAAACAGGTGATAAAATTATTATCTGCTCTTACCGTTACGTTACGGAAGAAGAACTCGAAGGCTACAAACCGACCATTGTTCAAATCGATGAAAATAATAATATTGTATAATATTATATAAATTAGTGAGTGATAAAAATGAGCGGATTAAATTACGATTTTATCAAGAAAAAACAAAAGAAATTAAACATCAACACTAAAAAAATGGGTGTTGATATAGATAAAAATGAATATTACACAATAAAAGAATCCTCTACAAACTATCCCGAAAGATATTTTAGAGGATAGGAATAAAGGGTAAATGTATGGAATAACCCTTCATTCGTTATAATTGTGTGATTAACGGAGTGATAAATATTTATGCAGAGAATATTAATAGTAGATGACGATGATGAAATCAGAGATTTGTTGGAATTTGACGTTTCGCAAAGCGGGTATTTCGTCGATACGGCAAAAGACGGAAAAGAAGGGCTGCAAAAAGTACTGAACAATAGCTACGATTTGGTTATCCTTGATGTTATGATGCCGAAAATGAACGGGTTTGATGTTTGCAAAAACATAAGAAGTGCTAAACTCGCCATCCCTGTTCTTATGCTCACCGCAAAAGGGACAATAAACGATAAAACAATCGGATTTGACTGCGGTGCTGACGACTACCTTGTAAAACCGTTTGACGTTCAGGAAGTACTATTGAGAATAAGGGTATTGTTAAGAAGAAATCAACCTCAAAACCCTGACAGCATATCCAACGAAGTCACAAACGTAGGCGATATACAAATATTCCCTGATACATTGGAATGCGTCATCGTTAACAAAAAAGTTAAACTTACTCCGACTGAATTTGAAATTTTGTACTGTCTTATGCAACATTTTAACAATTCGGTCACACTTGCAACGCTTTTGGATGAAGTTTGGGGCTATGACAGCGATGAAGATGTAAGGATGTTGAGAGTACACGTAGGCGGACTCAGAAATAAAATTGAGCCTAACCCGAAGAAACCTCAATATTTGCATACAGTCACAAACGTAGGTTACAAATTAACACCGTTCGGAGAGTAATATGAAAGTCGTAAAAAACGTTAAACGTCTGAAAATTGTTGAACAAATTATTATAGTCAGCATACTTTCTGTCGTTATTACTTTGACCATTTGCGGGTTTGTAGTTAACAATATTAACCAACACTCCGTAAGAGCACAGCTTTGTGAAATAGGGCAAATAGTTGCAAACTCTGTTTCAGACAGTATTGATGTATATATAGAGTCAATCAATCACGAACTGCGCCAAGTATCGGTAACACTGGATTATTTTCCGACCGTATCGTCAAAAAAAGCATATCTGAATAAAATAAAAACAGGTTCTTCAATATATGACGATATAGTAATCTTAAATTCTAAAGAACAATATATCGCATACAGAAAATCAATAAGAGGAAAAGAGGCAGCTATACTCGGTCCGCAGTTGAAAAACGGAAAATACCTCTGCGCAATAGTCGATATAGAAAAAATTAAACAAAACATGTTTAATTCCATAGGATCGGAAAACCGACAAATATATGTTTTCAATGACGAAAGAAAACTGATGACCTCCTATAACTACAATAAGAGCGTCTATAAAAAATGCACCAAACAATTGCCTAAAGAACTTGAACCGAACAAAGCAGTAATATACGGAAAACGCAAAAACCAGCCGTTTGTCTACATCAAAAAGACAAATCCCGATATGTTGATTATCGTATCAACACCTAAAGAAGTAACGAAAAATTCCATTGATTACGGCAGAATGAAGATAATTATGGCTCTGTTAGCTTCAGCATTCGCGGTTCTGTTCTTCGTCGGGTTATATATTTCATACCTGTATATCAACATCAGACAACTTTTTAAAGCAATCATCGCTTTGTCAAAAGGAAACTACAAACGACGCATAAGGTTGATTACACATATATTTACGCCGTATGAAATTATATTCCTTGCCTATGAGTTTAACCGTATGGCAAACCAAATCCATAAATCATACAGGAAACTCCAAAAATCAAACAAAGAACTTGCGGAATTGAACGAGTTTCGCTCAAATATGATAGACACGGTAAGCCACGAATTCAGAACGCCTTTAACAAGCATTCAAGGCTATACCTCAAGATTGTTAAGACAGGATATTACAATAGACGAAGAGACAAAACAAAAATCTCTGAAAGTCATAAAACGTCAAGCGGAACGACTCAAAAGAATGGTTGAAGATTTGCTTGTAATCCCTGATATAGAAGGCTCAACCCTAAAAATGGATATTGAGCCGATTAGTGTGCCGGAAGTAGTCGAAGATGCACTTCTTCTTGTAAAGAATATCGGAAGCAGAACGATTATAAACAATATCCCGGAAGATATGCCTCTAATCCTCGCAGACAGAGACAGATTTGAGCAAATTATAATCAACCTTATGGGCAATGCCGTAAAATATGCCGATGAAGATACCGATATAGAAATCTCTGCGGAAAACTTTGATGATAAACACATAAAAATAGTCGTCAAAAATAAATGCCCTATGATACCAAAGGATAAATTAAAAACATTGTTTGATAAATTCACAAGACTGGACGACTCAACGACAAGAACAACAAGAGGAACAGGACTCGGCTTGTTCATTGTAAAAGGGCTTGTCGAAACAATGGGCGGACATATACAACTCCACTCCGATACGGATTGGGGATTTGTTGTCACTCTCTTTATGCCAAAGGCAGAGGAGCAAGGGTAGGGGTAGAATAAACGGATTGTCGTAAGGATTAAGAAATGGAATATTCGGAAGAGCAAACTAAACTTTTTAAAAGAGGAATAAGAGAGGCAAAGCAGACCTCTTCTCTTGATGTTCCCGTCGGATGTGCCATTCTTAAAGACGGCGTCGTTATAGCGGCAGCCCATAACCAAAAAGAAGAATTGTCGGATGTAACAGGACACGCAGAAATAATTGCAATAAGAGAAGCTCAAAGACATTTAGGGACTTGGAGACTCACAGACTGCGATATGTATGTAACACTTGAGCCTTGTCCTATGTGCACCTGGGCTATTATTTCATCAGGTCTGCGCACTCTGTACTTTGGGAGCTACAACACACAATGCGGAGCTCTCGGCACAGTTATGGATTTAAGAAATACAGCTAATTCAAAACTCCACGTCTATGGCGGGATTGAAGAAGAAAAATGTGATAAAATACTGGATAAATTCTTTACAAAATTAAGAGAGGGATAAATGAGTAAATAAACAATTGCTCATTTTATTGTATGGTTATGATTACAAAAACCGAATTGGACAACTTAGCGGAAAAATACGAAACGGTCGATTTCATCAAAGATGATCCCGTACAGTTTCCGCATTTATATAAAGATAAACAAGATATAGAGCTCGCTGGCTTTATAGCCTCTGTTTTTGCCTACGGGAACAGAAAACTGTTTATCGCAAAACTAAAAGATTTCTTCGATTACACAAATGGGGAACCCGCAAACTACATAAAAAACGGCGATTTTTCAATAATCACAGAAACAAATTTTAACTACAGATTCTCTAAAGCCGACGACATTTTAGAGTTCTTAAAAATATTATCAAAACTCTATACAACATCAAACGGACTATCCGAACTGTTTGAATACGGATACGGAAAAGACAAATCCGTAGACCAAATGTATAAAATAGTCAAAGATTATTTTTACTCAAACGTAAAGGCAGGCATGGGACAAGGGTTTTACCACCTTATACCTAATCCCGATAAGGGAGGCGCAATGAAGAGGGTAAACATGTTCCTGCGTTGGATGGTAAGAAAATCCGCAGTAGATTTAGGCATCTGGAATTTTATGCCGAAATCGGATTTAAGAATACCTCTTGATGTTCACGTTGCAAGACTATCAAGAGAAATGCATCTTCTAACCCGCAAGAGCAACGATATGAAAGCGGTCATTGAATTAACAAACACACTGAAACAGTTTAATAAAGATGATCCCGTCAAATATGACTTTGCAATCTTCGGAAAGGGAATAGAAGAGAGTCAGAGCAAGTAACAATTACGATGCGTCATGCTGAATTTATTTCAGAATCTTTAATTTCTTTTGAGATTCTGAAACGAGTTCAGAATGACAGGCTTAACAGTATCTACTGTTGCTTCACCATTTTATAACGTTCAAGTCCGTTTCCTATGCTGAATGTTTCATTGAATCTAAAGCTGTACCTTTGAAGTTTGAGTTAAGCTTTGAATAATCAACAGCAGATGTTTTTTGAGCTGCATTGTTTTGATTAGCAGGAGCTGGTTGAGCTTGTTCAGCTTTCTTTGCTTGACCTGTTACATAAGCCATATCTTCAGCTTCCATTTTTTTATGACGTTTTGCAGTCATTCCGTATACAATCTTAGGAAGAACAACACCCAAGAATACCGGTACAAAGAGTACAGTTGACAAGAATGACGGAGTTGAACTCAAAGAACGAGCACGTTTGAGGATACCGTTTACTTTACCGTTTACAGGTTTCAAAGAATCTGCCAAAGTCTTAGCGAAATCTTTGTTTGCAATTTTGTCGATGATTGCTTTGTTAGCATCTTTTCTGTCACCTTTTGCAAGTTCTTTTAAGTCAAGACCATTGTCTTTGAATACTTTATTAGCATTTTTATCTTTACTAAAGATTTTTGCTAAGTTGCCTTCTCTTTCATTAATAAAATCGCCGAATGTTTTCAATTTAGCTTCATTATCAAGATTACCGTAAATTTGTTCTATACTGCTTGAACCGTAACTAGGTCTTAAGCCTAAGAAGTTTTTCTTTTCATTTGTTAAAACAAATCCTAATTTCTTTTGAGAAGCATTAAAGATTGCATCTGATATAACAGGAACTGCACATGTTACGGCTACCGTTGATGTTACATCCCTTGTAACGATTTCTGGAATTTCAGAATAATCTTTTTTCTTGGTTACAGGATCTTCAGGAGCTCGTTTTGCGGCTGTTGCTACACGAGGAGTTAACAAACCTACTGCAGACAATGACAACATCAAAGTCTTAGTCAAGTTATGACCGTCAAATTCAAATGTTTTAGCAGCTTTATCAGCTAAAGATAACTTTCCGCCTTTGAATGATACATTGCCGTTGTTGTTTTTAGCATCTTTATTGTCATCAGCAGCCTTTGTATTATTTTGAGCTGTTGCTGATGCTTTAGCATCAGCAGTCTTAGGATCGCCTAAAGCTCCCGGAGGAACCGGGTTAACTAATTTATAAAGTTTTGGAACAATTGACAAAGAACCGATTGTTGAAACTGCAGCTGCAGCGTTTACAAGCATTCTGCCTACAACTGATTTTGTCTTAACATTATCAACGTATTTTTCTGTTACATCTTCTGCTTTTTTACCATTCAAAACATCTTTTGAATAAGCTCTGATAGCGTCAATCGTTTCACCTGTTTTATAAGTTGCACCGTCTAATGATACGTTATTCAATAAATCATAATTGTTTGAATTTTCTTTATGGAAATCATTGAAACTTTGTACAAGATTGCTTTGAGTTTGTTTTTGCAATTTAGAAACTCTGTGTTTTTTTGGAATATTATAGAAAGGAATTTTAGCTTTCATTGCATCAAGCTTATCTATACGAGCCATTGATTGCATTGCACTGTTAACGAAATTGTTTTCAGCTTCTGCATTTGCAGAACCTGTTGTTTCCTTTACCATCTTTGTAAGATTTTTTCTGTAGAAATCTTTTTTCAATGAATCAACACTGTCATGTTGAGTTGAAGAAACAACTTCTTTCATATTCTTGCCAAGACGTCTAATCAAACTTGAATTTGTATAAGATGATTTACCTACGAATTTTTTACCTGCAAGCAAAACAAGGATAGGAGTGAACATCATCAAAGGTCCTGATAAACCTTCTCTGATACCGACTTCTGCACCTTCTTTGAAGTTCAAATCTTTTAAATGTAATCTTTTTTCTTCATCTTCCTTTTTAGGTTTTTGGAATAAAAGTTTTGCTTTATAATAATTTTTTGTTGCTTGGATTCTGTCTTCATCAACACCACGAACTGTACCTGTAAGAGTACGAGGAACGGTCATGCCTAATGTATCTTGTACTAAGAAAGACGCTACAAATCCGCCTTTTTCAATTAAGTTCATAGCTGTTCCGGGAAAATCCATCAAACCTTTGAAATTAGGATTATTATTTTTCTTTGCATTACGGTTATTAGCCTTAGTGTTGTTTGCATAGTTTGCAGTGTTAATAGAGTTGATTTTCAAATTTTAACCTTCCGTTTTGTAATAGTTACACAACCATTCTTATATAAAAAGTGTTCTGATTAACAAAAATTGCTATTTTGTTACAAAATTACACTTTATCGTTACATTAAATACACAATATTAATTTTTTCACACCTCAATCTCTAAGTCTGTAATTCAATATTTGAATGCGTTAACTGATTATATAATATTTTTCGGATTTCGACAAGTGTAAGCTTTACAATTGTTAATAAAAGTTGAAATATATTCATTTTTTCTTAAACAATCGGGGGTACAAGAAGCAAAACATGCCTGTATTTTCAAGAAAAAGCATGCTTTTGTTATTATTTAAGAAGTTTTTTCTCTAATAAGGTTTTATCCATGATGTTTTTATAATAATCAACGTTTATGTTCAAACGTTCGGCAATACTAAACAACTGTTCCATGAATGTTTTATCCGATGTACATGATATATGCTCAATCATGTCGTTAAATTTAGCAACAACTTTTGTATAGAACAAACTCTGCGCATCCGTTATATTAACATCTATTTCTAATTTATCCATCATATCCAACAAATCAAGTGTTACTTCCGCCTGTTGATATTCCAAGCTGTATACAAGTCTGCCAACATTCTGGGTTATTTTCTTACTGAATATCTTACTTGTAGGAGTTTTATCCAGTTTTATCCCTATTTTCTTAGCGTCAAAATTGATGTCACTTGCGGTTTGGATAACATCTTCATCTATAAACCCGTTTGAACTTGTGAATAATTCATTGAATTTCTTTGTCAGCGTATATTGTGCCGCAATCTTAAACTCGTCAGGTATATCAAGCCCGAGAGCTTGGAAGTGCATAACAGAGCTTTTACCTTCGTTATAAATATACTCATAAGTATTAGAGAACTCATGTATTCTCTCTTTCATAAGGATTTGCAAGATTTTACGACGTTCTTCAATAAAGATATCCTTGAGAGTGAAGTACTCTTGTCCGAAATACGAATCCAAAGAACGAATAATCTCCGTCAACGGATTAAGCATGTAATTTCTTATGAGTTCTTTCTGCTTATCTTCAAAATCATCATCATATTCTTTTATTGCACAGTGGAAATCTCCGCCCGAATATTGAAGAAGTGCATAACTCAAGTTGTGCTTTTCCAAGGTTACTCTCGATTGTACGACAACATTCCCGACTACAAACTGAGAATCGCCTTTCTGAACCTTTTTATAAGATTTTTTCTCAATACTGTAACAATATACATCTTCTTCTTCATCAACATCCTGATATAAAGATGATACAGCCCAAAGTGATACAATCTGTTTCTCCGTAATAACGGAAGGTTTTACAAATCTTTCATAAATATCTTTACCCGTTCCGAGTTCGGCATAATTACTCTTTGCTTTGGATAATATTTCCAAATACTTGGTTTCATAGTCTATATCGGTAAACTCTTTGGCAAGCTGCATTACCCTTGCCGCATACTTCATAATCTGAACAGTCTCAAGTCCCGATATCTCACAGAAGAACCATCCGCAGCTTGTATACATCAACATTGCCTGTCTTTGGATTTCCAAGAGTTTCATTGCTCTTACTTTGTCATCATCAGACAAATCAGGTAAGAAATATTTTTTCTGAAATTTTTGAACATTTACAAAACTTCTGTCCAAAATAACGTCAATATAGTTATATCTTGCCTCAAGCGGATTTTTAAAATACTTTTTACCGAATTCTTCAAACAACGGAGTGACGGCATCTCTTAAATAATCCATTGCATCTCTCAAAGGAGCTCTCCATTTTTGGTTCCAACCGGCATGCCCGCCTGTCGAACATCCGCAATCTTCTTTCCAACGTCCGACACCGTGAGAACAACTCCAAGAAGATACATCTTTGATATCAACTTGCCAATCACTTCTGTATTTGTCCAAATATTCCGCATAATTTGTAATGGTAAACGGAGAATCTTTTATCTTCATAGCTATAATATAAGCCATTGCCATATCACCAAATTTTGTATGGTGACCGTAGCTTTCGCCATCGGTTGCAATGTTTACCAATTGCGGATAATTTCTTGAATAGTTAATACCGTCTTCCAACCTGCCTATGAATTTGTTTCCGTCTCTCAACAGTTCGTCAAATGCGACTGATTTAGAAATAGAGCCGTCATAGAAGAATAAATCAATATACTTATCAGGAGCAGATTTTATATAATATCTGTAAGACCTTGCAGGATCAATATTGCCCCAGCTTACATCCTGCCAAGAGTTATCGGGAGCGTTCAAAGGTTTTACGCTTTTTGCTTGGAACGGGGATAATATGGTAAACTTAATCCCGTTTTCCGCGAGGACTCTCAATGTATCATCATCGCAAGCTGTTTCCGCAAGCCACATACCTTCAGGCTTACGTCCGAATCTGTATTCAAAATCACGAATGCCCCATTTTACCTGTGTTTGTTTGTCCAACTCATTTGCCAAAGGCATAATCATATGGTTATAAACTTGCGCGATAGCGTTACCATGCCCGTTATGAGCCTGAACACTGTTCATATCGGCTTTAATAAGTCTTTCATATGCTTGAGGTGCGAACTCCTCCATCCAAGATAACAAGGTAGGACCAAAGTTAAAGCTCATATACTCATAGTTATTAACCAAGCATAAGACTTCATTTTTGTTATTAACGACTTTTGATATAGAGTTCGGAGAGTAACATTCCCTATTTACTCTTTCATTCCAATCGTGACAAGGCAATGCACTCGGCTGCAGCTCTATCGCTTCCAACCAAGGGTTTTCCCTCGGCGGTTGATAGAAATGCCCGTGTATTGTCAAAAATATATCTTTATCAGCCATCGTTATTAACTCCGTTATTAATTAACTTTTTTCAAAGACTCTACGTCTACCCAAACATCACCCAATGCGTTTGAAAAAACAGTGCCTGCAAATTGGACTTTGTCGCCTTCTTTTAATTCAATGAATTTATCAGCATCGGAACGTTTCATAAACAATTTCATTTCCGATAACGGTATGTTTTTGGAAGTGTCGGTTCTTAAAATCAAGAATGATATATAATTTTCTGAACTTCTGTATGCAGGTTTATAATCAAGCCCGAGAGTTGCAAATTTATCAAATCTTGCCGATACGTGAATTTTTCTGTTTAAATAAGCGGAAGGATTTTTTACTACCGCAACGGGATCAACAAAATTTACATTTGCTGTCTGAGCAGGTGTTGCAGTAGTTTTTGCTTTTTCCTGAACAGTTGGAGTATCTGCTGTAACAGGTTTTGTTTGAGCCGGCGGGTTTGATGTAACTGCCGAAATTACTGCAGGTGCAGGGGATTGATTGGCCGATACATAATTGTTAGCCGCAAATCCGACTCCCGCTACAAGAACTAACAAACCCAATATATATGTTATACGTTTTCTCATCTCTTTTTCTCCTATTTATTATATCTTATCATATTTTACAACAACAGGACAAATTGTAAAACCCCTTGTTGTACAGCATAGATGTTGCCCGTTGAATTTTGCTTCACTAATACAATTTTTTGATTATACTAATAGGTATAGAAAACAGAATAATTGATTTATCCGTAAAATCCTTATATATAAATAAAAGGATGTCTAAGAAAGGAGTACATTATGAGCGAATGTGAAAATAACGGAGCAAAAAATTGCGGAAATAACCATAAACATTGCTGGTTAAAATATGCGGGAATAATTTGTGCAACCCTTGTAGGTTCATTCCTCGCTTTTTATGTTGTTGCGGACTGTGCATTGAACTACATTCTCTCTCCTGCTTATGCGTATAACGAATTTGATGAGATGGACAAACAAATGTATCGCAATATAAATAGGATGAACGCGGATTTTGATAAAATGATGAAGGACAGCACCGAATACAGCCATAAAAGTGCCGTCGAATTTATCAGAACACCTGAAGCTTACAAGTTTGTAGTCGATTTAACTCCGTTCGACGGAAATACGGAAGATATCAAAGTCGATGTTGACGGACACAGAATAACAATAAGCGGAGAGGCTAATTCCGACAAGAACAACGTTAAATCATATACAAAAATGAGCCAAACATATACATTGATAAACAAAGCTCAACCTCAAAAATTATCTAAAAAGAAAGTTGATAACAAATACATTATCACTGTCCCGATTGAAGATTAGAGGAACAGCTATTCTAATCAAAGGAATAAAAAACAAACAGAAAATATTGTTAAGAAATGTATAAATAACACTTGATTTTTTGATTTTATATGATATATTTAATGTACAACCGCAGACAGTTAGTTATTGCGTCGGTGATACAAGGTGAGAGACCTTGTCGTAGATGAAAACCTCAGGCTTTCAGACCCTCGCGATTATAAACAGGTTAAGACCGGCTAACCCAGGTTACACTAAGTCGAAATATATTAATAGTATTTTTATGTGTAAGATTTTGCGGTTTCGCAAAGTCTTTTTACTTTGTGCATAAAAATAGGTCGATAACTAATCAGAGAAGGAGCAAAATTATGTCAACAAAAGCCTTCAAAAGCGATAAAATCGCTCACATCAAGGAAAAAGTAGATAAGGCGCAAGTTGCTATTGTTACCGAATATAAAGGAATGACTGTTGAAGAAATCACAAAATTGAGACGTTCACTCCAAGCTGAAGACGGCGATTATATGGTAACAAAGAACACTTTGGCAAAACTTGCGGTTAAAGGAACTCAATATGAACCTATGACAGATGCTCTTACAGGTCCTATCGCTATAGCTTTCGGTTATGGTGATCAAATCACTCCTGCAAAAGCTCTTTCCAAGTTCATTAAAGAAACTAAAAAAGGCGAAATCAAAGGTGCCGTATTAGACGGTAAATGGTTAAACGCCGATGATGCTAAAAAGCTGGCTACATTGCCTACAAAAACAGAGCTTTACGCAAAAATGCTCGGTTGTATCAATTCACCTGCTTCAGGTATCGCAAACTCTGTCAACGAAGTTCTCGCAAAACTTACAAGAACTATGGCAGCTGTCAGAGATCAAAAAACAGCATAACTTATTTAAGTTATGTTTCGGACTGTAAAAGTCCTATTAAAGTAGAAAAAAATAAAAATTATAAGGAGAAAAACAATGAGTGTAGAAACTATTTTATCAGAAATCGAAAGCTTAACTTTATTGGAAGCTTCTGAATTAGTAAAAGCTATGGAAGAAAAATTCGGCGTATCAGCAGCAGCTCCTGTAGCAGTTGCAGCAGCTCCGGCAGCAGGCGCAGCAGCTCCGGCTGAAGATGATGCAGATGCTGAAGTTACTTTGGTATTGGCAGCAACTGGTGCTAACAAGATTGCCGTTCTTAAACAAGTTAGAGAAATCACAGGTCTTGGTTTGAAAGATGCTAAAGACTTAGTTGATAACGCTCCAAAACCTATCAAGGAAGGTTTGAAGAAGCCTGAAGCTGAAGAACTTAAGAAAAAATTGGAAGAAGCTGGCGCTACAGTTGAAATCAAGTAAGTTTCTAAGCTTTTATAATATTTACAAAGAGGTTGGCTTTATGTCAGCCTCTTTTGTTTTGTCTATATCGTGATTAAGATTAATTTTTAGACTATAATATAGATGAGATTTCAAAAAAATAAATTAAGCGTGTCATGCTGAATTTATTTCAGCATCTGTGATTTATTAGATTCTGAAACAAGTTCAGAATGACCAATATCACTATTACCGTGATATAACAAATCAAACAAATACTAAAATAAGGAGGATTTATGAGCGATTTAAAAATATATTTGGATAAAGATATTGATACAAATTTGATTAAAACTAAAAAAATAGCCGTAATAGGCTTCGGCTCTCAAGGTTACGGTCAATCAATGAACCTTAAAGACAGCGGATGTGATGTTGTCCTGGGTTTGAGAAAAGGCGGAAAGTCTTATGTTAAAGCTAAAGACTACGGTTTCAACATTAAATCAATCGAAGACGCCGTAAAAGATGCAGATATAGTACAAATACTTATCCCTGATGAAATACAGTCAAAAGTATACGAAGAACAAATTAAACCTTATATGCACGCAGGACAATACTTGATGTTTTCTCACGGGTTTAATATCCACTATAAAAAAATTGTCGCTCCTGAGGGAGTAAATGTAATCATGGTCGCTCCTAAAGGACCTGGGCACACAGTAAGAAGTGAATACTTGGAAGGCAAAGGCGTTCCTTGCTTGGTAGCCGTAGAACAAAACCCGTCAGGTGACGGATTGGAAGTTGCTCTCTCTTACGCCTCCGCAATCGGTGCAGGCAGAGCAGGTATAATCGAAACAACATTCAGAGAAGAGACCGAAACCGACCTGTTCGGAGAACAGGCTGTCATCTGCGGCGGTGTTTCCGCTCTAATAAAAGCAGGGTTCGATGTTCTTGTTGAGGCAGGATATTCACCTTATATGGCATATTTTGAAGTTTGCCACGAAATGAAACTTATTGTTGATTTGATAAACCAAGGCGGAATAGGAGATATGTACTATTCAATCTCTAATACCGCAGAATACGGCGATATGACAAGAGGCCCTAAAGTCATTGGCGAAGAATCAAAAAATGCTATGCGTAAGATTTTGAAGGATATTCAATCAGGAGATTTCGCGGAAGAATTTTTGGCTGATATTAACGGCGACAGAAAGACCTTCAACAAATTGAGAGAAGAAAATAAAAATCTTTTGATTGAAAAAATAGGAGCTGAAATAAGAAGTTCATTCAAATGGAACAATAAGAACAGAATTATTGACCGTTCAAAGAACTAAACAATTAATATAAACAGTCATGCTGAATTTATTTCAGCATCTAAGATTTATTAAATCCTGAAACAAGTTCAGGATGACATAATTATAAATTGTAAAGAGGAGTTTGAATATATTATTCAAACTCCTCTTTGTTTTAGATTTTTAATTGACCTAGAACAATCCGTGAAGAATCCTGTTGCTCATAGCATATTGATTCATTTGGTCAAAAAGTACTTGTGCACGTTGATTATTATTGTATTGTCTTTCACCTCTGTGGAAGTTTTTAATAACATCCGTAACCGTGTTAGGAGTACTAACGGAACCTGACTCTGATACTTTAGCGGTGTCTGTTGAAGGTTGAGGTTTTACATCCTCTACATACTTAACAGGCTCAGCTTTTGCATCTTGCATCTTTGATTCAATTTGCATTTTTTGAGTCATAGCAGCAATATCAGTCAACTGATTATTCTGAGTATCGGTTTTTAATTTGTTCAGGTCTTCTTTCGACTCATTCGTCTGTGCCTGTTGGATAACAGTAGGCGCTTGAGCTACTTGTGCTCTGAACGATACCTGCATTGACATAATCTATTCCTTCTTTCACTACACATTTTCCTTAAAACATGTAAACAATTGAATTTGCTATTATTGAGCCCATTTTTTACAATAATTAATATTTTTTGTAAGCATCACACAGGAACAAATCCGCGAATTATTTTTTATCTTCCGCAGGTTTGCTGTCTTCTTCTAATTTGGCTCTGATTAAACCTTCAATCTCTTTTAACAATTCAGGATTAGCATCCAAAAATTCTTTTGATTTTTCTCTGCCTTGTCCCAACTTGGTATCTTTATAGCTGAACCATGCTCCGGCTTTGTTCACAATACCGAAGTTAACGGCAACATCCAAGATATTACCTGTCTTAGAGATACCTTTACCGAATATAATATCAAATTCGGCGGTTCTGAAAGGAGGTGCAACCTTGTTTTTCAAAATTCTTACTCTTACGTGGTTTCCGACATCTTCGCCGTCACCCTTTAAAGTTTCCGTACGTTTGATTTCCATTCTTACGGAAGCGTAGTATTTTAGAGCGTTACCACCTGTTGTTGTTTCAGGATTTCCGTACATAACACCAATTTTTTGTCTTAACTGGTTGATGAAGATAACTGTTGTATTGGTCTTGCCGATAACACCCGTTAATTTTCTCAAAGCTTTAGACATCAATCTTGCCTGCAAGCCCATTTGCTGGTCTTCCATTGTTCCTTCAATTTCAGCTTTCGGGACAAGAGCTGCTACAGAGTCAACAACGATAATATCGACAGCACCCGAGCGAACCAATTCTTCCGTAATATCAAGAGCTTGTTCACCTGTATCAGGTTGAGATATCAACAATTCGTCAATATTAACGCCTAAATTCTTAGCATATTCAGGATCAAGAGCATGCTCCGCATCTACGAAAGCAGCAATCCCACCACGTTTTTGGCATTCTGCAACAATATGTTGCGCCAAAGTTGTTTTACCTGATGATTCAGGACCGTATATTTCTATAATACGACCTCTCGGGATACCGCCTATACCAAGAGCAATATCAAGTGATAATGCACCCGTAGGGATTGCATCCACATTCACTGTAGGCTTGTCGCCCAGTTTCATTATTGAACCTTTACCAAAATCTTTTTCAATTTTTTCTATTGCTAAATTAAGCGCTTTTGCACGTTCTGCAGATACGCCCTTTTTCTCTTCTTCTTTTACAGCAGTTGCCATATCTTAAATCCTCTATATTTTTATATTTGTACACAATTAAAATAAGCTTTTTTGAACGTCATCTTTTACATAGAGACCGAACATGAACGGTCTGAAAGCTGCGTTTTCTTTCTTTAGGGTATAATTTTCTTTTGTTAATTCTTCAACTTGGTTTTTGAGGTTTTCATTTTCAGTTTTGCAACGTATTAACTCGACTACAACCTCATCCATGCCTTCTAATCTGGCATCTAAAACTTTTGATATTGATTCCGTGATATTTGTTTCCATTCTGCCTAATGTTTTCAACAGACTGTCAACAACCAGTTGTGACGCATTCTTTGACATAACGGAGGTATGTCCTGATGAATCTTTTGCTGTTTTCAAAGCTCTTACATCATCAAGTGAAAAGTATGTTTTTCCGTCGTCAGTTTTTTGCGGAGTAACGTTAGCTTTCTTGCAAAGCTTAACTATTTCCATATTATCACTGTCTAAAATTTTTCTCACGTCCTGCGGAGATAAAACATTCTCGTTCACTTCACTAATACCCAAAATTTACTCCTCAATATAGTAAAATTATACCCCAATTACGTATATTTTACCATATATCTTTACAAAGATTAAGCAAAATTAACATTTGGTAATATAAGAGAAGATACCAATGGCAGGATGTAGTATTTCACTCAAAATAAGATATTGTTGCACCACCTCACTCGACCTTGTAATTTTCGCTGTCGCTCAAAAACAATGTCGGTCTCTACCACAGATGGGGGCGAGACTGGAGCTTGTACAATGGTACAAGCAAAACCGTTGCTACGTAACGGTTTAGAACCTCGCTCCTCAGTGGAAGAGGGTGCCGAAGGCGGGTAAGTGGTGTACCTGTAGAGATTTATATAATTGTAAACATTTGTAACGAAAACCGCTCAAATCCCTAAAGATTTCACGAATAACGCCGTAAACCATGGTGCTACAAAAGGTTTTTTATTTTAGCGCTCAACCGATTGTAAGCAATAGGGAAAAGAAACAAATGGGTTTATCATCATCACAAGCACGTTTGTTGCATCTAACCGGTAGAATGCATCAAATCGAATACAAGGCTCAAAGGCTTGAAGCTCAAAAACTTCAGTTAGCCAATGAATCTTCACGTGTTTATGAAGAGTATGAAAACGCCCTCGATGCTTCTAAAATCCAATACGGAGCCCTCAATGCAGACGGTACGACAACCTTCTTGGACGCAACCCTAAACGCCCTTGAAAACGGAGTCGTATCAGACTATGAAGGATCTGTATCAGGTATTTCCTATTTATTATGTGATGACAAGCATATCTATGTAACCCCTGCATTTGCAGCTGCAAACGGCATTTCTGAAGGTGATACGGGTATCGGAGATACAACTCTAGACCAATACCTGACTGAACACAATTGCCCTACAAAACCTACAGGACACTATGAACAAGTTACCGATTATTCTAATCGTATTTCCGTAACTGCTTTAAACAACAGCGTTCAAGCAGGTTCAACAACTGCAGAAAAATGGGAACTCACAGGCGGAGATTTGAAGAATGTAACAGCAGGTTCTGCAGCTCTTACAGGTTATGTTCCTTCTTCAACAAATCCTGTTGCAAATGTTACCGTTAATCCGTATGTAGCAGGAACAACTTTAACATCTGCAGGGACTGCTCCTAGTGTTACCGGACAAACCTTACAACAATACGCTGATGGAACTATTGCATCAAATGTAAAATACGATGAGGTTCCTTCCGGCTATCAACAGGTAAATATCAGCACTCAAGCTCAATATAATCAATTAGTAAATGAAATAAAAAACGGTCGTCAAACTTCCGATATGTACGTTAAACTTGACGGTAATATTATGGTTGACCAAAGTATAAGCAAATTTGAAGGTATTTTTGACGGTAACGGATACAGTATCACAATGAAAGACTATGGTTCTGATTTATTCACAAATTTGGATAGTGCAACCGTTCAAAATTTGAAAGTCAATAACGGCAGTTTAGCTTCAACTGCGACAAATTCAGAAATCTATGGTGTTTCTACATCTTCAGGCGGTCAATATTATGATTCTGTTAAGGGTGGATTAATTGATACAGCAACTAATTGTAAAATCGTAAATTGCAACACTGTAGGTGCTATTCAAGGAGCTTCAACCGTAAGTGCTAATATCGGCGGTTTAATCGGCGAAGATAACGGCTCAACAATATATAGCAGCTCTGCCCGTGTAGAACTTAATGTATATGCAACAAGCGGTGGAAATTATGGTTTATTGGTTGGACGTGCAAACGGAACAAAACTTTATAATACAACTGCATCCGCTGCAATAAATGTTCATGAGTCCAGTGGTCCTACTTCTTCAAATTACAATTTGTTCGGTTTCTCAAACGGTGTTACTAATAATACTCTTGCTACAACTCCATTAACCAGTTACACATTGACAGGTTCTGACGAACAAATTAAACAATACCTTGCTTACGAATATGCAAACGGAAATTCTGAAACATATAATACAAATCTTACAAAAATGTCTTCTTTAAATACTAGCAGATTAGCAAGCATGTTAAATTCTTATCAAAGCAAAGGAAAATCAACTTATGCAACTCTTGATGATTTGATAAAAGAAGGGCTCTTAATTCCTATCGCTGCTAAAAAATCTTGTACATATTCTGTATCAGAAGGAGCTTCAGAAACAAGAGGTTCTGTAGACATCAATTACGACAAGGATTCAACCGCAAAATATATCGCATACACAGCTGCTAACAAATCAGGTAACACAACAAACTACGAAACTTTTTACAACGTAATAAAAGGCTATTCAGACGAAAGAATCGCGGAACTTGCAGAAAAAGCTCAAAACAACAGTTTAACTTCTTCAGATATCACAAATGCAACTGCAACAACTTACACATCAGACAAATATGATATCAACTTCGGTTCCGCAAACTACTCCGTAGCTCCTCAATATGCTTCTGCTGTTCCTGCAACGGTTGAAAGCTTTGATGATATCTATGATAAATTAGCTTACTCAATCTACCAAAAGAACCCTTCAACAACTCCTGATGTTATCAAGAACAGTTTGAACGGTAAATTCAACAATGTACAACTCGCAAGCTTGAACTATTATTACAATAACGAAAACGCTGTTTGGAACAACATTGTAAACGCTCTTTCAAGCAACATCAACGCTGACCTTTCAAGCTATGACTTGAACAAATACTCATCAGCAGTTGAAAACGGTAAGAACAATTTACAAATCAAACACACTCCTGCATCAACAGGCAACGGAACAGTAACAACTCCTTCTCTCAATGCAATCGCTAAAAACGTTGTTATCGCAATGAGACAAGCTTACGGTGAAACTATCGACGACACTACAGCAACAGCTTTAACCAACAAATTGACTTCAATTTATGGTGTTGATAACCAAGAAAACAACAGAACATTGGCTAACATCAACGATTTAGTTTACAACTACATCAATAACGGTTCTAACACATCAGATATCCAAAACTTGTACAACTTCTTGAACGGTTCAACTACAACATTGAACATCACTGAAAAATATGACTCTTCCGCAAACTACACTTACGAAAGAAGCACATCAAACGTAACACCAAGCGTAACTTACGGAACAAAGAACGGCAATTTCGTACAAACAGGCGAAGATTTTGATACAGACAGTGATGTATACAAAAGATTAGTAAACGAATACAACGCACAAAAAGCAATGCAAGACGGCAGCGGAAGAACTTACGTTATCATCCCTGAAGAATATTGTAACAAGGCAAGCTTAGTATCTAACTACTTAAACGGCGGCTGCTACTTACAAAAATTCAATAAAGAAAAAGACGGTTCTTACAAAATGGTTGATACAAACGTATCTGTAGAAACACACTTGAGAGAAGTAAACGACGAAACAAACCTCAAGAAAGCAGAAGCAAAATACGAAGCTGATATGAAACGTATCGACCTTAAAGACAGAAAATACGATACAGACTTAGCTGCAATGGAAACCGAAAGAAACGCAATCAAAGAAGAAATGGAAACATTGAAAACCGTTGCTAAAGATAACGTTGAAAGAACATTCAA